>NZ_CP011789.1:915000-1220000 GCF_001636055.1 Pseudomonas putida
CCGGCAGACGGTATGGTCGTTGAGCAGGGTGATGATCTGGGTGATCTGCGTCGAGGAAGCACCATGGGCGAGCATGCGCTCGACAAGTTGGCCGATCTCGCCGCGCAATGCCACCAGCACTTCCAGGCGCGGCGCGTGACGGATGGTGCGCGCCAGATGCACCAGGTCGACCCGCTGCAGGGAGAACAGGTCGCGCTCGGACACCACCCCACACAGGCGACCGTTATCCACCAGGCAGACATGCGCGATATGCCGTTCGGTCATCGCCATGGCGGCATCGAAGGCGCTGGCCTGGGGGCTGAGGTAGAACGGTGCGACGGTCATGTGCCGGTCGATCGGTGCACTGAGCTCGGCGCTGGCGTCGGCGACCACCTGACGGAGGTCGCGCAGGGTGAAGATACCGATGGGGAAGCGCTGCTCATTGACGATGGCAATGCTCCCCACTTGTTGTTCGTGCATCGACCGTACCGCGTCGCGCAGTGGCGTGTCGGGCGTGCACACCACCGGATGACGCATGGCCAGCTCGCCCAGCGGTGTATTGAGCGAATACTGCGTGCCCAGGGTTTCCACGGCGCGCTGGCGCACCTGCTGGTTGACCTGATCGAGCAGGCTGCTGACGCCGCGCAGGGCGAAGTCGCGAAATACGCCGGACAACGAGAACACGCGGATGAACGCCGCCTTGTTCAGTTGCAGGCAGAAGGTGTCTTCGCCGGCCAGGTGTTCGGTGCGCGTGGCCCGTTCGCCAAGCAGTGCGGCCAGGGGGAAGCATTCGCCGCTGGCGATCTCGAAGGTGGTTTCAACACCGGGGCCGGTGACATGCTGGCGTTCGCCCACCACCCGGCCCTGCTTGACGATGTAGAAGTGTTCCACGGGCCCGTCGGCGGGCTTGATGATGCTTTCGCCGCTGGCATAGAAGCGCAGTTGGCACTGCTCCACCAGATAGGCGAGGTGGCCCTGTTCCATCTGATTGAACGGCGGGAAGCGCTGCAGAAACTGCAGCGTACCTTGGATGTTCTGCAGCACCGCTGTCCTGCCGGCCTGGGTGTAGGCGTCCTTTTTGCTCATGAAGCTGACCGTATCGCTACGCCGAACTATATATATCTATCTATAGGTATCGGCTTTGTTGTTTTCGGCCTCCATGGTCGGCTGGCTGCCCGTGGATGCCCATTGGACGTAAGTCTATCGGTGAGCGTCGCTGTCAAGGATCCGACGAAAGGTGGGTAGGCTACGCCGGTTTTCGCGGTCCTAAACCTAGCACGAGATTTTTTTGACGAGATGGCCATGGCTGAGCATGACGAAATACTGAGTGACGCCGAGCGCGAGGCGTTGGCCGTGGTGAGCGCGCCAGTGGCGCCCAGGCCGGTGGTGCTGGTGGTGGACGACAATCCGGTGAACAGCGAGGCCCTGAGCCTGTACCTGAAAAGCCGTGGCATCGACTGCATGGTGGCCGATGGTGCGCAGGAGGCGATGTTCAAGCTGCACTACGAACCGCGCATCGCGCTGATGATCACCGATCTGCGCATGGAGCCCAAGGATGGCCTGGAACTGATTCGGCAGATTCGCGAGTCGGAGCGGGCGGCCTTGTCGATCATCGTGGTGTCGGGTGACACCGATGTGAAGGAGGCGGTGGACGTGATGCACCTGGGGGTGGTGGATTTTCTGCTTAAACCGGTGGATCTGGGGAAATTGCTGGGGCTGGTGAAAAGAGAATTGAAGATCGAGTAATGCAGGACTAGGGCTGCTTCGCAGCCCAATCGCGGCACAAGGCCGCTCCCACAGGTACGGCGCAAGCTTCGAACCGTGCACTGTACCTGTGGGAGCGGCCTTGTGCCGCGATTGGGCCGCAAAGCGACCCCCGTCGTAGATCTAACTTACAGCCCGTTACGCGCCTTGAACTCGCGACGGCGGCGATGCAGTACCGGCTCGGTATAGCCGTTCGGCTGCTTCGCACCTTCGACGACCAGCTCGACCGCGGCCTGGAACGCGATGTTGTCATCGAAGTTCGGCGCCATCGGGCGGTACTGGGCGTCGCCGGCGTTCTGCTTGTCGACCACCGCTGCCATGCGCTTGAGGCTTTCCAGCACCTGCTCCTGGGTGACGATGCCATGACGCAGCCAGTTGGCCAGCAACTGGGCGGAAATGCGCAGGGTGGCGCGGTCTTCCATCAGCCCGACGTTATTGATGTCCGGCACCTTCGAGCAGCCCACACCGTGGTCGATCCAGCGTACGACGTAGCCGAGGATGCCCTGGGCGTTGTTGTCCAGCTCGTTGCGGATCTCGTCGGCAGACCAGTGGGTGTTGGCCGCCAGCGGAATGGTCAGGATGTCGTCCACCGAGGCCGGGGTGCGCGAGGCCAGCTCGCGCTGGCGCGCCTGGACGTCGACCTTGTGGTAGTGCAGTGCGTGCAGGGTCGCGGCGGTCGGCGAAGGGACCCAGGCGGTGTTGGCGCCGGACAGCGGGTGGGCGATCTTCTGTTCGAGCATCGCCGCCATCAGGTCAGGCATGGCCCACATGCCCTTGCCGATCTGGGCACGGCCTTGCAGGCCAGTCGCCAGGCCGATGTCGACGTTGTTGTTTTCGTACGCGCCGATCCATTTCTCGCTCTTCATGGCGCCCTTGCGCACCATGGCGCCGGCTTCCATCGAGGTGTGGATCTCATCGCCAGTGCGGTCGAGGAAACCGGTGTTGATGAACACCACGCGCTCGGCCGCGGACTTGATGCAGGCCTTGAGGTTGACCGTGGTGCGGCGCTCCTCGTCCATGATGCCCACTTTGACGGTGTTGCGCGGCATGCCCAGCAGGTCTTCGACGCGGCTGAAGATCTCGGCGGCGAACGCCACTTCCTCAGGGCCGTGCATCTTCGGCTTGACGATGTACACGCTGCCGCTACGGGTGTTCTTGCGGCTGGTGTTGCCGTTGAGGTTGTGCAGCGCGATGAGGTTGGTGAACAGGGCGTCCTGGATACCTTCGGGAATTTCGTTGCCCTGGGCATCGAGGATCGCCGGGTTGGTCATCAGGTGACCGACGTTGCGCACGAACAGCAACGAACGACCGTGCAGGGTAACGCTGCCGCCATTGGGCGCTGCGTACTCGCGGTCGGGGTTCATGGTGCGAGTGAAGGTCTTGCCACCCTTGGTCACGCTTTCGGACAGGTCGCCCTTCATCAGGCCCAGCCAGTTGCGGTAGACGACGACCTTGTCGTCGGCATCGACGGCGGCGACAGAGTCTTCGCAGTCCATGATGGTGGTCAGTGCCGATTCCATCAGGATGTCTTTCACGCCGGCGGCGTCGGTGCTGCCGACCGGGGTGCTGGCGTCGACCTGGATCTCGAAGTGCAGGCCGTTGTGCTTGAGCAGCACGGCCGTCGGCGCTGCGGCGTCGCCACGGAAACCAATCAGTTGGGCGTCGTCGCGCAGGCCGCTGTTGCTGCCGCCCTTGAGCGCGACGACCAGCTTGCCGGCGTCGATGCGATAGCCGGTGGAATCGACGTGGGAGCCGGCAGCCAGGGGCGCGGCCTCATCGAGGAAGGCGCGGGCGAAGGCGATGACTTTGTCGCCGCGTACCTTGTTGTAGCCCTGGCCTTTTTCGGCGCCGCCTTCTTCGCTGATGGCGTCGGTGCCATACAGTGCGTCATACAGCGAACCCCAGCGGGCGTTGGCGGCGTTCAGGGCGAAGCGCGCGTTCATCACCGGCACCACCAGCTGCGGGCCGGCCATATGGGCGATTTCTTCGTCGACGTTTTGCGTGGTGGCCTGGAAATCGTCGGCTTGCGGCAGCAGGTAGCCGATTTCCTGGAGGAATGCTTTGTAGGTCGCGGCGTCGTGGGCCTGACCCTGGCGTGCCTGGTGCCAGGCATCGATCTTGGCTTGCAGCTCGTCACGCTTGGCGAGCAGGGCTTTGTTCTTTGGAGCGAGGTCGTTGATGATCTTCTCTGCACCGGCCCAGAACTGCTCGGCGACGATGCCGGTCCCCGCAATGGCTTCGTCGTTGACGAAGTCGTACAGGACCTTGGCGACCTGAAGGCCACCGACTTGAACGTATCCAGTCATTGCTTGCCTCACTCTGCTCAGCTATTTCGCTCTTCTGTATTAAGCCTGTAGCGCTTCTCTAAACACGCGGCCAGTACATGCCCTCGTCATGCAGCCCGAGCGCGGCTGGGTGCGGCCTGCCAGACAGGCTGGCGGGCGATTCGCGTATTTTCACAGGCGCCTTGGCAGACATCCAAACGACGTTTTGTAGTCCGCGCTGGCGCATACTACATGATGCAGTAGGCGAGTGAACATCAGACTAAAAGCGTCGTTGTGCGACCCGTTGGTCGCATGGGGTCACGCTGGGAGACAGTATGTTCGCAAAAAACGTGTGGATTGTTCCAGATAAATCTCTAAACGGTACACGATTTGTTGCTCGGTCTGCCCTGCGGCAGGTTGCCGCGCCTTGCCTATACTGATTCGATGCCCTTGTAAGAGCAGGTAGAGGAGTGGCCCGTGGATCATCTTGTACTCACCGTGATCGCCCCTGACAAGGCCGGACAGGTCGAACGCATCGCCCAGTGCATCTCCGATCACAGCGGTAACTGGCTGGAAAGCCGCATGTCGCGCATGGCCGGGCAGTTCGCCGGTATCCTGCGGGTGGCGGTGCCAGCGGAAAACTATGACGAGCTGGTCGAGTCACTGCAGAAGCTGGGCGACCATGGGATCCGCGTGCTGATTGCCGAGAGCGGCATCGAACCGTCCTGCACCTGGAAACCGATCGCGATGGAGCTGGTGGGCAATGACCGCCCCGGGATCGTTCGCGATATCACCCGGTTGCTGGCGGAGCAGGGGGTCAACCTCGAGCGCTTGAGCACCGAAGTGCGCCCGGCACCGATGAGCAGCGAGCCACTGTTCCACGCCGATGCCTTGCTGGCATTGCCGCTGACCTTGTCGCTGGATGTCCTGCAGCAGAAGCTCGAAAGCCTCGCCGATGACCTGATGGTGGAGTTGAAGCTCAGGCCGGAGGAATAGCGGGTTATCCCGATTTAACGGGGAAGCCCCTGTGGATAACCTGAGGGTACTCCAGGCCAGCCCCGATAGATCGCGGGCTGCAGCGGATTGTGCAAAAAATGTCCATATTTCAGGGGCTTGTGCACAAAGCGCGGGGATCAGGGTGTGGATAACCTCTGGAGACCTTGCTACAGGCCACGTGATACGTGGCCTGTAGAAGTTTGACTGTTTTTTGATCAGGCGCGTTTGCGCAGGCTCAGCCAGGCATCGACGCTGTAGATCGCCAGGCCAGCCCAGATGAACATGAAGGCGATCAGGGTACTCGAGGACAGGTGCTCGTCGAACAGCAGCACCGCCTGCAACAGCACCAGGGTCGGCGCCAGGTATTGCAGGAAGCCCAGGGTGGTGTAGGGCAGGTGGCGCGCGGCGGCGTTGAAGCACACCAGCGGCACCAGCGTGACCGGCCCCGCAGCCATCAACCACAACGCTTCGCTGCTGCTGAAGAACGCGAGGTTGGCGCTGTTGGCTTGCGGGTGCAGCAGCAGCCAGCCCAGTGCCAACGGCACCAGCATCCAGGTCTCCACCACCAACCCCGGCAGCGCCGCCACCGGCGCCTGCTTGCGGATCAGGCCATAGAAACCGAACGACAGCGCCAGCCCCAGCGACACCCAGGGCAGGCCACCGACCTGCCACACCTGTTGCGCCACCCCCGCTGCGGCCAACCCGACCGCCAGCCATTGCAGGCGGCGCAGGCGTTCGCCCAGCAGGAGCATGCCCAGCAGCACGTTGACCAGTGGGTTGATGTAGTAGCCCAGGCTGGCCTCGAGCATGCGCCCGTTGTTCACGGCCCACACGTAGGTCAGCCAGTTGCCTGCGATCAGTGCGCCGCTCAGGGCCAGGATCGCCAGGCGCCGCGGGTTGTCGCGCAGCTCGCGCCACCAGCCTGGGTGTTTCCATACCAGCAGCAGGAGCGAACCGAACAGTGCCGACCACAGTACCCGGTGGACGATGATCTCCACCGCCGGGACGCTCTGGATGGCTTTGAAGTAGAGGGGGAACAGCCCCCAGATGATGTAGGCGCTGAGGCCCAGGATGTACCCGCGCTGCGGGTTTGCGGCGTGCATGCAGATTCCTTGCTTTGGCAGCTGATATCGCGGCGCCTATTGTAGACAGCTGGCGCCTTGCAACTAGAACAATTTGAGTGGCGCTTCATCCAGCGCCGCCATCTGCTCGCGCAGGGCCAGGATCTGGTCGCCCCAGTAGCGCGGCTGGCCGAACCAGGGGAAGCTGCGCGGGAACGCGGGGTCGTCCCAGCGCCTTGCCAGCCAGGCGCTGTGATGCAACTGGCGCAGGGCGCGCAGCGGCTCGATCAGCGCCAGTTGGCGCGGGTCGAAATCGTGGAACTCGTTGTATCCGTCGATCAGTTCGGCCAACTGCGTCAGGCGCTCTTCGCGGCTGCCGGCCAGCATCATCCACAGGTCCTGCACTGCCGGCCCCATGCGGCAGTCGTCGAGATCGACGACGTGGTAGACGTCGTCGCGGTGCATCAGGTTGCCAGCGTGACAGTCGCCATGCAGGCGGATCGTCTCGAAGGGCGTGCGTTGGTAGATATCCTCGACCCGCTTGAGCAGGTCGCGGGCCACGGATTCGAACGCCGGCAGCAACTCGCGCGGGACGAAATCGCCGTCGAGCAGGGTCTTGAGCGAGGCATGGCCAAAGTTGTCCACAGCCAGTGTTTCGCGATGCTCGAAGGGGCGCGTGGCGCCGACGGCATGCAGGCGTCCGAGCAATTGCCCGAGGCGATACAGCTGATCGAGGTTGCCAGGTTCGGGCGCATGGCCGCCGCGGCGGGGGAACAAGGTGAAGCGAAAGCCCTGGTGCTCGAACAGGCTGCGACCTTCATGCTGAAGCGGGGCGACAACCGGCACCTCGTGCTCGGCCAGTTCGAAGCTGAAGCTGTGTTCCTCGAGGATGGCTGCATCGCTCCAGCGCCCGGGGCGGTAGAACTTGGCGATCAGCGGTTGTTCACCTTCGATGCCCACCTGATAGACGCGGTTCTCATAACTGTTGAGCGCCAGCACCCGGGCATCGCTGAGAAAGCCCAGGCTTTCGACGGCGTCCAGGACCAGGTCGGGGGTGAGGGTATCGAAGGGATGGGACATGGGAGCTCCGGCAGGGGAATGCATGCGCGGCATGGTAACGCATTCCATGGCAGCTTCAGGTGCCAAAGCTCCCTGCATTCCTGTGGAAGCGGGCTCGTCCCGCGATCGGGCGCGAAGCGGCCGTAAACCAGCCACTACAATGCTCCAGGCCCATCACGTCGCCTGCCAGGTAGCCGCTTCGGGTGATCGCGGTGCGAGCCCGCTCCAACGCATTGCGCGCTACACCGGCACCCCCAGCAGCACGAACGAAGGATGAAACTGCGCTCGCACCTTGCTGCCTGCCGCGACTGCCTGCTGCTGCAGCCATTGCGGTTCGGCAAAGGCGCACAGCGTCTGTCCGTTCTCCAGCGCCAGCCGCATTTCACTGCTGCCGCCTTCATTGGCCAGTACTTCTTCTACCTGGGCGCGCAGGCAATTGCTCTCGGCGTCCGGCTGATCAGCGGCAGCCAGCACTTTCACCCATCCGGCCTTGAGCAGGGCCACCACCGTGCTTCCCAGGGCCAGCTCCAGCCGTTCGGTACTGTCCGGTGTGATCAGCGCATCGATTTCCAGCCCGCTGCCAAGTGCCAGGCTGACCCTGTCGTAACGCCCCTCGCGGCGCAGCCCGCTGATCTGCCCGCGCAACTGATTGCGAGCGCTGGTGCGCAGCATCAGGCGGCCGAGCAGGTCGAGGTCGCTGTGTTCTTCGGTGGATTCGAGGATTTCGCTCTGCAACGCCTGGATGCGCTGATACAGGCGCAATACTCGCGCGCCCTCCGTCGACAGCTTGGCACCGCCACCGCCACGCCCGCCGGCACTGCGCTCGACCAACGGCTGAGCGGCGAGGTTGTTGAGCTCGTCGATGGCATCCCAGGCGCTCTTGTAACTGATCCCGGCCGCCTTGGCGGCGCGGGTGATCGAGCCTTGTTCAGCGATGTGCTGCAGCAGGGCGATGCGCTGCGGGCGACGGAAGATGTGCTGGGCAAGCAGGGCGGGCAGGGACATTGGGCAGGTTACCGGCGGTGTGATGCGGCGAAAGTGCCTTCGAGACCGAGTCTAGTCAACCCTGCCCAGGCCTGGGCGTGCGTGCCAGGCAATACACATCGACCCGGCGCGCCCCGGCCTTGCGCAGCAGGCTCGCCAGCGCTCGGGCAGTGGCACCGGTGGTCAGCACGTCGTCGACCAGGGCCACATGGCGCCCGTCGAGCGTGGCGTGCGGTGCGACGGTGAAGGCCTGGCGCAAGTTGCGCCAGCGCGCCTTGGCGTCGAGAGTCTGCTGCGCCGCGGTGTCCCGTGGGCGCAGCAGCACGCGCTCGTCGCAGGGGATGTGCAACTGGCTCGACAGCCAGCGTGCGAGCATGGCGGCCTGGTTGAAGCCGCGTTGGCGCAGTCGACGTGCAGCCAGTGGCACGGGCAACAGCTGGTCGGGTTTTGTCAGGCCCTCGTCATAGCGATGCTGCAGGGCCTGAGCCAGCAGATCTGCCAGCAGCCGCCCCAGCGGCCACTGGCTGCGGTGCTTGAAGCGGCTGATCGCAGCGTCCAGCGGATACCCGTAATGCCACGGCGCAATGACCCGTTCGAACGGCGGTGGCCTGCGGCTGCACTGGCCACAGGTCAATGCCCGCATCGCCAAGGGCAGCGCACAGCGCGTGCACTGTTCGTCGAGCCACGGCAACTCATGCTCGCAGGCCGGACACAAGGGGTATGCCTGTTGCGCAGGCTCATCGCAAAGCAAACAGATCTGTTTAATATTTAGCCAGTTGTAAACCAGTGTTTTTATGTTTGGTTGACAGTGCATGGGCCTTCCCTGACTATGCGAGCTATCCGTGAAGCGCTGCGGGCTTTCCTGTCCCGGCGCCTGTCAGAGCCTAGATAAGGAAACGCCGATGAGCGCCAGCACAAATGCAACAACACGTCACGACTGGTCCCTGGCCGAGGTCAGGGCGCTGTTCGAGCAGCCGTTCAACGACCTGTTGTTCCAGGCGCAGACCGTTCATCGCGCGCACTTCGACCCGAACCGCGTGCAGGTCTCGACGCTGCTGTCGATCAAGACCGGTGCCTGCCCCGAAGATTGCAAATATTGTCCGCAGTCCGGCCACTACAACACCGGGCTGGAAAAACAGAAGTTGATGGAAGTGCAGAAGGTGCTGGAAGAGGCTGCCCGGGCCAAGGCCATCGGCTCGACTCGCTTCTGCATGGGCGCCGCCTGGAAGCACCCCTCCGCCAAGGACATGCCCTACGTGCTGGAAATGGTCAAAGGGGTCAAGGCCATGGGCCTGGAAACCTGCATGACCCTCGGCAAGCTCGATCAGGACCAGACCCAGGCACTCGCCCAGGCGGGTCTGGACTACTACAACCACAACCTCGATACCTCGCCGGACTTCTACACCAGCATCATCACCACCCGCACCTACAGCGAGCGCCTGCAGACCCTTGCCTACGTACGCAATGCCGGGATGAAGATCTGCTCCGGCGGCATTCTCGGCATGGGCGAGTCGCTGGACGACCGCGCAGGCCTGCTGATCCAGCTCGCCAACCTGCCCGAGCACCCGGAGTCGGTACCGATCAACATGCTGGTGAAGGTTGCCGGTACGCCGCTGGCCAACGCAGAAGACGTCGATCCGTTCGATTTCATCCGCATGCTCGCGGTCGCGCGGATCCTCATGCCCAAGTCGCACGTGCGCCTGTCTGCTGGTCGTGAACAGATGAACGAGCAGATGCAGGCCCTGGCTTTCATGGCTGGCGCCAACTCGATCTTCTACGGCGAAAAACTGCTGACCACCGCCAACCCGCAGGCAGACAAGGACATGCAGCTGTTCGCGCGTCTGGGCATCAAGCCCGAAGAGCGTGAGGAGCACGCCGACGAAGTGCACCAGGCGGCCATCGAGCAGGCGCTGGTCGAGCAGCGCAGCAGCGAGATGTTCTACGACGCCGCTTCGGCCTGATCATGGCCTTCGATCTGGCGGCGCGCCTGGCCGAACGGCGCGCTGCGGACCTGTATCGGCGCCGACCCCTGTTGCAGAGCCCGCAAGGCCCGGAGGTGGTGGTCGACGGGCAGCGTCTGCTGGCGTTCTGCAGCAACGACTATCTCGGGTTGGCCAATCACCCGGAAGTGATCGCCGCCTGGCGTGCCGGTGCCGAGCGCTGGGGTGTCGGTGGCGGTGCCTCGCACCTGGTGGTCGGCCACAGTACTGCGCACCACGAGGTCGAAGAGGCCATCGCCGAGTTGACCGGACGCCCGCGTGCGCTGCTGTTCACCACCGGCTACATGGCCAACCTCGGCGCCATCACCGCGCTGGTGGGGCAGGGCGATACGGTGTTGCAGGATCGTCTCAACCATGCCTCGTTGCTCGACGGTGGGCTGCTCAGCGGCGCCCGCTTCAGCCGCTACCTGCACAACGATCCGGCGAGCCTGGCGAGTCGCCTGGATAAAGCGGTCGGTGACACGCTGGTGGTCACCGATGGTGTGTTCAGCATGGACGGTGATCTTGCCGACCTGCCCGCCCTGGCGACGGTGGCGCGTCCACATGGCGCCTGGCTGATGGTCGACGATGCCCATGGTTTCGGCACGCTGGGCGCCAATGGTGGCGGTATCGTCGAGCACTTCGGGTTGGGCATCGATCAGGTGCCGGTGCTGATCGGCACGCTCGGCAAGGCCTGCGGTACTGCCGGCGCCTTCGTCGCGGGCAGTGATGACCTGATCGAGGCGCTGGTGCAGTTCGCCCGTCCTTATATCTACACCACCAGTCAGCCGCCGGCACTGGCCTGTGCAACGCTGAAAAGCCTGCAACTGCTGCGTGATGAACGCTGGCGGCGCGAGCACCTTGGCGCGTTGATCCGCCAGTTCCGCCAGGGCGCGCAGCAGATCGGCCTGGCGTTGATGGACAGCCCGACCGCGATCCAGCCGATCCTGGTCGGCGATGCGGCGCGGGCATTGACGCTGTCGAAGATGCTGCGCGAGCGCGGTCTGCTGGTGACCGCGATCCGCCCGCCAACCGTACCTGTCGGCAGTGCGCGCCTGCGCGTAACCTTGAGCGCCGCGCACAGCGAGGCGCAGGTCCAGCTATTGTTGAATGCATTGGCCGAGTGTCATGCACAGCTGGAGTCCGCCGATGCGTAACCGACTGATCCTCTTGCCCGGCTGGGGGCTGGGCACCGCTTCACTGGAACCCCTGGCTGCCAGCCTGCGGGCGCAGGATCCACGCCTGCAGGTCGACCTGGCAGCGTTGCCGGAGCTGCCTGATGCTGACATCCAGGCCTGGGTCGATCACCTCGACCGCAAGCTGCCGACGGATGTCTGGCTGGGTGGCTGGTCGTTGGGCGGCATGCTTGCCAGCGCCTTGGCGCACAAGCGTGGCGACCATTGCTGTGGCCTGCTGACGCTGGCCAGCAATCCGAGTTTCGTGGCCCGCCACGACTGGCCCCACGGCATGGCCGAAGACACTTTCGGCACCTTCCTCGATGGTTGTCGCAGCCACACGCAGGTCACCCTCAAGCGATTTCGCACGCTGTGCAGCGAGGGGGCGCAGCAACCCCGCACCTTGCTGCGCCAGCTCGGCGTGGGTGTGCCGGACACCGATCCCTTGTACCTGGCCACCGGCCTGCAAGTGTTGGCCAAGCTGGATACCCGCCAGGCGCTCGAGCAGTACGGCGGCCCACAGTTGCACCTGTTCGCAGGTAGCGATGCACTGGTGCCGGCGGATGCGGCCAAGGCGCTCAGCGAGCTGCTGCCGGATGTTGAAGTCGGCCTGGTCGAAGACAGTTCCCACGCGTTCCTGCTGGAGTACCCACAGGAGCTTGCAGCGGGTATCAAGAGTTTCTTGCATGAGAGTGGTGATGACTGATCTTTCCCGCCCGATCCTGCCCGGCGCCCTGCCGGACAAGCGCCAGGTGGCGGCCTCGTTCTCTCGCGCGGCGGCCAGCTATGACAGCGTCGCAGCCCTGCAGCGCGCGGTGGGTGACGCTTTGCTCGCGCGCTTGCCGGCGTCGATGGCGCCGACCCGCTGGCTCGACCTGGGCAGCGGCACAGGCCATTTCAGTCGCGCCCTGGCTGCGCGCTTCGAGGCTGCCCATGGCGTGGCAGTGGATATCGCCGAAGGCATGTTGAGCCATGCCCGCGAGCAGGGTGGGGCGCATCATCATGTGGCTGGTGATGCCGAGCGCCTGCCGCTGCGCGATGGTGCCTTCGACCTGGTGTTCTCCAGCCTGGCAGTGCAGTGGTGCGACCAGTTCTCCAGCGTGCTGGCCGAAGCCCGGCGCGTGTTGCGACCGGGCGGAGTGCTGGCGTTCAGCAGCCTGTGTGTCGGCACGCTGGAGGAGTTGCGTGCCAGCTGGCAGGCAGTGGATGGGCTGGTGCATGTCAATCGTTTCCGGCACTTCGAGGATTACCAGCGCCTGTGCGCCGACAGCGGCCTGACCCTGCTCGGGCTGGAGCGCCTGCCCCACGTACTGCACTACCCGGATGTGCGCAGCCTGACCCACGAACTCAAGGCGCTGGGTGCGCATAACCTGAATCCCGGGCGCCCGTCGGGCCTGACCGGGCGTGCACGCATGCAGGGGCTGCTGCAGGCCTATGAGCAGTTCCGTGACGACCAAGGTCTGCCTGCCACCTATCAGGTGGTCTATGGGGTGTTGCGTAGAGGCGAAGAGGAGTGACATGAGCCAGGCCTATTTCATCGCCGGTACCGACACCGATGTCGGCAAGACCACCATCGCCACCGGGCTGTTGCGTGCAGGACATAACCTTGGGCGCAGCACGCTGGCTGCCAAGCCTGTGGCGTCCGGATGCACGGTCAGCTCCAAGGGGCTGCGCAACAGTGATGCGCTGGCGCTGATCGACGAAAGCTCGATCAAGCTGCCCTATGAGCAGGTCAATCCCTTCGCCTTCGAACCGGCCATCGCCCCGCATGTGGCCGCGCGCGAAGCCGGCGTGGCACTGAGCGTGCCGACACTGCGTGACGCCATGCAGCAAATACTGGCGCACGGCGCCGACTTCACCCTGATCGAGGGGGCGGGTGGCTGGCGGGTGCCGTTGTCCGATCATGCCAACCTGTCCGACCTGGCGGTTGCCTTGAAGCTTCCGGTGATCCTGGTGGTGGGGGTGCGCCTGGGTTGCATCAACCATGCGCTGCTCAGTGCCGAGGCCATCGCCCGCGATGGGCTGCAACTGGCGGGCTGGGTGGCCAATATCGTCGATCCACGCACTGCGCGGCTTGAAGAAAACCTGGCAAGCCTCGCCGAGCGCCTGCCGGCACCATGCCTGGGGCGGGTGCCGTGGCTGAAGTCTGCCGGAGCCGAGGCGGTTGCCGGTTATCTGGACCTGGACTTGCTTGATTGACCGATTGGTGAACATCCGGTTACGAAAAATGCCCTGATTCTATTAGCTGGCACTGGGCTATTAAGGATTTAAACGGGTAATTTTCCTTGCGGGCTGTTTTAATTGAGGCCTCTTTCCTCATCCAGTCTTGTGGAGTCCTGATATGGAAATCACCGGCAGCTCTGCTTTCTACGCAGGCCTCGGCGCCATCCAGAACGGGCAGAACCGCGTCGACCAGGCCGCCAGCCAGATCGCCAGCAATGGCGTCGAGCGCGCAGGCGCCAGCCAGTCCACCAGCTATCAGGCCGAGCGCCTGCGTGGTGTAGACCGCAGCCAACAGCAAGACTTGGCCACCAGTACCGTGCAGCTCGCCCTGGGCAAGCACGAAGTCGAACTGGGCGTGAAAGTCGCCAAGGCCTCCGACGAAATGCTCGGTCGGTTCATCGATACCTACGCCTGACTGCATAACCGTCGGCCAAGTACCTGTGGGAGCGGGTTTACCCGCGAATCAACCAAGCCACGCAAGTGTGCCTGGTTTTTTCGCGGGTAAACCCGCTCCCACAGTCGCATTGGGCCGATGAATCAAGCGCTGGCAGAAACGCCATTGTTCGCGACCGAATTGGCACTATCGTCCCTTCTTGACATTGCCCTGAGCTAAACGTAAGTTTCAAACAACTGTTTGACCGAAAGCCGCCAAGAGCTGGTCGGTACCCGTGGTCTCCCCAACGAACTCAGCCCAGAGGTTCATCGCCATGCCTGAATACAAAGCCCCCTTGCGTGATATTCGCTTCGTCCGTGACGAGCTGCTCGGCTATGAAGCGCACTATCAGAGCCTGCCGGGTTGCCAGGATGCTACACCGGACATGGTCGATGCGATCCTCGAGGAAGGTGCCAAGTTCTGTGAGCAGGTGCTGGCCCCGCTGAACCGTGTCGGCGACCTGGAAGGCTGCACCTGGAGCGAGTCGGGCGTGAAGACCCCGACCGGCTTCAAGGAAGCCTACAAGCAGTTCGTCGAAGGCGGCTGGCCGAGCCTGGCCCATGACGTAGAGCACGGCGGCCAAGGCCTGCCAGAGTCGCTGGGCCTGACCCTGAGCGAGATGGTCGGCGAGTCGAACTGGTCCTGGGGCATGTACCCAGGCCTGTCCCACGGCGCGATGAACACCATCTCCGAGCACGGGACCCCCGAGCAACAGGAAACCTACCTGACCAAGCTGGTGTCCGGCGAATGGACCGGCACCATGTGCCTGACCGAGCCGCACTGCGGCACCGACCTGGGCATGCTGCGCACCAAGGCCGAGCCGCAGGCCGACGGCAGCTACAAGGTATCCGGCACCAAGATCTTCATCTCGGCCGGTGAGCACGACATGGCCGATAACATCGTCCACATCGTGCTGGCGCGCCTGCCCGATGCCCCGGCCGGCACCAAGGGCATCTCGCTGTTCATCGTGCCCAAGTTCCTGCCGAACGCCGAAGGCGGTGTAGGCGAGCGCAACGGCGTGAGCTGCGGCTCCCTCGAGCACAAGATGGGCATCCACGGTAACGCCACCTGCGTGATGAACTTCGACGCGGCCACCGGCTACCTGATCGGCCCGGCCAACAAGGGCCTGAACTGCATGTTCACCTTCATGAACACCGCGCGCCTGGGGACAGCACTGCAAGGCCTGGCTCACGCCGAAGTGGCCTTCCAGGGTGGCCTGAAATATGCCCGCGATCGTCTGCAGATGCGCTCCCTGACCGGCCCGAAAGCACCGGACAAGGCCGCTGACCCGATCATCGTCCACCCGGACGTGCGCCGCATGCTGCTGACCATGAAAGCCTTCGCCGAAGGCAACCGCGCAATGGTCTACTTCACCGCCAAGCAGGTGGACATCGTCAAGTACAGCCAGGACGAGGAAGAGCGCAAGAAGGCCGATGCACTGCTGGCCTTCCTGACCCCGATCGCCAAGGCATTCATGACCGAAGTCGGTTTCGAGGCCGCCAACCATGGCGTGCAGATCTACGGTGGCCACGGTTTCATTGCCGAGTGGGGCATGGAGCAGAACGTGCGCGACAGCCGCATCTCGATGCTGTACGAAGGCACCACCGGCATCCAGGCTCTCGACCTGTTGGGCCGCAAGGTGCTGATGACCCAGGGCGAGGCGCTCAAGGGCTTCACCAAGATCGTCCACAAGTTCTGCCAAGGTCAGGAAGGCAACGAAGCCACCAAGGAATTCGTCGAGCCGCTGGCTGCGCTGAACAAGGAGTGGGGCGAGCTGACCATGAAGATCGGCATGGCCGCCATGAAAGACCGTGAGGAAGTCGGTGCCGCGTCCGTGGACTACCTGATGTACTCCGGCTACGCGTGCCTGGCCTACTTCTGGGCCGACATCGCCCGCCTGGCTGCCGAGAAGCTGGCGGCCGGCACCGCTGAAGAGGCGTTCTACACTGCCAAGCTGCAGACCGCGCGCTTCTACTTCCAGCGCATCCTGCCGCGTACTCGCACGCACGTGGCGGCCATCCTGTCGGGTGCCAACAACCTGATGGCGATGAAAGAAGAAGACTTCGGTCTGTCGATCTGACGCCCGACGCTGTACGGAAAAACGCCTGCCATTATCGGCAGGCGTTTTTTTTTGCCTGCTCTCGTTGCATCCGGTAACGAGAAAACCTCAAGACTCGCCCCCCGCGTGCCGTTAAACCCTTCGTTGTATTCATCTATTCATGTGCGCTGCCGATGAAGTAAGGGCACAATGCTATTATTGATCTGCCGGGTCGGAGATTACCCTTGTTTCGTCTATCCGCTGTTCGCGCCAGCCACTTTCTGCCTTCGATCCTGCTGCTGGTGTCGGGGCTTGCGGCGGCGTATGTCAGGGACCTGAGCGTGTTCTTCACGTCCCTGTTCAACGTATTACCTACCCTGGTGCTGCTGCTCGGCGGTGCCTACTGCGCGGTGTACCGCCGCCAGCGTGAACTGTTCCTGATGGTCACGGTGTACATCGCCTACTTCTTGCTCGATACCCAGACCGATTACTACCGCGATCATGGCAAGGTCCGCGAAGACGCTGCAGTGGTGTTCCACCTCGTGTGCCTGCTGCTGCCAGCACTGTTCGGCCTGTTCGGCGCCTGGCAGGAACGCACCCACCTGGCCCAGGACATGCTCGCGCGCTTCGCCGTGCTGTTCGCGGTTGGCAGCGTGACCCTGGCGCTGGAGCAGAGTTACCCACAGACGTTGCTGACGTGGCTGGCAGAGATCCGCTGGCCGTCGCTGCATGGGCAGTGGATGAGCCTGATCCAGTTGGCCTACCCGTTGTTCCTGGGCGTATTCATTCTGCTGGTGGTGCAATACCTGCGCGAGCCCCGGCCGTTGCACGCCGCGCAGGTCACCGGCCTGGTGGGGATCTTCTGGATGCTGCCGCAGACGTTCATCCTGCCCTTCACCCTGAACATCATGTGCAGCCAGGTGATGCTGATGATCGCCGCAGCCGTCTCCCACGAGGCCTACCAGATGGCGTTTCGCGACGAACTGACCGGCCTTCCTGGCCGCCGCGCGCTGAACGAACGCATGCAGCGCCTGGGCCGCAGTTATGTGATCGCCATGACCGACGTGGATCACTTCAAGAAATTCAATGACACCCATGGCCACGATGTCGGCGACCAAGTGTTGCGTCTGGTCGCCAGCCGCCTGTCGAAGGTGACCGGGGGCGGGCGCGCCTATCGCTATGGTGGTGAGGAGTTCGCCCTGGTGTTCGCCGGGCAGACCGCCGAAGAATGCCTGCCGCACCTGGAAGCGGTGCGCGAGATGATCGCTAACTATGCCATCCAGCTGCGCGATCAGAACAGCCGCCCGCAGGATGATTCCACCGGGCGTCAGCGGCGTGCAGGTTCGGCGGGCAACACGGTGTCGGTGACCATCAGTATCGGCGTCGCCGAGCGCCTACCGGAGCACCGCAACCCGGAAGAAGTGCTCAAATCCGCTGACCAGGCGCTCTACAGCGCCAAGGCTGCGGGTCGTAACTGCGTTATGCAGCAGGGGCAAACTGCACGGCGCGGGGCAGTTCGCATGGCGTGACTATAGTTGACTATATGGTCGCGTGATGACCCTATGTCTCGTAAAAGTTGTTCGGTTACACTGCTTCCAACCCAGTGTGCGGCCCATGGCGGCCGCCCCCGACTCTGCTAGCGAGAGGTTGTCATGGCCGACTATAAAGCGCCCCTGCGCGATATGCGCTTCGTACTCAATGAAGTCTTCAAGGTTGCCGATCTCTGGTCCCAGTTGCCGGGGCTGGCTGAGGTTGTCGACGCCGAAACTGCCCTGGCCGTGCTGGAAGAGGCAGGCAAGGTCACCAGCAAGAGCATTGCGCCCCTGAGCCGCGCCGCTGATGAAGAAGGCTGCCACTGGGACAATGGCGCGGTCCGCACCCCGGCCGGGTTCATCGAGGCTTACCAGACCTACGCCGAAGGCGGCTGGGTCGGTGTTGGCGGGGATCCGCTGTTTGGTGGCATGGGCATGCCCAAGGCCATCTCGGCCCAGGTCGAGGAAATGGTCAACGCCTCGAGCCTGTCGTTCGGGCTGTATCCGATGCTCACCGCAGGTGCCTGCCTGTCGATCAACGCCCACGCCAGCGAAGCGTTGAAGGAAAAGTATCTGCCGAACATGTACGCCGGCGTCTGGGCCGGCTCCATGTGCCTGACCGAGCCCCATGCCGGCACCGACCTGGGCATCATCCGCACCAAGGCCGAGCCGCAGGCCGACGGCAGCTACAAGGTCAGCGGCACCAAGATCTTCATCACCGGTGGCGAGCACGACCTGACCGAAAACATCATCCACCTCGTGCTGGCCAAGCTGCCGGACGCGCCGGCTGGTCCGAAAGGCATCTCGCTGTTCCTGGTGCCCAAGTTCCTGGTCAACGACGATGGCAGCCTGGGTGCGCGCAACCCGGCCACCTGTGGCTCGATCGAACACAAGATGGGCATCCAGGCTTCGGCCACCTGCGTGATGAACTTCGACGAGGCAATCGGCTATATCGTCGGTGAGCCGAACAAAGGCCTGGCGGCGATGTTCACCATGATGAACTACGAGCGCCTGGGTGTCGGTATCCAAGGCCTGGCGTCGGCCGAGCGCTCTTACCAGAATGCCGTCGAATACGCCCGCGACCGCTTGCAGAGCCGCGCACCGACGGGCCCGCAAGCCAAGGACAAGGTCGCCGACCCGATCATCGTCCACCCCGATGTGCGCCGCATGCTGCTCACCATGAAAGCGTTGATCGAAGGCGGTCGGGCGTTTTCCACCTATGTTGCCATGCAACTGGACAGCGCCAAGTTCAGCGAAGACGCCGCTACCCGCAAACGCAGCGAGGAACTGGTGGCCTTGCTGACGCCGGTGGCCAAGGCCTTCCTCACCGACCTCGGCCTGGAGTGCACCGTACATGGCCAGCAGGTGTTCGGTGGACACGGCTACATTCGCGAATGGGGCCAGGAGCAGTTGGTGCGCGATGTGCGCATCACGCAGATCTACGAGGGTACCAACGGCATCCAGGCCCTGGACCTGATGGGGCGCAAGGTGGTGGCCAGCGGCGGCGCGTACTACCGTCTGTTCGCTGACGAGATCCGTCAGTTCCTCGGCGCTGCCGACGACGAGTTCACGCGGCCGCTGGGCGCTGCGCTGGATCAGCTCGACGGCTTGACCGAGTGGGTGCTGGAGCAGGCGAAAGGCAACCCCAACGAAATTGGTGCCGCCTCGGTCGAGTACCTGCATGCGTTCGGCTACGTGGCCTATGGCTACATGTGGGCATTGATGGCCCGTGCTGCGCAGGTAGGCGAGGGCGACGAGGCCTTCTATGGTGCGAAGCTTGGGACGGCGCGCTTCTACTTCGCCCGCCTGCTGCCAAGGCTGGATTCGTTGGTGGCTTCGGTGAAGGCGGGCAGCGAGTCGTTGTACCTGCTGGACGCCGCGCAATTCTGATCGAGGAGCCGGGGTTTTCGAGTGCAAACGGGACGTTCTGAAAACCTCGGCCTTGTAAGCTTTTTCCTACATTACGTGGTGACTTTTCTCCTCTTTCCTAAGATTGGATCCACGGTTAATCTTTCTTACATGGACGGAGCGCAGGAAGCGCAAAGGACAGAACAGGGACACGTAGGATTTCCCGCCAGGATGGTGGGACGATAAGGATGTCAGGGAAACAGTCTGGAGAACCCCGCCTCGGCGGGGTTTTCTTTGTCTGGCGTTTTTATGCGCCGCGCCCATCCAGTGTCTGCACGCCAGCCTGGCGGGCATCGCTCTCCTCCTCAAGCAGGGTGCGCAGCAACTCCACCGATGCCTGCTGGCGCTGGGCATCGCGAAACACCAGGCCCACCTTGAGCGGCACCCGCGGCTCGCTCAGGGGTTTCCACAGCAGTGCCTGATCGTCTTCGGCCGCTTCCTTGGCCCGCCCCGGAAGGATGGTCGCCAGGGCGGTATTGGCCAGGCTGTCGAGAATCCCCCCCATGTTGTTCATCTCTGCCTGCACCTGCGGCCTGCGCCCGAGGTTGGCCAGTTGTGCCTTCCAGATCTGTCGGATCTGAAATTCCTCCCCCAGCATCAGCAGCGGCAGTTCGGCGGCTTGTCTGATCGAGACCTTCTTGAAGTCTTTCAGTGGATGCGTATTGGGGATGACAAGCTGCAGTTCATCTTCGTACAACAACAGCCCGTGCAGCCCAGGCTGACGTGGCGGCAGGTAGCTGATGCCGATATCGAGGCTGCCGTTGAGTAGCCGCCGCTCGATTTCCAGCCCCGACAGTTCGTAGATCTGTACGACCAGGTGTGGCTGGGCCTTGCGCAGTTTCTCCAGCAGCCGCGGCACCAGGCTCGGGCGTACGGTCTGCAGCACACCGATGGCCAAGGTGCGCAAGGACTGGCCCTTGAACCCCTGCATGGCTTCCTGGGCGCGCTGCAGCCCGTCGAGCAGGGGCAATGCATGGTTGTAGAGGGTGTGCGCCGCTAGGGTTGGCAGCAGGCGTTTGTTGCTGCGCTCGAACAGGTTCAGGTCAAGGCTGTGCTCAAGCTGGCGGATCTGTTGCGACAGTGCCGGTTGCGACAGTGACAGACGCTCTGCAGCCCGCCCCACATGACCTTCTTCATAGACCGCGACGAAATAACGCAGTTGGCGAAAATCCATAAGAAGTACTTATCGAAAAAGCTGAAAAATCGAAATGGCCGCGAAGCGCCGGTACGCCTAGTCTATCGCCGTATTCCGGAGGGCTGAAGCGATCCGCCCGGTTCATTGTTGCCCCGGATGAGAAACACTTTTGATAGGCAAGGCAAAATATCCGACCTCAGGCGAAGACCGGGGCGCCTTGCCGTCCCCGTGATTGCCTTGGAGTCATCATGAACCTGTTCAAGCTGCGTCGTTCGGCTGCGGCCGTTGCCGGGCCCGTGCAGAGTCCGACGCATGAGGCGCAGCCCTCGCCGTTGTCCCGCGAGTGGCTGATGCCTGGCCGCGAGCGCGCACCTCAGGTGTTCGTGCGGGGTCAGGGTTCGTGGTTGTGGGACGACCAGGGGCATGCGTACCTGGACTTCACCCAGGGCTGCGCGGTCAACAGCCTCGGGCACAGCCCTGAAGTGCTGGCCAGGGCCCTCGGCAGCCAGGCCCAGGCCCTGATCAATCCGGGCGCGGGCTTTCACAGCTCGGCGCTGCTGGCGTTGGCCGGGCGCTTGTGCCAAAGCACCGGCAGCGACCAGGCGTACCTGCTCAACAGTGGCGCCGAGGCTTGCGAGGGCGCAATCAAGCTTGCGCGCAAATGGGGCCAGCTGCATCGCGGCGGCGCCTATCACATCATCACGGCCAGCCAGGCCTGCCATGGCCGCAGCCTTGGCGCGCTGTCGGCGTCCGACCCGCTGCCGTGCAACCGCTGCGAACCGGGATTGCCAGGCTTCAGCAAGGTGCCGTTCAACGACCTGGCTGCGCTGCATGCCGAGGTCGACTCGCGCACCGTGGCGATCATGCTCGAGCCGATCCAGGGCGAAGCCGGCGTGATTCCGGCGACACGTGAATACCTGCAGGGAGTCGAAAAGCTCTGCCGCGAGCTGGGCATCCTGTTGATTCTCGACGAAGTGCAGACCGGTATCGGCCGTTGTGGCGCGCTGCTGGCCGAACAGACCTACGGCGTGCGTGCCGACATCCTCACCTTGGGCAAGGGCCTGGGTGGCGGAGTGCCGCTGGCGGCCCTGCTGGCCCGCGGTACGGCCTGCTGCGCCGCGCCGGGCGAGCTCGAGGGCAGCCACCACGGCAACGCCCTGATGAGCGCGGCGGGCCTGGCGGTGCTGGACACCGTGCTGGCCCCGGGTTTTCTCGAGAAGGTGCAGGACAGCGGCCGGCACCTGCGCGAGGGTCTTAGCCGTCTGGCGGGGCGCTACGGGCAGGGCGAGGTGCGGGGCCAGGGGTTGTTATGGGCGTTGCAGTTGCGTGAAGCGCTGGCCCAGGAACTGGTCGAGGCAGCACTGCACGAAGGCCTGCTGCTCAATGCTCCGCAAGCGGATGTGGTGCGCTTCTCGCCGGCGCTGACCGTTAGCCGGGGCAATATCGACGAAATGCTGCAGCGGTTATCCCGTGCCTTCGCCCGCTTGCATTCCCACCCACAGGTTCGCCGCGAAGCGACGGCCTGACCACCGAATTTCAACGAACCGTCTCGCGTTCCTGCGCATCGCCCTTGGCCAGCTGTATTTGGCCCGGGGCGTTTTTTTTCAGGCGTGATATCAGTGTGGAACCTCCAGCGAAGCGCACTAGTCTGTGTTGAGAACCATCCCAGGAGAGCTTCACATGGACTTCATTCGTATCATCATCGCTATTCTTCTGCCGCCTTTGGGCGTGTTCCTGCAGGTTGGCTTCGGCGGCGCGTTCTGGTTGAACATCCTGCTGACCCTGTTGGGCTACATTCCGGGGATCGTGCACGCGGTGTACATCATCGCCAAGCGCTAGCGCATGAGGGGGCCGGGCGCGGCCCCCTCAACCCGCCAACACCCGGCAATAAAACCGCCATTCCTCCTCCAGCGCATGGGCAAGGTTCTGTGCCTTGCGAAAACCATGACGCTCCTCAGGGTAGAAGTGCCCAACCGCTTCGATGCCATTGGCTCTCAGCGCCTCCAGCATGCTGCGGGTCTGTTCCGGCACTACCACCGCATCCAGCTCACCCTGGAAGAAGATCACTGGCGCCTTGATCCGCTCAGCATGCAGTAGCGGCGTGCGTTGCCGGTAGCGCTCGGCATCTTGCTGCGGGTCGCCGATCAGCCAGTCCAGGTAATCGCCTTCGAACTTGTGAGTCGCCTTGCCCAACGCGATGGGGTCGCTGACGCCATAGAGGCTGGCGCCCGCGCGGAATACGTCGTGGAAGGCCAGGGCGCACAGGGTGGTGTAGCCGCCGGCACTGCCGCCGCGAATGAACGCCTTGTCCGGGTCTATCAAGCCTTGCCCGGCGAGGAAGGCAACGGCGGCGCAGGCGTCCTGCACGTCGATTTCGCCCCAGCGCAGGTGCAATGCCTGGCGATAGGCGCGGCCATAGCCGCTGCTGCCGCGATAGTTGAGGTCGGCGACGGCGAAACCACGCTGGGTCCAGTACTGGATGCGTGCGTCGAGTACCGGGTAGCAGGCCGAGGTCGGGCCTCCGTGGATGAATACCACCAGCGGGGGGGTGTGCTGGCTGTCCATGGCTGGGTAGAAGAATCCATGGGCCAGGGCGTCGCCACTCGGGTAGCTGATGGGCTGTGGATAACTGATGCGCTCGGCTGGCAGTACCTCGCCGCCACCTGCCAGGACCCGGCTGCGCTGGCCGTCGCGTGCGATGGCGAGGATTGCCGGTGGGCGCGTGGGTGAGGCGGCGATAGCATAGAGGTGCTGTGCGTCCATCGCCAGGCTGCGAAACCGCGTGTACTCCTCGGCGAACACTTGCAGGTCTTGGTCTTCGCTGCGAATCGCCAGCTTGCCGAAGCCGTTGTCGAACCAGGTCGCGAGATAGCCTTGCGGGCCCAGGGGCAGCCAGGTGCAGGCGCCCAGTTGCCACGGCGCAGCAGCGTGGTCGGCAGCTTCGGCAGGGATAGCCTGCCAGCCGCCGTCGAACTCGCCCCAGGGCTGCCAGAAACCGTTGCGGTCGGACAGGCAATACAGCCTGCCGTCAGTGTCGAAGCGAGGCTGTTGCAGGGACTCGTCCTGGCCGGCCACGCAGTGCGGCGGCCCCCAGTGTCCGTCGGCTTGCCGCGCACGGCTCATCAGGCGGGTAAGGGTCCAGGGCTGCGCCGGGCGATCCCATTCGATCCACGCCAGGCGCTGACCGTCGGGACTCAGAACAGGGGAGGCGTAGAAGTCGGCACCTTCGGCCAGTACCTGGCGCATGCCTGCGGCCAGCGTCACCAAGCGGTGCTCGACGCATTCGCCATGCCGCTCCTCGACCGCCAGCACCTGGCCGTCATGCCATTGCAGGTCGCCATAGCGGCATTCTGAGGCTGCTGTCAGTGCTAGGGGGGGCGAGCCGTCCAGCGCCTGGCTGTAGACCTGCTGGTCCTTCTCGTTGACGAAGACCACCGCATGCGGGGCCAGGCAGAAACTGCCGCCGCCGTATTCATACACTCGGCTGCGCGCGCTGAAACCGTCCGGTGTCAGGCAGTGGGCCTGCTGCTGGCGCCAGTGCCAGATGCGGCAGGCGCCATCGGCGGGGCGGAATTCGTTCCAGAACAGCCCCTGCTCGCCGACCTTGAGTTCGGCGAAGTCGGTGCCGGCGGCCACCGCCTGGGTGGCACTGAACTCAGCCGCGGGCGATGACACGGGAGTTGCGCTCATTGCGGAAGGTCATCTGTTCGATGTTCATCTGAGCGGTCTGCGCCTCCTCGCGGGCCTTGAGAATGATGCCGTGATCCGGCGACTTGGCGCACACCGGGTCGGCCTTGCTGGCATCGCCAGTGAGCATGAAGGCCTGGCAGCGGCAACCGCCAAAGTCCTTTTCCTTTTCGTCGCACGAACGGCAGGGTTCGGGCATCCAGTCGTAACCGCGAAAGCGGTTGAAGCCGAACGAGTCGTACCAGATATGCCGCAGGTCGTGGTCGCGCACGTTGGGAAACTGCACCGGCAACTGACGCGCGCCATGACAGGGCAGGGCGGTGCCGTCGGGGGTGATGGTCAGGAACAGGCTGCCCCAGCCGTTCATGCAGGCCTTGGGGCGTTCTTCATAGTAGTCGGGGGTGACGAAGATCAGTTTGCACGGATTGCCGTCGGCTTTCAGCCGTTCACGGTACTGGTTGGTGATGCGCTCGGCGCGTTCGAGCTGCTCTTTGGTCGGCAGCAAGCCCAGGCGATTGAGGTGCGCCCAGCCGTAGAACTGACAGGTGGCAAGTTCGACGAAGTCGGCTTCGAGGGCGATGCACAGCTCGATGATGCGGTCGATCCGGTCGATGTTGTGCCGGTGGGTGACGAAGTTCAGTACCATCGGATAACCGTGGGCCTTCACCGCGCGCGCCATTTCCAGCTTCTGCGCAAAGGCCTTCTTCGAGCCGGCCAGCAGGTTGTTCACCTGTTCGTCGCTGGCCTGGAAGCTGATCTGGATATGGTCCAGACCGGCCTGCTTGAACGCGGCGATCTTCTGCTCGGTGAGGCCGATGCCGGAGGTGATCAGGTTGGTGTAGTAGCCCAGGCGCCGGGCCTCGCCGATCAGCTCGGCGAGGTCCTGGCGCACCAGCGGCTCGCCGCCGGAAAAACCGATCTGCGCCGCGCCCATTTCACGGGCCTGTGCCATCACCTCGAACCACTGTTCGGTACTCAGCTCCTTGCCCTGGGCGGCGAAGTCCAACGGGTTGGAGCAGTACGGGCACTGCAGCGGGCAGCGATAGGTCAGCTCCGCCAGCAGCCACAACGGCAGGCCGACCGGCACCTCAGGCGAGGGTGATCCAGTGTTCGGCACGGGCCACCTCCATGAACTGCTCGATGTCCTCGGCCACTTCCGGGATACCGGGGAATTGCTGTTCGAGCTCAGCGATGATCGCCGCGACATCGCGTTGGCCATTGACCAGCCCACCGATCAGGCCGGCACTGTCGTTGAGCTTGATCATGCCTTCGGGGTACAGCAGCACGTGGCCCTTCTGCGCGGGTTCGTACTGGAAGCGGTAGCCGGTGCGCCAGTTCGGCACCAGTGTGCGGTCGAGACTCATAGTGCGATCCCCTTGTGCCAGACCCGTTCGCTTGTGACGCTGTGATAGGGCGGGCGGTTCAGTTCATAGGCCATGCTCATGGCATCGAGCATGCTCCAGAGGATATCCAGCTTGAACTGCAGGATTTCCAGCATACGCTCCTGCCCTTCGCGCGTGGTGTAGTGCTGCAGGGTAATCGCCAGGCCATGCTCTACATCGCGTCGGGCCTGGCCCAGGCGGGTGCGGAAGTACTCGTAGCCGGCCGGATCGATCCAGGGATAGTGCTGCGGCCAGCTGTCCAGGCGCGACTGGTGGATCTGCGGGGCGAACAGCTCGGTCAGCGAGCTGCTGGCCGCTTCTTGCCAGGATGCACGGCGGGCGAAGTTGACATAGGCGTCGACGGCGAAGCGCACGCCGGGCAGCACCAGCTCCTGCGAACGCAGTTGCTCCGGGTCCAGGCCCACCGCCTGGCCGAGGCGCAGCCAGGCTTCGATGCCGCCGTCCTCGCCGGGGGCGCCGTCGTGGTCGAGCAGGCGCTGGATCCACTCGCGGCGTACTTCGCGGTCCGGGCAATTGGCCAGGATCGCGGCATCCTTCATGGGGATGTTCACCTGGTAGTAGAAGCGGTTGGCCACCCAGCCCTGGATCTGCTCGCGCGTGGCGCGGCCCTGGTACATCGCCACGTGGTAGGGGTGATGGATGTGGTAGTAGGCGCCCTTGGCGCGCAGGGCCTGCTCGAACTCGGCAGGGGACATCGGCAGTGCGTCGCTCATCAGGCCTCCTTACAACTCGATGCTCATGCCATCGTAGGCGACTTCCACGCCACGGCGCTGGACTTCGGCGCGCTCTGGGGAGTCCTCGTCGAGAATCGGGTTGGTGTTGTTGATGTGGATAAGCACCTTGCGCTGGCGCCCGAAGGCATCGAGCACCTCCAGCATGCCACCGGGGCCGTTCTGGGCCAGGTGGCCCATTTCGCGGCCGGTGCGGGTGCCGACGCCGCGGCGTTGCATTTCATCGTCTTCCCACAGGGTGCCGTCGACCAGCAGACAATCGGCGCCGTGCATCATCTGCAGCAGCTTGTCGTCGACCTGACCCAGCCCCGGCGCGTAGAACAGCTTGCCACCAGTGCGCAGGTCCTCGACCAGCAAGCCAAGGTTGTCGCCTGGGTGCGGGTCGAAACGGTGCGGCGAGTAGGGTGGCGCCGCGCTGCGCAATGGGAAGGGCGTGAATTGCAGATCAGGGCAGGCGGGGATGACGAAGCTGCCTTGCAGCTCGATGCGATTCCACTGCAGGCCACCGTTCCAGTGGCTGAGCATGGTGAACAGCGGGAAGCCGGTGCTCAGGTCCTGGTGGACCATGTCGGTGCACCAGACCTGGTGCGGGCAGCCTTCGCGCAGGCTGAGCAGGCCGGTGGTGTGGTCGATCTGGCTGTCGAGCAGGACGATCGCGTCGATACCGGTGTCGCGCAGGGCACGTGCCGGCTGCATCGGTGCAAAGGCCTGGAGCTGGGCGCGGATGTCGGGCGAAGCGTTGCACAGGATCCAGTGCTCACCGTCGTCGGACAGGGCAATGGACGACTGGGTGCGTGCCGTTGCGCGCAGGCTGCCATCGCGAAAGCCCTTGCAGTTGACGCAGTTGCAGTTCCACTGGGGGAAACCGCCACCGGCGGCGGAACCGAGAATCTGGATGTACATGGCTACTGTCTTGCCCCTGGTCCATGAAACGAAAACGCCCCGGCGGGCCGAGGCGTTGCACTGCAGCGCTGCTTAGCGGCTGGCGAAGTACATGGTGACTTCGAAGCCGATGCGCAGGTCGGTGTAAGCGGGTTTGGTCCAGGTGGTCATGGTCGAACTCCTTCCGGATGGTGTGGGTGGATGTCAGCTATCTACTTTGGTGCCGCCTGAGTCAGGAGGTTCCATTGGCTGAGATTGCGCTATCTTACAAGAAAAATTTGTACCGAAAGGTTAATTCTTCGAAAAGCGCCCTTGCAGTACAGGTAACAATCCTCGCCTCAGACAGAGAGAA
The DNA here is from genome assembly GCF_001636055.1 of Pseudomonas putida. Taxonomy (NCBI): domain Bacteria; kingdom Pseudomonadati; phylum Pseudomonadota; class Gammaproteobacteria; order Pseudomonadales; family Pseudomonadaceae; genus Pseudomonas; species Pseudomonas putida. Next base: position 942,586 of record NZ_CP011789.1, read on the forward strand.
TTTGCTCAATGCGCGCATCCGGTGCTTCGCTGGTGGCCAGGCATAGCCAGCCGTGCTCGGCGTCCAGAAGGCGTTTCACCAGATCGTCCAGTATTGGCTGGTCTGTCCTGAGAATAGACCTGCGCAGATGGGAAAGGTCTGTCGGCTCTGTAGCCAGATATGTCTGCCAGGCCCATTCGGCGACTTCCGCATTGGCCATCGCCGGCTCCTCGAACTGCGCGGCCAGGGCCCTTACGGCGGCGGGGTCGAACGTGACGCCGTCGGCCAACAGGCTGAGCAGGTGTTCGAGAATCTGGCCGGGCGTTGCCTGTGGCGATTGCACACCGAACAGCAGGCCGCCTTGGCCTTCTATCTGACGAAAGGCGCTGAACACGGCATAGCCCAGTTGCAGTTCGACCCGCAGGCGCTGGTAAACCGGCCCTTGCAGCGCTTGCGCCAGTACCCGACCTGCGCCTTCATCGTGTGCGGGAACCGGGCAGAACAGCAGCAGCGCATGCTCGCTGCCGCCCGTGGGGTGATGCAGCCAGCGTCGGGCCGGCAACGACCGGGAGGCCGGCGGTGGCGTCTCCGGCAACCCCGGTGCATGTGCCAATACCGCGCCGAGGGCCGCTTGCGCTGCGCCATCGAAGCCGATGGCGAGGCCGTGTCGAGGCGCGCTGGCCCAGATCTGCCCAAGCATTGTCAGGTCCAGCAGGCAGGCTGGCTGTGGCTGTATGGTTGCCTCGCGCAGGTGATCGGGCAGCGCCTTGAGCAGTGCCCTGATCGGGATGTGCGCTGGCTCGGCGGGCGCAGGTGTGTTCAGCAAGTGGGGTGCAGGGTGGCGCAGGTGTTCCAAGGCCAGGTCGAGGGTGCGGATTACCGCGCCAGACGTGCCCGCACAGCGCAGTTGCCAGTGTTCGCCAATGAGAGAGAAGTCCAGTTGCAGCGAGGCGCGGCGGGCGCGTTCGCGCAGTGGTTGCAGCGCTTGTGACAACACTGCGTGAAAGCGCTCGCGCAGGGGTGAGGCGATACGCCAGCGTAGATACAGCGTTGCGAGGCCTCGCTCGACCGGCAGGATGTCGCTGACGGTCAGATCATCCGGCAGCGCTGCGCATCCAACCGGGAGGTCGGCGATCAGCAGGGGCTCATCGTGCGGTTGCTGCCATTGGCCCTGCTCACCGCTCGGCAGATCATCGAGCAGTGCCTTGAAGGCTTTCAGTGCCTGGGCATCCAGCGCTTCGAACGGCCGCTGGGCACTGTCCCGACGGGCGAGTTCAAGTGCGCTGGCTGCTTGCTTGCGACTGTGTTGAAGGCGCTCGAACTCGTTGTTGAGCGCTGCGGCGTCCAGGCGCCGCAACGCGCCGAACCAGCCGTGCAGCAGTGCGCGAACCTCGGCTGGCGGGGCGTCCGGCTGCAGTTGCAGGCGGATGTGCCAGAGCAACTGGCCGGCAAAGGCATACAGCGAATCGCTGTGAACCTCCTGGAGCCAGCCGCGTTGGCGCAGGGCATCGAGCCAGCCGCCTGGGCGGCTGTCGTTCAGGCAGGCCTGCAGCAGGTCCAGGGCCTGCTCGGCACCTGGCGGAAGGTGCTCGTGGGCGAACAGCAAGTCAAGGCCGCCTCTGGAGGCTTCGAGCTCGATCAAGGGGGTATCGAGCAAGGGGGCGGGAGGTGTTTGTGCTTGCATTTCGCCCGCCCTGAACAGGCTGCCGAACTGCCGGCCCAGTGCTTCGAGCTGCATCAGCGATTGCGGCCCGCACAGGCTCAGATGGATCTGCCCACCGCGATAGAAGCGAGCATGGAAGTCGCCCAGCGCGCGCTGGAAAGCCGGGTCCTGCAACGCCAGGCTGTACCGGTTGCCTGCGTGGAACCCGCTCAAGGGATGATGTGGCGATACGCATTGCAACAGCCTGAACTGGCGTTGCGCCTCGGCATTGCGTGACCAGGCGATGAACTCCGCATGGATCACTTCACGCTCGCGGTGCTGGCGTGCCAGGCTCAGGTCCGGTTCGGCGAGCATCTGGCACAGGCGCTCCAGCGCTGAGCCCAGGGCCGAGACGGGCACTTCGAAGAAAAAATCGGTGGTGCGTTCGCGGGTACTGGCATTGACCTGGCCGCCGAACGCCTGGACATGCCGCATCAGGCCGTCTTCCAGTGGGAAGCGCGCGGTGCCGAGGAACAGCAGGTGCTCGAGAAAGTGCGCTATGCCCGGCCACCTCGCCGGAGCGTCATGACTGCCGGCATGGACCCTCAAGGCGGCGGCGGCGCGCTTGAGGCGCGGGGCGTGGCGCAGGGTCAGGCGCAGGCCGTTGGGCAGGGTGAGTGTGTTGAAAGCGTCGGTCATGGAGCGATGCTAGCGCATTTACGGCGGCCGGGCCGGTGCCATCTGCCAAGGTGCCGATTTCACCGGTGAACCCGCTCCTTTCCCGTCGGCTTTAATCCTGACCGCGATGAAGATCCCGCCGCAGGTCCGCAAGATATGGAAACGCCTCACGCCCCTTCACCACCCGTTCGTGCTCAAGGTCGGCCAGCAATTGGCATTCCTCGCGTCCGGCCATGGCCAGCAGGCTGCCGTCCGGGCCGATGATGCTGCTCTGCCCGCAATACTGGATCTCACCCTCAGCCCCGCAGTAGTTGGCGTATACCAGATAGCACTGGTTCTCCTGCGCCCGCGAGCGCACCGTCACCTGGCAGACGAAGTCGTAGGGCGTCATGTTCGCGGTCGGCACCAGGATCAGCTCGGCGCCTTCAAGCGCCAGGCGCCGGGCGTTCTCGGGGAATTCGATGTCGTAGCAGATCAGCAGACCCAGCTTCCAGCCATCGAGCTCGACCACCGGAAAATGGTTGGCGCCCGGGCTGAACATCGAGCGGTCCAGCTCGCCGTACAGGTGGGTCTTGCGGTAGTTGCACAGGCTGCGGCCGTGGGCGTCTATCAGTTGCACGCTGTTGTGAATCGAGCCGTCCTCGGCCCGCTCCGGGTAGCCATAGACGATGGCGATGCGCTGCGCCTGGGCAATCTCCACCACCGCCATGGCCGACGGTCCGTCTTCGGGTTCGGCCAGGCGCTGCACCGCTTCGGCGCCGATGTTGTAGCCGCTGAGGTACATCTCCGGGCACACCAGCAGTTGCGCGCCCCGCGCTGCCGCCAGTTGTGCCTGGTGCTGCAGGCGTTCTAGATTGCCGGGCACGTCCAGTGGCCTGGGCGCTCCCTGGAACAGGGCGATGCGCATGAGCGCCTCCTCGTCTCAGTCAGGCAGGGCGATAGGGCCGATCTCGTGGAACACGTCGCCCGGCCCGGGATTGTCCGCATGGGTCTTGCCGCCGAAGTGGTTCATGATACCCCACACCGCATTCAGCGACGTTTGCACCGCGCCTTCGACCCAGGCCGGGGTCCAGGACACGTCGTCGCCAGCAATGAAGATGCCGCGCTGCTCGGGGGGCAGGTCCTGTTGCATGAAGTGCGCGTACATGCGCTGGTTGTAGCGGTAGTGACCTGGCAGCGCACCTTTGAAGGCGCCGAGGAAGTAGGGGTCGGCCTCCCAGGAGATGGTGATCGGGTCGCCGATGATGTGCCCCGCGATGTCGGTTTTCGGGTAGATCTTCTTCAGCGCATCCAGGGCAAGCTGCACGCGTTTCTCGGTCGGATGCGGCAGCATCTTCAGCGCATCGCTCATCCATGCGTACGACAGGCAGATCACTCCCGGCTTGTCGTCGCCGTTGTCGAACAGGTAGGTGCCGCGGGTCAGGCGATCGGTGAGCGTCATGCTCAGCAGGTCGCGGCCGGTCTGCGGATCCTTGTCCTTCCAGAACGGGCGATCGACCATGACGAAGGTCTTCGACGACTGCATGTAGCGGGTGCGGTCCAGGGCCATCCACATCTTCTGCGAGAACAGCGACTCTTCGCAGTCGATCTGGGTGGTCAGCAGCCAGCTCTGGCAGGTGGTGAGCACGGCGGCGTAGTGGCGGGTGTCGCCATAGTTGTCGGTAACCGCCAGGCGGCCATCGCTGGCGCGGGCGATGCGCTTGACCCCGGCCCGCGGCGCGCCGCCGTGCAGCGAGCGAAGACTGGTGCCGGCCGGCCAGTGCGCAGTGCTGTCCGGCACATGCCGCCAGATGCCCTGCGGCACTTGCTCCACACCTCCGACCACCAGGTGCTGGTGATCGTCGCAGTTGGTCATGACCACGCGGAAGATTTCCAGCATCGAGTTGGGGAAGTCCGAATCCCAGCCGCCGGTGCCGAAACCGACCTGGCCGAACACTTCCCGGTGTTGGAAGCTCAGCTTGGCGAAGGCTTTGGAGGTGGCGACGAAATCGTAGAAGGTGCGGTCGTCCCACAACGGCACCAGGGTATCCCACAGGGCCTTCAGGCGCGGCACGTCGCGCTCGCGGATGGCCTGCTGAATCTCGCCGAAGCGTGCGCCGTCCTCCAGTGCATCGGCCCAGGCTTCGGCCACCTCGTGGAACAGGGCCGGCAGGTCGGCGGCTTTCTCGGCGTAGTAGGTCTGGCCTTCGAGATCGATCACCGTGCTGCCCGACGCCGGGGTCAGCGGGTTGGGGAAGGGTTTCGTTTCCAGGCCGAGCTTGTCGACATAGTGGTAGAACGCGGTGGACGATACCGGGAAGCGCATGCCGCCCAGTTCGGCGACGATACCGTCGGTGCCGTTGAAGGCTTGCGAGCGCAGGCGCCCGCCGAGCTTCGAGGCTTCGTAGACGACCGGCTTGAGGCCCAGCTTCATCAGCTCGTAGGCCGCCACCAGCCCAGCGATGCCGGCACCGACGATCGCCACTTCTTCGCCATGCCTTTGCGCGGGAATGCTGCCAAGGCCTGCGGGATGCTCGAGCCAGTCATCGAAGGCGAAGGGAAAATCAGGGCCGAAGATGGTGACCGGCGGCTTGCCGTCGACGGGGTGGCGGTTTTTCTTGTTCATCTGATGACCTTGCCAGAGCGGCTGCGCTGAGAGCGGAGCCTGAGTATAGGAAATGCGTGGCGGTCATTTTATGAAGCGTGGCGTTCGTAATTAAGAGCAATAGTGGCGTCGATATGCAGGCTGATATGTCGATATGACGATCAGGGTTTGCATTATGACAAACGCCTATCCAGGCTGCCCGCGATCCACCTTGCTGCTCAGGATGATCGAGGTGGTGGTCTTTTCCACCCCTTCCAGGCTGCCAATCTGGTCGAGCAACTGGTCCAGCTGTTCCGGTGAGTCACTGAGCAGCCAGGCAACGTAGTCGAACTCGCCACTCACCGCGCACAGCTGCTGTACCTGCCCCATCGCCGACAGGCGGCGCACCACTTCGCGCCCTGATCGTGGTTGCACCGTGATGCCGACATAGGCCTGCAGACCACCCCCGACCAGGCGCTGGCCCAGGCGCACGCCGTAGCCGGTGATCACCTTGTGCTTTTCCAGGCGCGCCAGGCGCGACGTGACGGTGGTGCGGGCGATGCCCAGTTGGCGTGCGAGGGTAGCGACGTTTTCGCGGGCGTTGATCTGCAGCAGGGCAATGAGCTGACGATCGATTTCGTCGAGGGCGATGGCGCGGGAGTCCGGCATGACAAATCTCTGCAATGGGTGCGCTAGCCTAGCCAGACCTGGGCTCGGGCGGCAAGATGAGCCGTTCGCACGATGATGGCAAAATGATTAAATCGATTTCACTTCTGTCCTTGAGCGGGTGCGTATTATGATGCGGCACTTGGTATTTGATAATCATTCTCGCTAAAGAATTGACGCCAGAAATCCCCTCTGCCTAGCTGTAGGTGCCACGTGTCCAGCCTGTTCAAGTTCGACGTCGATGCGGCGTTCTGTGTTTCCTTGCGCGATCGGCAGGACAGCCGCGAGCGCTTCATGCGGGAAGTGGGCAGCAGGATTGGCAATCCACTGGTCTTCCACCTCAGGGACAAGGACATCAACCCGATTCGGGGCCACTACGAGTCCCATCGCGCCTTGGCGCTGATGGCCCTGGAGCACGGCTGGCAGCGCATCCTGATTTTCGAGGACGATGCCAAGCCCTACGACTGGCGTGCCACGTCGATCAACTGGATCAACCGCTTCATCGCCACCCGGCCGTTCGAGAGCCTGCACCTGGGCTATACCATGGGCCGCACCTGGCTGACCTGGTTTCCATTCATCGCCCGTGGGCGGGTCAGTGCACCGCATGCCTACATCCTTTCCCAGGAAGGCTGTCGAGTGCTGGTTGCCGCGCCTTACGACGGTAGAACGCTGGACAGCCTGTTCAAGCGACGGATCAAGCAGCACTGCGCCTACCCGATGCTGTTCCGCCGCATCAGCACTGCCGCCTCCCAGGATGCGCGTGTCGCCCAGCATGAGGAGGCGCAGTGGCAGCAGAACTGGGGGCGCCACCTGCGCTCGCCGCTGAAGTATTTCTGGAAAACCTTGTTACGCTGGGGCTTTTGATAGCGCAGGGGAAACCGGCATTGACCTTCGAACATCTGCTGGAGTGCTGGCGACTGGAAGTCTCCAACAAAAAGAAGCCGGGGCGATTGGTCAGTTTGCTGAGTAACGTCCTGCGTCGGTCACGCAGGGATAACAAGCTGCGCTTCCTGTTTTCCTACCGTCTGGCTCAGTACCTGGACGGCAAAGGGGGGCTGGCCCGCCGGTATGCCCGCGGCATGCAGCAGCGACTCAATCTGAAGTATGCGCTGGACATCGACATCGGCGCGCAGATTGCGCCTGGGTTGCGCATCGCCCATCTGCCGGGCGTTGTCATCACTCGGCATGTACGGATCGGGCGCAATTTCTTCATTCGCCAGAACTGCACGATCGGTATCAAGACCTTGGGGCTGGAGCACTACGCGCTGGAGATCGGCGACAACGTCAGCCTGGGCGCCAACAGTTGCATCATCGCCGACCGCCTGCGCATCGGTGACAACGTGGTGATCGGTGCGATGTCACTGGTCACCCGCGACATTCCCGCCGACACGACGTTCTACAACCCACGGCAGGCGACGCTGCTGCAGCGCTGACGGTTGCCGTGAGGTTCAGCCGACCGACGCGGCAGGCGAACGATTGCCGCGACTGCCCGACAAAAGCACCATGACTGCCGCCAGCAGCAACACACAAGCATAGGCATTGGTGGTAACGACCAGCCCGACATGCTGGGTGGCGATGCCGGCGGCAACTGCCGGCAGGCTGAAGGCCAGGTAACTCAGCACATAGAACCCGGCCATCAGCCCGCCGCGTTCGTGAGCGTGGGCCAGCGGCACGACCGAGCGCAAGGCGCCGAGAAATCCGCCACCAAAGCCCAGGCCGGCGACTGCGGTACCGAGGAAGAACAGCCAGGCCAGGCCGCAGTCCACGCCGATCAGGGTCAGCAGCAGGCCGGTGACCAGTGCCAGGCTGCCGCGGCGCAGGATCACCTGGGCCTCGCTGTTGCGCAGGACGAAGATGCCCAGCGCGCCGCAACTGGTGAGGAGAAAGACCAGGGTGCCGCCGACCAGCGGTGCCTGCAGCCCTGTGACCTGGCGCGCGAGCGTCGGCCCCAGCGACAGGTAGAAGCCTCCTAATGCCCAGAGACTCGCATTCAGCGGTGCGATCCGCCAGAAGGCCCGCCGGGCCTGCGGCGGAATCCGCACCCGTGGCCGCAGCGAGGCCCATGCACCGGGCTGACGGCTGATGCTTTCCGGCAGGCGCGCCAGCACCAACGCGAACAACGCAAAGATCCCCAACAGAACCAGGAACACCCGGTGCAGCGGTTCGCCGGAAAACTGCATCAACGCACTACTGCCCAAGGCGCCAAGGGCCAGGCCCAGCATCGGTGTCACGCTGTTGAGCAGCGGCCCGCGCTCACGGTCGAAATCCAGCAACGCCGCACCCAGCACACTGGTAGCAAGCCCTGTGGCGCAGCCCTGCAGCAAGCGGGCGACGATCAACGCCTCGACCGATTCTGCACGCAGGAATACCGCCATGGCCAACACCTCCAGTGCCAAGGCGGCTGCTATCACTGGGCGCCTGCCGATGTGATCGGACAGCGAGCCGCACACCAGCAACGTCAGCAGCAAGCCGCCCGCGTAGATGCTGAAGACCACACTCAGCAAGGCCGGCGAGAAGCCCCAGGTTTCGCGGTAGAGGGCGTAGAGGGGTGTCGGCGCGCTGGCCGCAGCCGAGAAGGCGATCAGTATCGCCTCCAATAACCACAGGGAGGCAGCGCGAGACAGACCGTTGCGGCGTTCGCGCATGCTTTTGGGTAAGGTATCGCTCATGGTTGCTCTCGCAAAGGCTAAGAGTTAGCTTTTGCAGACGATGAACCTGTTTCGAGATAAAAGCAAACTCTTTGCGTTAAGGTGCTTATGGCGATCAATCAGGGCGTGCGTCCAGGCGGGCGTAGTGCGAGGGTCCAGGCCTCGGTCCACAATGCGGTCAATCAGCTGCTGGAGGAGCGCGAGCGTGGCGAACTGACCGTGCCGCTGATCGCTGCCCGCGCTGGAGTAACGCCTTCGACCATCTATCGACGCTGGGGCGACCTAAACGAACTGCTGGGTGACGTTGCGCTGCAGCGCATCCGCCCGGACAGCGGCCCGACCGACACCGGCAGCCTGGCTGGAGATTTGCTCGCCTGGGGCATCCAGTACATGGAAGAGACGTCATCGGTACCCGGCCGCGCCGCGGTGCTCGACTTGCTGGCGGCTGGCGGCGGCTGCTCCGGACGCTGCCTGGAGATTGCCACGGCACAGTTTGGCGCGATTCTCGAACGCGCAGTGTCACGCGGTGAGCCGGTTCCGAGCAATGATCGCGTGGTCGATAGACTGATGGCCCCGCTGGTGTACCGGATTCTGTTTTCCGGTGAGCCGCTGGAAGCGGCGTATGTGGAGGCTCTGGTGGAGGTGACGCTGGAGGGGATTGGCGGCTGAGGGTTTAATCGCCGGACATGGCCGCCAGATGCAAAAAAGCCGCGCTGATGCGCGGCTTTGTCGTATCTGGTGGGCCCACACGGACTCGAACCCTGGGTCAAAGGCCATGAGGTGCTTAGCAACGCGTCAAGCCCAGAAACTGGGCTTGGCTTAGCGCAGGTACAGTTAGCTGAAAGCAGCGTAGTAACTGGTGTTGAGCGTATTTAAGCGAAGGTGCGTGAAGATACAGCTTGGCCACCCGTCTTGAGCTGACGTGTACGTTGAGGATCATGCTTAAACGCCCCCTGACCGTTGCTCTTTGAGGATGTCTTCAACTCTGCGCTGGTGTCCGGCTTTGACCAGCTTCAGGTCGTAGCCGGCCGCTTCCAGCAACCGAACCAGCACTGAAACACTCATATCGCCCTTGGCCAGTGTTTCCATGCGCGCCACAGTCGTGCGCGAGACGCCGGCACGGCTGGCCAGCGCTTCCTGACTCAGCTTCGCGTCGCCACGCGCCTGTTTCAGCATCTCGGAAACATCGTAGAGAGTAGTCATTTGTATCTCTTGGGCATCAAAAATAGGTGTAATGCCAAAAAATGTAGCCCCTGAGCTACATTCTAACAAGTATCGCCAGTGCTGTTTTTGTGGCTCATAGGCTACATAGTGCGTGTGAAGCTAGGATTTTGTAGCCCGGAGGCTGCAAAGCTCCAAATTTTAGTCAGCATCTGCATCGGTTTCCGGCTGGAAGTGCTGTTAGCTTCGCGCGCTAAGGCCCTGGTACTTGGGTCATAGTCAGCACGCTGGGCCAAAGGCTTTCCTGGCGGCGCGTTCGATGGTGAGGGCCATCACGTGGCGCAGCCCTTGTTTCACTTTGCGCCATACCTCTTAGGGCCTCATTATTAGGCTTGGCGGTATCCAGGAAACCAGGGGGCGATTCAGGCCTCTGACATTTCGGAGTCTTCATCGAATTAGAAGGTTATCAACGCGATAGGACGGTATCTGAGGTGGTGCCGCCAAAAAACACGAAAGCCGCGCTGATGCGCGGCTTTGTCGTATCTGGTGGGCCCACACGGACTCGAACCGTGGACCAAAGGATTATGAGTGACGATTCGAGGGTTTTCGGTACGTTTCATGAGTATCCATAAACTGCCATAAAATCCAGCTATATCAGTAGGTTGTTGGGTTTGTTTGTTTTTCTACGTTTCACTAGATACCCTGAGTTCGCACTCGAAACGGGGAACGAACGGGGAAAATCATGGCGAAGCGCACGCGGCTGACCGACCTGGAAGCACACGCGGTCAAGACCCGAAGGTCTGAGCCGGTTGGGTCCCGTGGAAAGGGCACGCTGCTGCTTGAGCGAAAGGCGTCTGGAGTCGTGATGGCCTACTACCGCGAGCGCACTCCCACCACTGACCAGCGTCTCCCCCTGGGTGCCCTGGCTAAGCGCCCTAGACCGGAGGCGGATGAGTTTTCCCTTAGCGACTTACGGCACCGGGCCATGAGCTTGTCGATTGAAGTCGAGGCCGCTGGCGGTATTGCGGGCTACCTGGCCCAGGCGGAGCGCCAGAAAGCCGCCCAGGCCGAAGCGGACCAGCGTGCGCAGCGTGCGGCCGAGGTTGCTGCTCGACGCGGCTCCTTTGCCGACCTGATGGACAGCTACACCGCCAGCATGATCGAGGCTGGCCGAGTGAGCGCAAAGGAGATTGGCCGTATGTTCCAGCTCCATGTGAAGGGTTACCACCCTGACCTTGTGACCAGGCCAGCGGCGGAGATTCAGCCAGAAGACATACAGTTGATTCTTGCTGGTGTGCTGGGGCGCAAGCCAAAGGGACGCGGGATCGGCAACAAGGCGCCAGGCAGCTCATTCAATGGGATGCGGACCACCTGCGATAAGCTTCGGCGATACTTGCGAGCTGCGTTCAGCTACGCGGCCAAGGCCCACCTGGCGCCCGAGCGGCTGGCGCAGGACGGCAAGGTGTTTGCCATCAGCAGCAACCCGGTGCGCGACATTCCCGTCACCCAAGGCACCGGTGGTGGCCACACCGAGTCGCTAACGCCTGATGAGCTTGGCGAGCTTCTGCGCTACTTGGACACGCTCCCGATTCGGTACTCGGCCATTGCAAAGGCGTTGATCTACTTTGGTGGCCAGCGGCTCACCCAGTTCTGCGCGGTGCCCTGGGAGGCTGTAACCGACAGCACCATAAGCCTGATCGATGCCAAGGGGCGCAAGGCCCAGGCATGGGACCACCTGCTACCGATCACTGATCGAATCAGGGAAGTCATTCAGCCGCTGCTGGACGACCGGGTCGGCCCTGGCCCTTTCTCACTGACACCTGGCAGCACCGCCAGCCCCGACACCTTCAGCGGAGTGTTCGTAGAGGCAGGCCGCATGTTGTCGGTATCGGGCAAGACCCAGCTATTCAGTTGGAAGAACGTGCGCGTCACGGCTGAGACGCTGCTGGCGCATCAGGGTGTATCCGCAGAGGTGCGGGCCTGGCTGCTCTCTCACGGGCGTAGCGGTGTGCAGGCCAAGCACTACGACCGGTACAGCTACCTACCCGAGAAACGTGCTGCGCTGGAGCAATGGGGCCGCTACCTGGACAAGCTAGCAAGCGGCGAAGGCGAAGCAGACAACGTCGTGCTGCTGTCGCGACGAAAAAAGAAATCCGTTGACTGAGCCGCCCGCTCACCCCGCACCCCAGATGGGCTGTTTCATCCGCGACAAAGCGACAACCCGCGTATCTCGTGGCCTGTAGAGTTTTTTGATCCGTGACATGGGATAGGCTTGTCGCGGGAAAAAATTGCTGGAGGCCGCGAATTCCCTTGTGTGTCACGCTGTCGCGGATAGTTGCGTTAGTTGGAGAGCCGGCCAGACCGTCTAACAATCCCACATCTATAAGGGCTGCGGCTTTATTCGCTTCCAAAACTCTCGTTAAAACACTTGTTAATCATGTGCGAAATAGCTGATTTGTTCATTTGAACAGTTTTCCTGTTTTTTACACTTAAAGTGGAAGAGTTCACGAACTGTGATGTTTGAAGCCCCATGTCTTGCCAGGTCGTGGCGACGAAACATGCGAAGACTGACGCGTCAGCTTTTTTAGCCGCTAAAAACTGACGCGTCAGATCAGTGAATGGTTGGTCGGTATGCTTTTTGAGCGCGGGCCGAATGAGGGCCTCATTGGGGCCCATGTAGTCCGCGTTTTACGGGGCTTTGAGCTTATCTGACGAACGGTCGTGGAGGTCGGTGGTCATGATTTTTCGCTTCGCTATGACTATACATGAGTACGCTGGAGCCCCCTTGAAAACCCTAGAACCCCCATAATACATTTCGACCTCGCTAGTTATGCGTGCTTGGGAGCATGTACATAGCCAGAAGAGCTGCGGAATTTCCTTCCACGGGTGTTGCGCCATCACAAAAGTAGCCGTTACTATGCGGCCACGCCTGCAACATCCTGCGGTCCTATGAAAGTTATGATCTGGATACCAGGATGGTGATCGCTAGTTAGCAGAAAAAAGAAAAGCCCCAGCGCTACCAACGCTGAGGCTTGATCGGGAAAGACGCTACCAACGTCTTCTGCATACCAGCCAGGCCAGCACACAAACCCCGAGGGGAGAAGCACTTGAGACGGCTTCAGAGCTTACGTTTTTACGTTTTACCGTAAAAGGTAAAGCTCGGGCGGACTGTAGTACCTACGGGAATAATGCGCAACACTGGCGTCCTATACAGTTGCGATGTTTCCGATGACTTACCATCCAGCGACCTGTTCGCAGGCGCTGGTAGCTCTACAGAACGATCCCCTCGGTTTTTCCTCGCAAGGAGAAATCGAACATGGCCCAAACCGCCATCAGTAACACCAATGTAACCAGCCTGCCGATCCCAGGCGCTCGTGCTACCGCCGCTCAGCTCTGCGCCAAGTATCAAGTCAGCCGCTCCACCTGGTGGCGCTGGTCCAAGACCCCTGGTTTCCCTGAGCCTATCCGCTTCGGTCGCTCCGTCCGCTGGGAACCTGAGTCTGTCGAAAGCTTCCTGCGCAGCCAGGAGGCGTAACACCATGATGACCAATCACACCTGCGCTGGCGCGGGCATGGGATCGCCTGGCCTGAAAAAAGCGCTTGTTTCATCCGTACTCGGAATGTATCGTCGGCATATCGCTGCAAATTCAGCGATCGGGTTTGGCGACCCGTACAAATCAAGGCGCATAAGCGCCCTAACTGAATCTGGCGCTTTTTTTGTGCCCAGCATTCGGCTTTATGGCGGCTGTGCGCGGGAGACCTTCGGGTCTGCCGGGTTCCTTGATTCCCGGTTCGCCAACCTGCGTACAGCTGCCACCCTAAATCGTTTGGCGACGATCCGTGGCAGCTCCTCAAATCAAGGAGCTACAACCATGACCGCCCTCATTCCGCCCAAAATCCGCGCCCTTGCCCATCGCAAGATGGCCCTCAGCGCCCTCCGCGCAAACTCGTCCGTGTCCGTCCGTTTGAAGCGCTACAACCACCACGTAGCCCAGGCGCGTGTGCTCGAAGCACAAGGCGGTGTGCTCGAAGCACAAGGCGGTGTGCAATGAACTGCGCACAAGACTGCATCAAAGCAACGCGGCTTGAGCTGGCGGCATGGACTGCACTGGACGACCTGCGCGAGGTGCAGCAAGCGTTCGATAACGCGCACGCCGTCTTCACGATGATCATCGACAAAACGTCCGGTGTTCACATTGCCAAAGACCTTGCGACGCTTGGGATAGCCGACCTCACCGAGTGGTCAAGCAAATTGGACCGCTATGCGGATCAGCTCGAATCGAGTCTAGCCACAGCAGATGACACTGATCCTCTGACCTCCATCACGCCGAGGGCCTAAACCATGTCCGCAAAAAACGGTGCACTGGCGCCGACGGGATCGGCTTGCCCAAAGAAAGTTGACGCTATCCGCCAAGTCGCGGCATTCGCTCAGAGTCGCGCCCACATCCTGGTGCCCGACCTACTGCCAGGGGGCAGGCAGCGCGGGACTGAATGGTGGGCAAAGAACCCCGCTCGAGCGGATCGCAAAGCGGGCAGTTTCTCAGTGAGCCTCACTGAAGGCTGCTGGAGTGACTTCGCGAGCGGCGATCGGGGCGGCGACCTGGTGAGCTTGGCCGCGCTGGCGCTGCACATGACCCAGAGCGATGCCGCCGCATGGATCGCTCGACGCCTCGGCCTCGACATTCCGATTCTCGAAGGGCGCCCAGGACTGCCATCAGCGCAGCTTCAACAGCGGCTGGAGAGGGCTGCGCAGGAAGCGGTTGCGAAGGCAGAGCACATCGCACTACAAGCCCAGGCCCGCCAGGGTGTGGCTGCCGAGCGAGCAATCACGATGTGGAGCAAGGCATTCGCTGCTGACGTTCGCCACCCCTACCTGATGCGCAAGCAAATTGCACCGCGGGGTATCCGTCAGCATGGACAGGATCTGCTGATCCCTCTCTATGCCGAGGGCCTGATGGTCAACCTTCAGCGCATCACTGCAAACGGAGAGAAGCGTTTCCTTCCTGGCGGCCAGGTCAAAGGCGCGTATTGCCCCATCGGCAGGCCAGTGCGCGGCGCTCGTCTCTATGTGGCCGAGGGCTGGGCAACGGCGTGCACCATTCACGACCTGACCGGGTGCGCTGTGGCGGCTGCGATGAACGCTGGAAACCTCAAACCTGTGGCGCTCGCCATGAAGGCGAAGTACCCCGATGCGCTCTTGGTAATCGCCGGCGACGACGACCGCGAGACCGAAGGTAACCCGGGTCGTACAGCGGCAATGGCTGCTGCATTGGCGGCGGGTGCCGAAGTCAGCTTCCCCGAGTGGCCGGACAGCGCCCCGCTGGCGCTGAGCGACTTCAACGACCTGCATGTTTGGAGTGCCGGCCATGAGTGACGGAAAGGTCATCACGCTGATGAGCAAGAGCCCTGTTCAAGAAGCCATCAAGCGCCTCGGCACCGATGCTGGCGCGCTGTACGAGCCAATCATCCTCATGGAACTCAAGCGCGTCCGAGCCAAAGAGCCGTCAGCATGGGCGAGAATCCGGCAGCAGGTGAAGGACACCAAGGTTCTGTCCATGGTCGACTTCGACCGTCTCACGGCTCAGGACGACGAGGAGAAGGCTGCCACTGGCGGCGGCATCTTCCCCGAGGTCGAACCCTGGTCAGTCCCTGTCGCTGGCGCGGAACTGCTGGACGACATCGCAAGTGCCATCAAGCGTTACGTGATTTCCGACGCAGCCACGATCCAGGCGGCGGCGTTGTGGGCTACTTTCACCTGGTTGATCGACTCGGTACAGGTCGCCCCGATCGCCAACATCACAGCCCCCGAGAAGCGGTGTGGCAAGTCGATAATGCTCACGGCATTGGGGAACCTGGTTAACCGCAAGCTGCAGGTGTCGAACATCGCGCCGGCAGCGTTGTTTCGTTCCATCGAGCTGTGGTCGCCCACCCTGCTGATCGACGAGGTGGACGCCTTCCTACGCGACAATGAGGAGGCGCGAGGCATCCTCAACGCCGGATTCACCCGTGACAGCGCCGTGGTGATTCGCTGTGTGGGTGATGATCACATGCCCACGCCTTTCAGGGTGTGGGGCGCTAAGGCGCTCTGTGGTATCGGCAAGATTGCCGACACCTTGGCAGACAGGAGCATCCCTCTTCGACTCCGGCGGAAACTTCCTGGTGAATCCACGGAGGTATTGCGTCACTCCGACCCGGATCTGTGGGCCAACCTTCGCTCCAGGATGATGCGCTTCGCCCAGGACAACGCCGACCAGATCGGGAAGGCCAGGCCGGCCACAATCAATGGGCTGAACGATCGCGCCAATGACTGCTGGGAGCCCCTTCTGGCGATCGCGGAAGCAGCGGGCGGTGAATGGCCTGGCATCGCTCGCCAGGCGGCACGATCACTTCATGAGATCGAAGACGATAGCCCGAGCGTCGGTGTGGAGTTGCTTAACGATATCAAAACCATCTTCGACACCAAGCAGGCGAACAAGATGTTCAGCGCCACTCTGCTTGAACATCTTATGGCCGACGATGAGGCGCCGTGGCCTACCTGGAACCGTGGCAAGCCGATGACGGCGCGTCAGCTCTCAACGAAATTGGGCGAGTTTGGCATTAAGTCGAAGGACATTCGGATCGGCACCATTAACAAAAAAGGATACGACCGAGCCGATTTTTCGGAAGCGTTCACCAGATACCTTTCCGCCGAAACCCTAGTCGCATCCGCGACAGCGCTACAACCCAATGGCCATGCGGCTTTCAGCGATTTATCGCCCGCGACAGGTCGTCCCCGCGTCGCGGATGAAAAAACGCTGCAAGCCACGGACCATGCAGGGTGTCGCGTTGTCGCGGATGAAACACCCCCCCCGCTGGGTGTGGAGGACGAATATGCCGCTGGGCCGGAAGAGGAGGAGGTGTGATGGCTGCCATCGACTACCTCCGGGATCAGGGGCTATCCGTCCGCAAGCGTGGGATGCGCGTGATCATCGGTCCCAAAGCGCTGATCACCGACGACATTCGCAGGTACGTGAAAGCCCATCGCCTTTCGCTGCTGGCAGAGCTTGCCGCCAACGATGGCATTGAGCGCCGCTGCAACTGGACAGTGCTGGTGCCTGGATGCCGGCCGTTCACGATGATCAGCGAGCCAATCACACGCGACGAAGCGTTAGCAGACGTTCGTGTGCGCTGGCCAGGTGCGGAGGTGGGGCCGTGACGAGTTCTATCAGACGCCTAGACGACCAATCGTCGAGCGCTCGACGAGGTGGGCGGGAATTCCCGCTTTGGCAAAACACGGGATTTTCCTTCCGTATCGGATGCCCCGACCACGTTCGCCAAGGTGTAGGGAACGCCACAGTGTGTTGCTTTCCACACAGTGGCGCCCTGATCCGAATCGGACCAAATGAGCCGACTCGGATCACCTGGTCTCGTTCGGTGAAACGACACCCTCAGTTTGAGGACATAGCATGACCACCAAACACATCACATTCACTGACGCCGAGATCCGCAGGCAGGCCGGTCAGCCGGTGCGCCAGTTGCGTGACCCGCGCTATCCCGAGCTGCGCTTTCGCTACTCCACCACCGACCGTAGCCGGGGCGCTTGGCATGTCGTCATCGCTGGCAAGTGGGGCAAGGCGGGCAATTTCCCCAGCTTGAGCGCCAAGGCGATGCTGGCGGCGCTGCCGGGCATCCTGGCACGTCGTGCCGTCGATCCCGAAGCGCATTCACTGACCAGTACCTGGCGCCGCACTGGTGAGCTACTGGACTGGTACATGGACCGGATGCTGCGCGATCGCAACCTGTCGGACAAGCGCAAGGCCGGGGCAAAGTCGGCCCTCAAGTGCCACCTCGTGCCGCGTCTGGCCAACCTGCCACTGGCAGACGTGAATAAGGCCACGCTTGACCAGCACCTGATGTGGCCGCTACAGGAGCGCTATGCGCTGTCCTTCGTGCGCCTGGTCTACAACGTGCTGGCTGTGGCCATGCGCAAGGCACACCGGCTGGGCCTGCTCGAGCAGAACCCCATGGCGTCGCTGCGCTTTGGTGACTTTGTGTCTACGCGGATTAAGCCCAAGTCGTCACGGCTGCGCGAGAAGGACTTGCCCGATCTGCTGGCCAAGCTGGCCACTTGGGACTGGAACGAGACGCGCCCCGGTGACGCCATGCTGGCGCTGATGATGCTGTGTCACGGTACACGCCTCGGGGAGACGCGCAGCGCGCTGTGGCGCAATGTCGATCTACAGGCCGGCCAGTGGTTCATCCCCGCTGACGACACCAAGACCAAGCAGGATCACACCTTGCCGCTGACCCGCCAGGCCTGCGCGCTGCTGAGCCGCTATCAGGCCCAGTTGGCCGCGCTGGGTTATCACGGTGCCTACCTGTTCCCGTCCAATCGGCGCGGACCACTGAGCGCCACGGCAGCGAGTCAGGTATTTGCGGAGCTGAGCGGACGTCAGTGGACCAGCCACGATATCCGCAAGGTCGTGCGCACTGCTTGGATGGACCTGGGCGTGGATTACCTGGTGGGCGAGATGCTGGTGAACCACGCCCTGCGCAACATGGACGCCACCTACATCCACACCACTGCAGAGGCCCTGAAGCGCGAAGCACTGGAACGCTGGCACGACCAGTTAGACCGACTCGGGTTGAACGTGCTGACAGGCGAGACAGGGACGAGACACGAAATTTCGCGAAATTCGCTACAGGCCACGGATGACAAGGCACGTAGCCAAATCACGGATGCATCACAGGGGAGCATGTAAATCATGGTGGACGTTGAAAAAGATGTTGCCGAGCGGCTAGCCCAGGCCGGCATCACGCCATTGATTGGAGGCCTGGTGCCTGAGCCAGCGACAGCTGACCTGCTGGGATATGCCCCCAGTTACCTGCGCCGCCTGGCTGCCGAGGGTCGTTCACCGCTGCCATTCGTACGCCGGGGCAATCGGCGGTTCTACAAAATAGCCGACATAGTGCGCTTTGCGACGGATACCGACTGAGGGCGTCGAAGTTAACCGCTGACCGGGGTGTGCGTGCGCGCATAGGGTAGACGGCATCACCTAGACACCCCGGAGACACCCATGCCAGACCCGTATCAGCAAGACATTCAGCAAATGAGCGCAACGCTCACAGCCATCGGCACTCAGATCACCGACTTCAAATCATCCTCGGAACAGAAGCAGACCGAGTTCGGTGCTCGCCTCCTCGAAATGGAACAGAAAATGGTGAACGTCGGTGTTCGCCGCGGCGCCAATGACGACTCCGCCGACGCCAATGCCGTGACGGCCCAGGTGGTGGCTGCTGACGGCATCACCGGTTTCAGGGCTGGCTCGATGAAGTCCACGGGCCAGATCAACTGCAAGGTCGGTGTACGTGCCGCGATCACCAACCCCAACCAAGGCGTTACTGGCTCCACCAGCTACCCCACCGCCCCCCAACGTGATGGCAACGGTATTCGCGGCATTGCTCAGCCGCGCCTGAGCCTACTGGACGTGCTACCCATCGTGCCTGTCACCAGCGCCACTTATGAGTTCGTGCGCCTGGACGGCTACATCAACGGCGCGGCGTACCAGAAGGAAGAGGGTGACGAGAAGGCCGAGGGATCAATGCCGACCAAGATGGAGCGCGCAGAGATTGCCACCATCGCCACCTGGATTCCGGCGAGCCTCCAAGTCCTGCAAGACAACGACCAGCTCGAGGGGCAGATCAACACCCTGATGAGCGTGGGTGTTCGCCAGAAGCTGGAGGCTGAGCTGATCAACGGCGAAGGTGGGGCGGGCGAGATCCTCGGTTTCAGGAAACAGGCCACCGCCGCAGGCATCACCAGCGGCAAGCCAGCCGATCGCATCGGCGCCGCCCTGACCGACCTGAAGGCCGAGGGCTGGAACCCAAACGTCATCGTGATGAACCCGCGTGACTGGTTCGCCATCGAGAGCGAGCGCGCCGACGGCGCCGAGGGCGGCGATGGTCAGTACGTCATCGGCACTCCACGCGACCCGGCTCCGCCCAGTCTGTGGGGCACGCCGGTAGTGGTCACCAACGGCATGCCGCAAGGTGAAACGCTGATCCTCGACACTACCGTGGCCGCGCTGCTCGATCGTCAGGAAGTGACGGTGGAGGCCAGTCGTCACGATGGCGACAACTTCCGTCGCAACCTGGTGACCATCTTGGCGGAGCTGCGCGCCGGCCTGGCCGTCTTCGCGCCTACCGCCACGCGCCTGGTCACGCTGGGCACCGCTGCCAGCACCGCGGGCAAGGCATCCAAGTAGCACTTGGCGTGGGTCAGCTGTGAGTGCCACGAACCCAGTAACCGCAGCTGTCGGAGCCCTACTTATCCTTTCGAGGGTGATCCGGCATTGGCCCGCTCACGCGGGCCTTTTCTTTCAATCTGGAGAACGCCATGAGCCATACCCATCTACCCAAGCCAGTGCAACGAGCACTGAATCAGATCGCCCACAGTCGCGCCTTGCTGCGCCAGATGGAGGAGCGCGAGCGGTTGAGCAAACAAATCGATCGGCTGTTGGCCAGCGGCATGAGCGCAGCAGAAGCGCTGGAGCAGATTCGGTCGGCGCCGCCGTACAAAGCGCCGGACTACTGAGGGGGGGCGGGTCGAAAGTCTGGAAGGTCCGCAGACCTAGACCGCCTGGGACCCCACGTACAGATTTTTTCCCCTTTTACAGAAAATGTTAAAGCTGCTTTAACACCCATGCCGCTCTTGCATGACCACGAAGGCCAAGCCAGCCGTGGTCTACAGGCCGAAACGGCAGGGATATGGGGTGTTAAAAAAGTTAAAGCTCCGCGCCCAAAAAGTTAAAGCTTTAACATCAGCGTTAACATCTGGAGAGCCAACGGATGACCAGCAAAGCCCCCACCCAAACCTCCTTTCAGGATCGATTCCGCGTCGCCTGCCAGGTGACTGAATTCACCTTGCATCAAGACGGGCCCTGCTACTGCCTATGGGACGTGCAACACGTCAAGCAGGGCCAGCACATGAAAGTGGACGGTGTGTTCTTCACTGAGGAAGAGGCTCGCATCTCTGCCGACTTGCTCAAAGGCACGCTTGGCGGAACCCGAGCCTATATGAGCGTTTATGCCCCGAACTGGAACCCTGACCCGCGCCGGGAGGCCAGCATTCGCCTGGAAGCGCTGCAGTGTCGTGAGATGCTGGCCCGTCGGCTTGGAGTGCACCTGCCGATGCCCCAGGAGGCCGTGTAATGGCTACGTCCGCGATCAGCTACACCCCGCGCACCAAGGTCCGACTGGGCAGCTTTCTAGGCAAGCGCTATGGCAAGGTGCATTACCTGGTGCTCGATCGAGGGGACGCCAGAGAAGCCACGAGAGCGCTCGACGTGAATTTCCCCGGGTTCGCAAGAGACCTGGCTGAAGCGGAGAGCCGTGGACTACGGTTCGCCGTGTTCAAGAACGGAAAGAATATCGGTGAGCGTGATCTCGACCTGGGCGGAGCGCGTGAACTGACGTTCATGCCGATCGTCACCGGTAGCAAGCGGGGTGGCCTGTTTCAAACGATCCTTGGCGCCGCTCTGATCGTCGCCTCGTTCTTCGTGGCGCCTGGCACACAGCCAGCCCTTCTAGTGGGAGGGCTCGCGAACGTGGCAGGTGGCGTTATCCAGATGCTGAGTCCACAAGCCAAAGGGCTAGCCATGAGCGGAGCGCCTGAGAACCTGCCGTCCTACGCTTTTGGCTCAGCCAAGAACACCACGGCCAGCGGCAATCCAGTACCGATCTGCATTGGCAAGCGCCGCTGGGGCGGGGCGATCATTTCGGCATCGATCTACGCCGAGGACAAGGCTTAAAGTGAGCCTGGATCACTTTTCAAATACCTGGAATCCTAGTGTTTAGGGGCTCCTCAAATTTGAGGAGCCCCTAGTGACTTAGAAAATCCTAGGCATTGTAGCGTGCAAGCCATTGCCTCGTTAACGATGAAACGCGTTTCGCTCGTTTGTCTGTCGTTAGAACCCCATCAAATAAAGTGCTGTAAGCCACAACATAGATGTCAATCATATCGTTTCTTACATTTTCAGCCGAAATGCTTTGCGACACCCCATGTTTAAAGCGGTCGAGCATGTAGCAATGGACTGTTAGCGCAACTCTAAACAGAAATGTATGAGGTAGGTTTTCAGGTTTCGGTAACTTTCGCACATTCGGGTGTGACGCATAAAAATCCAAAGTTAGATTAATGATGTGGTTCAGGATTTTTTCTGAAAAAGCGAGGCTCAGAGGAGCCTCGGATCGAAGTTGACCCAACTCAGATCTAGACATCGTTCTATAAAGCTCCACCATGCCAGAAATAACATTCTCTGATCCGGCTAGCATCTTTCGCATCTCAACTTCTGCCGCACTGACATGCTCAGAGTAACTCAGGCGCTTGCGAAGATCTCCGCGCACTCCCTCTTGAACCGCGTCGACAAAGCCCGGAAAGGCTTTTGTCTGCTTCATATCTATCAATCTGCGTTTCAGACCCGAACAGCGTCCATTGTCGGCGCAAACGTGGTAGGTGTTCTTCATCACCAAAACTTGCGGAAGATAATTCTCGACAATCTTTAGTCTTTTGTGAAGGCCCTCTATATTTGAGGATTTGTACATCTCCATAGCCGTGTAGTCTGTAATGGCGATAAAGTTATCAGATTGCTTTGATAGGTAATCGGCCAGGAGAGGGTTGTCGAGGTAGTTGGTGTCTATCACCATTATTCGCATATTGCCACCTAATAGATATGAGTTCCGCAATATGACTAAACGTCTGGCGTCTGAGAACGCTTCCAGCGGCGCCGTTCTCTTGCATCAATTCGCTTTTGATGTGCTCTGTCCAGCGCGCTGTATATATCAACTTTCAATTGCTTGCGTGTGATATCGGAAAGGTTTTGTTCTATACCTTTAACATGTCGAACCATATCGATATGGGGATCGCTTCCCAATGTGCTAACGCCTTCGTAGTCCGCCATGCTTAAGGTGTAAGTATTTTCCTCCCGCGCTGGGTTGGAATGGCTTCTAAGCCAAGACACAGAAATATTGAAAACCTTTCCCTTAAGTGGCGCGTAGTCGGAAAGATAGCTACGAAGCCCTGCGCCAGCTTTTAAGACACTCACCGACTGAAAAGGGATTGTTGTGTCGGGTCTCCTTGCTTCTCCGTTTTGCAATGGTGGATCAATGTTCACCCTAATGTCGTACGCAGTAGCATTACCAGTATTGTCGATGAGAACATCAAAATGCCGCGATGACCAACGATTGGGGCTCAGCGTTACGACTACGTGAGGTTGGGCGGACGCCTCAGCCATACGAGTAGTTTCCCGTGCCAGTACTAGGGTGACGCGCCAGAGAAAAAATGTAGCTACCGCTGTGGCAATTGTTCCCAGCAGCCCACCTACACCCAGCAACAAGCTCTGCCAAGGCTCTAGATCTGGCATTCCTAACCTCCGTTGTTTTGCAAAAGCATCTGCATCAAGGGTGATCCGCTCAAGCCGGTCCTGTCGCGTCCATGGCCTAGATCAGGTCCGATTTTCTATAAGAGCAATTTAATGGCGCAACGCCATCTTAGCTAGTGGGATTTTGATTCTATCTAACATACGATTCCCGTAGCCTCAGCGTGGATGCACGATGAGCTTCAACACTAATGGACGGAGCGAAGTACAAATGGCCCACAAAATCCTTCTCAAGCAGCCAGAGTGGGAAGTTATGCACAAGGACGTGGTCGTAAAGGTCACTGGGGATGATGGGAAGCTAGGGGAGATTCACTTGAGTAAGGGAAGCATCGAGTGGGTACCAAGCGGAAACCACGTGAACCGTAAGAAGATGACCTGGGCTGATTTCGCGGAGCTCATGGAGGAACACGGTAAGGATAAGCGTCGCTGAGACCTAATCCCTCCCAACCGGACTATTCACTCAACGTCCCAGCACAGCCCTGTGCCTTTGTGGTGGTGAAAGTCGCCTTGAGTCATGAGCGTCCCCCCAATTTAGGATACGGGGAACGAACGGGGAAAATATCCTGGTACAGACGACAAAGGCTTGCGAACTATGGTCGTAAGCCTTTGATTTATTTGGTGGGCCCACACGGACTCGAACCGTGGACCAAAGGATTATGAGTCCTCTGCTCTAACCAACTGAGCTATAGGCCCCAGAGGTCGGCCGGATTATAACGAGGGTTTGCTAAGGGTGCCATCTGAAAGATCCGATAGTGCTATACGAAGAAAGGTGGCGGCGAACTCGTCGGCGGGTAGGGGCAGGCTGACGATGTAGCCCTGGATCTGTTCGCACCCCTCAGCGGCCAGGAAGCGTTGTTGGGCCTGGTTCTCCACGCCTTCGGCGATGATGGTCAACTGCATGCTGCGGCCCAGGGCAATGATGGCGCGGGCGATGGCGGCGTCGTGGGGATCGTCGGGCAGGCCGCGGATGAACGACTGGTCGATCTTGAGGATGTCCAGCGGCAGGCGCTTCAGGTAGCTCAGCGAGGAGTAGCCGGTGCCGAAATCGTCGATCGCCAGTTGCACACCCAGGTGCTTGAGCTGATGCAGGATGGCCAGGGCTTCCTCGGCCTGGCTCATGATGAAGTTCTCGGTGATTTCGAGCTGCAGGTCGCCGGCCTTGAGGTGGAAGGTCTTGAGCAGGTGTTCGATACGTCGGGTCAGGCTGGGCTGGCGTAATTGAGCGCCCGCGAGGTTGATCGACAGTGGGCCGAATGCTTGATAGGTGCGCTTCCAGGTGTGCATCTGCCGGCAGGCCTGCTCCAGCACCCAGTCGCCGAGCTGGAGGATGCTGCCGTTCTCTTCGGCCAGGTGAATGAACTGCTCCGGTGGTACTTCCCCGAAGGTCGGGTGGTTCCAGCGGATCAGCGCCTCGGCACCGACCAATCCCTGGGTCTTGAGGCTGAACTTGGGTTGGTAGTACAGGCTCAGTTCGTTGCGTTCGATGGCGCGGCGCAGCTCATGTTCGAGAAAAATACGTTCGCTGGCCTGGGCAGTGAGGTCGAGGGTGTAGCTTTCGACGCGGTTGCGGCCCTTGGCCTTGGAGCGGTACATGGCGGCGTCGGCGTTGCGGATCAATGTGGCGACGTCGGTGCCGTCTTGCGGGTACAGGCTGATACCGATGCTGGCACTGGTGAAGAACTCGTGCTCGCCGGCCTGAACCGGGGCGTGGAAACACGCCAGCAGCTTGTTGGCGATGGCGCTGGCGTCGCTTGGGCGATGCAGGCCGGGCAAGAGGATGATGAATTCGTCGCCGCCCAGGCGGGCGACGGTGTCGACATCGCGCACCTGCTCTTTCAGGCGTTGAGCGATGCCTTTAAGCAAGAGGTCGCCGACCGGGTGGCCGAGGCTGTCGTTGATGTGCTTGAAGCGGTCGAGGTCGAGGAACAGCACGGCGCCCTGGCGGCTGGAAGCCTGGACGCAGGTGAGGGCAGCCTGCAGGCGGCTCTCGAACAGGGTGCGGTTGGGCAGGCCGGTGAGCGGGTCGTGGTGGGCCTGGTAGTCGAGCTTGGCCTGGGCGTGCTTGAGGCTGGAGATGTCGGCGAACACGGCGACGAAATGGGTGGTCTCGTGTTCGCTGTTGCGTACGGCGCTGATGGTCAGCCAACTGGGGTAGAACTCGCCGTTCTTGCGCCGGTTGCAGATCTCGCCCTGCCAATGGCCTTCGGCGGTGAGCTGATGCCACATGGCGACGTAGAAGGCGCTGTCGTGTTGGCCGGAGGCGAGCAGACGCGGGGTCTGGCCGAGGGCTTCGAGCTCGCTGTAGCCGGTGATCTCGCTGAAGGCGCGATTGACCGCACTGATGCGCTGCTCGGTGTCGGTGATCAGCACGCCCTCGGCGGTGTTCTCGAAGACCGTGGCGGCCAGTTGCAGTTTTTCCTGCATCATGTGGCGCTCGGTGATGTCGCGGGTGATGGTCAGCATGCAGTCGATGCCGCCGATTGGCAGCGGCCGAGCGGACATTTCGCACAGGCGGATCTGGCCGTCGCTACGGCGGATATGGCAACTGAAATCGCGCGCAAAACCATCGCGCTTGAGCAGTTCGATCAGCCGATCACGTTCGTTGAGGTCGGCCCAGATGCCCAGATCAAGGCTGTTGTGGCCAAGGCTTGGGTTGATGTCGTAGCCGGTCAGGCGGCAGAAACCTTCGTTGGCTTCCAGCAGCAGGCCATCGCTCTGGCGCGACAGCAGCAAGCCGTCGGGCGATGCGTGGAAGGCCTTGGCGAACTTCTCTTCGGAAGTCTGCAACTGTTGCTGGGTTTCCTTGAGCTGGCTGATGTCGCGCACGGCAACCACCAGCGCCGGTGTGCCATCCAGGTCGAAGCTTTCAGCGGAGGTGAGGCCTGTGAATAACTCGCCGTTGCTGCGCCGGAAGCTCATTTCCAGGTTGCGGATGCCGCCCAGTTGCATGCGCTCAAGGATCGTCGGGCCGGAGCCCGCAACGCCCCACAGGTCCAGTTCTGTGGCGGTGCGGCCTATGACCTGGGCCGGGCTCAGGCCGATCTGCTCCTCGAATGCTTTGTTGACTTCCAGCAGGCATCCGTCGCTGTGACGGGCGATGAGCAGGATGTCGGGGCATTGCTCAAACACCGAGGCGAACTTCTGTTCGGATAGGCGAAGGGCATCCTCGGTGCGTTTGGTTTCGCTGATGTCGATCATCAGGCCGCGCATCAGCGGCTTGTGGCCGTGCTCGATCATGCTGACGATATTGCGCACCCAGAGGATGTGCCCGTCGGCACGTATCACGCGATAGTCGAGGCTGTGGTCGCGCCCGGCAGCGGTTTCGGCGTCGCAGTAGGCCTGGGCCCAGAGGGCGTCCTCGGGGTGCAGGATACCGCGCCAGAAACCAGGTCTGAGCCATTCCCTCAGCGGATAGCCAAGCAGGCCCTCGGCGTGCGGGGAGACGTAGCTGTAGGTGAAATCGTTGGCGTCGGCTTCCCAGGCGATGGCCGAAAGGCTTTCGATCAGGCTGCGGTAGTGGTATTCGCTGCTGCGCAGCTCTTGCTCCAGGGCGATCCGCCGCGAAATCTCCGAGCTGAGACGGCGGTTGATGCGCAGCATGGCGGCGAGGATCAGCAACACCATGGCCAGTGTCGGCAGGCCATAGACCAGCAGATCGCGCCATAGGCTCCGTTGATCGACGACGTTGCCGACCCAGCGCTGCTGAATGTCACTGATTTCGACGCTGCTCAGGTCGGCCATGACTTTGTCGAGAATGCCGATGAGGATTTTCTGTTCCCGTGGGGCGGCCATGGCCAACTGATAGCGGTAGGGCGTCTCGCCACTGACGTACAGGCCATCGAGCTTGAGCTGGCGCAGGCTCCAGATGCTCGATGCAAGGTCGCCAACCACCGCATCCACTTCGTCGGTAGCCAACGCCTGCAGGGCTGAACTCACATTGGGCAAGGCCACCAGATTGAGATCCGGGTGGTGGGTGCGCAGTAACTCATGGGGAGCGTAGTTTTCCACGACCGCGATTTTCAGGCCGTACAGGTCTTTGAGGGTGCGTGGCTGAGGGCCGCCTTCGTGGGCAAGGATGACGATGGGGAAGTCGAGGTAGGGGCGGGTGAAGGCCAGGTAGGACTGGCGTTCGGGCGTCGACATGATGCCTGGAAGCAGGTCGATGCGGTTCTGTCGTGCCTGCTCGAGTACCTGCGACCAATTGCTGGGCTCGATCGGCTGCAGCGAAACGCCCAGGCGTTGCTGGATCAGGGCAATGTAGTCGGCGGCCAATCCCTGATAGCGACCTTCCTGGTCGCGAAATTCGAATGGCGGCCAAGACGCATCCACGCCCAGGCGCAGTTGCGGATGGGCGTTGAGCCAGGCTTGTTCTTCGTCCGTCAGGGTCAGGGCGCCGGCCGCTGTGTTCCAGATCATCAAGAGCAGCAGCAGAAGTGCCGGCATCAAGGGCATGGCGACCTCTCTCTATCAGGGGGCTGATTCGAGTGTAGACGGACGCGGATGAAGAGTGCCGGTGAATGCGGCAGATTGCCTGCAGCTTTTTGTCGCCCATGAAAAACCCCGGCCTGGGCCGGGGTTCGTCATCACTCGTCGAGGAAGGAGCGCAGATGCTCGCTTCGCGTCGGGTGGCGCAGCTTGCGCAACGCCTTGGCTTCGATCTGACGGATCCGCTCGCGGGTCACGTCGAACTGCTTGCCGACTTCTTCAAGTGTGTGGTCGGTGTTCATGTCGATACCGAAACGCATGCGCAGCACCTTGGCTTCGCGTGCGGTCAGGCCCGAGAGCACGTCGCGAGTGGCTTCCTTGAGGCTTTCGACCGTGGCCACGTCGATCGGGGACTGCATGGTGGAGTCCTCGATGAAGTCGCCCAGATGCGAATCCTCGTCGTCACCGATCGGGGTTTCCATGGAGATCGGCTCTTTGGCGATCTTCAATACCTTGCGGATCTTGTCCTCAGGCATTTCCATGCGCTCACCCAGCTCTTCCGGGGTCGGTTCACGACCCATTTCCTGCAGCATCTGCCGGGAAATACGGTTGAGCTTGTTGATCGTCTCGATCATGTGCACCGGAATCCGGATGGTGCGCGCCTGGTCGGCGATCGAACGGGTGATCGCCTGGCGAATCCACCAGGTGGCGTAGGTCGAGAACTTGTAGCCACGACGGTATTCGAACTTGTCCACCGCCTTCATCAGGCCGATGTTGCCTTCCTGGATCAGGTCGAGGAACTGCAGGCCGCGGTTGGTGTACTTCTTGGCGATGGAGATCACCAGACGCAAGTTCGCCTCGACCATTTCCTTCTTGGCGCGACGGGCTTTCGCCTCGCCGATCGACATGCGACGGTTGATCTCTTTGATTTCTGCGACGGTCAGGCCGGTCTCGGTCTCGAGGTCGATCAGCTTCTGCTGGCAGGCGACGATCGCGGCGTCCTTCTCACCCAGGGCAGCGGCCCACTTGGTGCTGCGCTTGGCGAGGTCACCGCTCCAGGTCTGGTCGGTCTCGTTGCTCGGGAACAGGCGCAGGAAGTCGGCACGCGGCATGCGGGCATCACGTACGCACAGTTGCATGATCGCACGCTCCTGCTGACGCAGGCGGTCAAGGGCACCGCGCACACGCTCGACGAGTACGTCGAACTGCTTGGGCACCAGCTTGATCGGCATGAACAGATCGGCCAGGGCCTGGAGCGCCGCAACGCTTTCCTTGCCACTGCGACCATGTTTCTTCAGGACCTTGTTGGTGGCCTGGAGCTGGTCGGAGACGGCACCGAAACGCTGACGCGCAACTTCTGGATCGGGGCCGCTTTCGCCCTCTTCCTCGCTGTCGTCGCTGTTTTCGTCACCTTCTTCTTCGTCTTCCGACTCTTCCTTCGCCGCTGCAGCCTTGGCGCCTGGGATCGGTACTTCCTCGGTAGGCGCGGCGATGTTGTCGTCAGGGTCGATGTAACCGCTGAGAACATCCGACAGGCGGCCGCCTTCGGTCGTTACACGGTCGTACTCGCCGAGAATGTGATCGACGGTGCCCGGGAAGTGAGCGATGGCGCCCATGACTTCGCGGATACCTTCCTCGATACGCTTGGCGATTTCGATCTCGCCTTCGCGGGTCAGGAGCTCGACGGTACCCATTTCACGCATGTACATGCGTACCGGGTCGGTCGTGCGGCCGATATCGGTTTCAACGGCCGCCAACGCTGCGGCGGCTTCTTCGGCTGCGGCTTCGTCGGTGTCGGCTTCCGCCAACAACAGGGCATCCGCATCCGGAGCACTCTCGAATACGTTGATCCCCATGTCGTTGATCATGCGGATGATGTCTTCCACCTGTTCCGGATCTGAAATATCCTCAGGCAGGTGGTCGTTGACCTCCGCGTAAGTCAGGTAGCCCTGCTCACGACCGCGGGTGATCAACTCTTTGATACGAGATTGCTGTTGCGCTTTTCCGGACATAACACCCTATCCACTGAAGGTCTTGGCGGGCAAAAAACAAGCCGAGGATTATACCCGAGCATGGACCTCACGCGCCAGATGAGGTCGGGGTTTGTGCGGGAACATTCCTGCTGAGCAGGGCGAGCAACTGGGATTTTTCCTCAGTGCTCAACTCACTTTGACGTGCTTTCCTGAGCAGATGTTCCAAGCTTCGCTCGCGCTGGCGGGCTGACAAGCTAGTTATGGTGTCGAAAAACTGTTGTTCAAGGTTATCGGCATCGATCAGCCATTCCTTCTCCGCCAGCGCCCGCAACAGACGCCCCTGTTCGGTGCCGTGCCAGCGTGCGATCAGTTGCATGGAGCTTAGCCCAGGATTCTTCTGCACGGCTTCGATCAGGGCTACCAGCAACTGGCTGTAAAGATGTTCTTCGTCGGCGAAATGGCTCGCGTCCTCGACCTTGCCGGCCAGCAGCGGATGGTGCAGCAATGTGCGCAAGGCCGCGAGCGCCGGGGGTTCGACCGGTGCCGGCGTGCGTGGCGGCGCTTCGTCGCGCTGCCAGCCCTTGCCGCCCTTGCGGTTCTTGTCCCAGGGCTTGCCATTGCCATCCCAGGGCTTCTTGCCACCCCCTTTGTTCGGCGTCCAGGGGCGTTGCTCATGCTGGGCGGGGGCGTAGTCGTGGTGCTGTTCGCTGAAGTCCGGCGTGTAGCTGGCCATGGCATCGTAGTCATAGCCTGGATCGTAGTCCGGTACGCTGGGGGCGGGCGTTTTCTGTGCCAACTGCTCCATTTGCTGGACATCAAGACCAGTAATTTCCTTCAAGCGATTTCGCATTAACTGACGCAGATTGGCGCCCGGAATCTTTTCGATCAACGGTGCAGCCAAGGTCGCCATGTGGGCCTTGCCTTCCAGCGAGCGAGGGTCGGCTTCGCTGCCCAGTTGCTCGAAGAAATAGTCGGCGAGCGGTTGGGCGTGCTGATGGATGCGGGCCTGGAAGGCGTCGGTGCCTTCTGCGCGGACCAGCGTATCCGGATCTTCCCCTTCGGGCAGGAACAGGAAGCGCGCACGCCTGCCATCCTGCAGGTTCGGCAGCGTGGCCTCCAGTGCACGCCAGGCCGCCTTGCGCCCGGCCTGGTCGCCGTCGAAGCAGAACAGCACATGGGGCACCACGCGGAACAGGCGCTTGAGGTGCTCTTCGCTGGTCGCGGTGCCTAGCGTAGCCACAGCATTGCGCAGGCCTTGCTGGGCGAGGGCGATCACATCCATGTAGCCCTCGACCACGATGATTTCGTCGAGGTTGCGGTTGTGCTTGCGTGCCTCGAACAGCCCGTACAGCTCCTGGCCCTTGTGGAATACCGGGGTTTCCGGGGAGTTCAGGTACTTGGGCTTGTCATCGCCCAGCACGCGCCCGCCGAAGGCGATCACCCGGCCACGGCTGTCGCGGATCGGGAACATGACCCGGTCGCGGAAGCGATCGTAGCGCTTGCCGGTCTCGGCGTTCTCGATCAGCAGGCCGGCGTCGATCATCACCTTCTGTTGCAGGGTGTCGGCGCCCAGGTGCTTGAACAGGTTGTCCCAGCCCGGCGGGGCGAAACCCAGGCCGAAATCACGGGCAATTTCGCCGGACAGGCCGCGGCCCTTCAGGTATTCGACCGCTGCCTTGCGTGTTGGATGGTTGCGCAGCGCCTGGCGATAGAACTCGGCAGCTGCTTCGAGCAGCGGATACAGCGGAGAGTCGGTGGGCTGGCGCGGCTTTTGTCCGCGTCGTCCCTCTTCGCGCGGCACTTCCATGCCTGCGGCGCGGGCCAGTTCCTCGACTGCCTGGGGGAAATCCAGGTTGTCGTGGTCCATGATGAAGCCCAGGGCGTTGCCCCCGGCGCCACAGCCGAAGCAGTAGTAGAACTGCTTGTCGGGGCTGACAGTGAAGGACGGCGTCTTTTCCTTGTGGAACGGGCAGCAGGCCGAATGGTTCTTGCCGGTCTTCTTCAGCTGGATGCGCGAACTCACCACGTCGACAATGTCGGTGCGGTTGAGGAGGTCGTCGATGAAACTCTGGGGAATCAGCCCGGCCATGGCAGTCTCGTTATCTGGCTACTGGCAAGTCTAATCGCTGGAGAGAGCAACAAGGGAGATGCGTGTCGGCCTATCACCTGCCGCATCGGGCATTCTGGTGAGGCGTATGAATTCTGCCCATGGGCGAGTGCCGGGGCCTCCAAGGCACATGGCCAAGGGTGTGAAGCGACAACTGCCATTAGCCCGGCACGAGGCCGGGCTGGGCAGAAGCTTTGCGTAGAACGTCTGTATTAGTACAGACGAACGGCGCGGCGCTGTTCGCGCTGAACTTTCTTGGCGTGACGCTTAACAGCGGCAGCAGCTTTGCGCTTACGCTCAGCGGTCGGCTTCTCGTAAAACTCGCGGCTACGAACTTCAGCCAGTACACCGGCTTTTTCGCAGGAGCGCTTGAAACGACGCAGAGCTACGTCGAAGGGTTCGTTCTCTTTAACTTTGACGGCTGGCATCCAGGGCTACCTTAATTCATTACCGGGGTAGACGTGCTCCTGGCAAAACAAAGGTGTGCTGGAGAACGTCGGTTTTCAAGGGTTGCGGATGTTAACCCTTAGCGGGGAGGAATGCAAAGCCTCTGATCGAAAACCGCTGGTCGGCACTCTGTACGGGGACTAGAATGCGCGGCTTCGAATTCAGCCTCCACAAGGCACGGACCCATGCTAGTACTGGGATTGGAAACATCCTGCGACGAAACCGGCGTCGCATTATACGACAGTGAGCGCGGCCTGTTGGCCGATGCGCTGTTCAGCCAGATCGACCTGCACCGCGTCTACGGCGGCGTCGTGCCCGAGCTCGCCTCGCGCGATCACGTCAAGCGCATGCTGCCGCTGATCCGCGAAGTGCTGGATGAAGCCGGCTGCGTCGCTGCCGACATCGATGCCATCGCCTATACCGCCGGCCCTGGTCTGGTCGGTGCGCTGCTGGTTGGCGCCTCCTGTGCACAGGCGCTGGCGTTCGCGTGGGATATTCCGGCGATCGGCGTTCACCACATGGAGGGCCACCTGCTGGCGCCGATGCTCGAGGAGCAGCCGCCGCAGTTCCCGTTCGTCGCCTTGCTGGTATCCGGTGGTCACACTCAACTGGTGCAGGTCGATGGCATCGGCCAGTACGCGCTTCTGGGCGAGAGCCTGGATGACGCGGCGGGCGAGGCCTTCGACAAGACGGCCAAGCTGATCGGTCTGAATTATCCCGGCGGACCCGAGATCGCGCGTCTGGCCGAACAGGGTACGCCCGGCCGCTTCGTGTTCCCGCGGCCGATGACCGACCGTCCGGGGCTCGAGTTCAGCTTCAGCGGTCTCAAGACCTTCGCCCTGAATACCTGGCAGCAGTGCCGCAATGCGGGTGACGACAGCGAGCAAACCCGTTGCGACCTGTCGCTGGCATTCCAGCAGGCGGTGGTGGAGACTCTGACCATCAAGTGCAAGCGTGCCCTCAAGCAGACCGGTCTCAAGCGCCTGGTCATCGCCGGAGGCGTGAGCGCCAACAAGGCGCTGCGGGCATCGCTCGAGGACATGCTCGCGAGCATCAAGGGCAATGTGTACTACGCACGTCCGAAGTTCTGCACCGACAACGGCGCGATGATCGCCTATGCCGGCTGCCAGCGCCTGTTGGCCGGACAGCAGCAGGATCTGGCGATCAGCGTGCAGGCGCGTTGGCCGATGGAGCAATTGCCGCCGCTGTGAGGCGGCGTTTTCCCCGCGAGTGATTCAGAAATGTCGTTCGCGGCCGGCAAACAGGTCGCGCAGATTGCTGCGGTGTCGCCAGACTATAAGTACTGTCAGCATCGTCATTGGCAGCAGCGCGGCCGGCTCGCGCCAGGCCAGCAGCGGCAGGGTCAGAGGCGTGGCGATCAAGGCCGCCAGCGAGCTGGTACGGGTGAGGTAGAAGGTGAGCAACCAGGCGCCGATCGCCAGCAGCGCGGCGGGAAAGTACAGCCCCATGAGCATGCCCGCCGCAGTGGCTACGCCCTTGCCGCCCTGGAAACGGAAGTACAGCGGAAACAGGTGGCCGATCACCGCGCACAGGCCTATCCAGGCTTGGGCCTGCAGGCTCAGGCCTGCAAGTCCGGCCAGCAGCACTGGCAGCAAACCCTTGCACAGGTCGCCGAGCAGGGTGAGGATGGCCAGCTTGCGGCCTGCCAGGCGCAGCATGTTGGTCGCGCCGGCGTTGCCCGAACCACTGGAGCGAGGGTCGGGGTTGCCACTGAGGCGGCTCAGGACAATGGCGAAGGACAGCGAGCCGAGCAGGTAGGCGAGCAGCGCCAATAACCAAAACATGCTAACTATTCCGGGCGGGGACGCCCTGATTCTAACGGCGCCAGTCGCCCTTGTCGTCTGTGGAGAGAAGTGCTTGGACAGAGTGTTCATCGAGGGACTGGAAGTCGATACCGTCATCGGTGCCTATGACTGGGAGCGGGATATTCGCCAGTGCCTGCGCCTGGACCTGAGTTTCGCCTGGGACAACCGCCCGGCGGCGGCCGGTGACGACCTCAACCTGGCGTTGGACTACGCCAGTGTCTCGGCCCGTATCCAGGCCTTTGCCGAGCAGTCGCGCTTCGAGCTGGTGGAAACCTTCGCCGAGCGTCTCGCGGCGACCTTGATGGAAGAGTTCGGCATCGTGTGGATGCGGTTGAAGCTGACCAAGCCCGGTGCCGTTCCTGCGGCCCGGGGTGGCGTGGGCGTGGAGATCGAGCGCGGATGTCTCTGAGCACGGTTTACCTGGGACTGGGCAGCAATATCGACCGCGAGCGCCACCTGTGCGCCGGGCTTGATGCGCTGGCCGGCATCCTCCAGGACATGCGCTGTTCGGCGGTGTTCGAGAGCCAGGCGGTAGGGATCAAGAGCGGGCCTTTCTTCAACCTGGTGGTGAGCGGGCAGACCGCGCTGCCGCTACTGGAACTGGATCGCCGGCTCAAGTTCATCGAGGCGGAAAACGGCCGCTATGCCCTGGATCGCAAGGGTTTGCCGCTGGATATCGATGTGCTGATGTTCGATCAACTGCACGGTACTTTCGACGGCCTTGTACTGCCGCGCGCCGAAATCCTGAAAAACGCGTTCGTGCTCTGGCCGTTGTCATTGCTCGCGCCCGAGCTGGTGCATCCTGGAGCAGGTCAATCCATGGCCGAGTTGTGGCAGCAGGCGAATATCCAGCAGGAGCTGGCGCCCGTGCCGTTCGAGTGGCGTGGGTTGCAACTGACGCAGCCATTTTAGCCACGACTGCGTTATCCAGAATCTGAAGGCCGTTTCAATGTCGCGGCCTTTTCTCACCTGGCGGTGGCGGTTTGCCGCTGCGACTTGCGCCGCGATCGCCGGCAAAGCCGGTGCCATCCACCGCAGCTCCACAAGGATCGGGCTCGCTGCGCAAGGTCAGCCTTTGTAGCGTGTCAACGCCTGCAAGCGCTCTGCCTTAAGTGCCTCTCCCAATGCCTGTCCGGTCAAACCCTGTGCAACCAAGGGTTTCACATCGACGTCTCGTGCCGCCGACGCCGCGCCTCGCAGGTAGGCGGCCTGTGGATAACGCTCTGCTTGCCGCGCAAGTGCCTCCATCTCGCAGGCGGCGATGAAGTCTTCGAAACGCTGCGGCCTGCGATACACGTCGAACTTCTGCAGAAGCTCCAGCAATGCCGCTGCTTCCAGCTCCATTGCGCGATGCGCCAGAGGCAGGCACTCACCAACCAGCAGTGCCAGTTCCTGGCATTCACGTGGCGCCTTGAAGCGCTGGTTTACAGCTTTCAGTTGTGAGGTGTCCCGAACGCCTTGCAGCAGGCAGGCCCAGCGCACGTGCAGTGGCTGCCGATGCTCTGCCGCCTGTTGCAGCGGGGCGAGTGCCTGCGGGCTGGGGTCGAGCTCCGGCATCAGTTGTTGCAGCGCGCCGCAGTCGCGCAGCACTTCGATGAACACCTGTGGCTGCGCTTCCATCAGCGCACGTTCGATCTCTTTCCAGCTCCGTTCGGCAGTCAGTGCCTGCAGTTCGCCGCTGGTGCTGATCTGGCGCATGAGTTCAAGGGTTTCATCGGCGACGTGAAAGCCCAGCGGCGCATAGCGCGCGGCAAAGCGGGCAACCCGCAGCACTCGCAAAGGATCTTCGGCGAATGCCGGGGAAACATGGCGAAGAATGCGTCTATTCAGATCAACTTTGCCATGGTAGGGGTCGTGCAGATTGCCTTGGTCGTCCTCGGCCATCGCATTGATGGTCAGATCGCGGCGTATCAGATCTTCCTCGAGTGTGACTTCGGGGCTGGCGTGAAAGGTGAATCCGCCATAGCCGCGACCGCTCTTGCGCTCGGTGCGCGCCAGGGCGTATTCCTCGCCGGTTTTCGGGTGGATGAAGACGGGGAAATCCGCGCCTACCGGGCGAAAGCCCAGGGCCTGCATTTCTTCGACCGTGGCGCCGACTACCAACCAGTCGATATCGCTGACCGGGCGCCCGAGCAGGCGGTCGCGAACCGCGCCGCCAACTTTATAGATGTGCATGTACAACCTCCGTGACTGCCGACAGCATACCTTGTCGGCAGTCACGAGGTCTCAGAGGTGGTGGATGACGGCGAGATCCATGCGGCCGTAGTCGCCTGGTTCCCCATGCTCGCCACGGGGCGGCATATGGTGGGTTTTCACCACCTGGTCACCCTGTACGGTCTCCAGGTGTATGTCGAAGCCCCACAGGCGGTGCAGATGCTTGAGCACTTCCTCGGTGGAGTCGCCCAGCGGTTTGCGGTTGTGCTGCTGGTGGCGCAGGGTGAGCGAGCGGTCGCCGCGGCGGTCGATGCTCCAGATCTGCACGTTGGGCTCGCGGTTCCCCAGGTTGTACTGCGCCGCCAGTTGTTCGCGGATGACGCGATACCCCGCCTCGTCGTGGATGGCCGGTACCAGCAGGTCGTCGCGCTGGTCGTCGTCGAGGATGCTGAACAGTTTGAGGTCGCGGATCACCTTGGGGGAAAGGTACTGAAGGATGAAGCTCTCGTCCTTGAAGCTGCTCATGGCGAACTTGATGGTCGACAGCCAGTCGCTGCCGGCGATTTCCGGGAACCAGCGGCGATCCTCTTCCGTTGGGTGCTCGCACATCCGGCGGATATCCGTGTACATGGCAAAGCCCAGGGCATAGGGGTTGATGCCGCTGTAGTAGGGGCTGTCGAAGCCGGGCTGGAACACCACGCTGGTGTGCGATTGCAGGAACTCCATCATGAAGCCGTCGGTGACCAGGCCTTCGTCATACAGGTCGTTCATCAGGGTGTAGTGCCAGAAGGTTGCCCAGCCTTCGTTCATCACCTGGGTCTGGCGTTGCGGATAGAAGTACTGCGCGATCTTGCGCACTATCCTTACCACCTCACGCTGCCAGGGTTCGAGCAGCGGCGCGTGTTTTTCGATGAAGTACAGGATGTTTTCCTGAGGTTCGGCAGGGAAGCGCGCGTCGTCCTTTTCGCCGCCCTTGTCAGCACCCTTCGGGATGGTGCGCCACAGGTCGTTGATCTGCCGCTGCAGGTGTTCCTCGCGCTCCTTCTGGCGCCGGCGCTCTTCCTCGGCGGAGATGGGGTATGGCCGCTTGTAGCGGTCGACGCCGTAGTTCATCAGGGCATGGCAGGAGTCGATGAGGTCCTCCACCGCATCGATGCCATGGCGTTCCTCGCACTGGGCGATGTACTGCTTGGCGAATACCAGGTAATCGATGATCGAGCTGGCGTCGGTCCAGGTGCGGAACAGGTAGTTGCCCTTGAAGAAGCTGTTGTGCCCGTAGCAGGCGTGGGCGATCACCAGCGCCTGCATGCAGATGGTGTTTTCTTCCATCAGGTAGGCGATGCAGGGGTCGGAGTTGATGACGATCTCGTAGGCCAGGCCCATCTGCCCGCGGCTGTAGGACTTCTCGGTGCTGAGGAATTGTTTGCCGTAGGACCAGTGGTGATAGCCCAGCGGCATGCCCACCGAGGCGTAGGCATCCATCATCTGCTCGGCAGTGATCACCTCGATCTGGTTGGGGTAGGTGTCCAGCGCATAGCGCGCGGCCAGGCGGCTGATTTCCCGGTCGTAGGTCTGGATCAGCTCGAAGGTCCATTCCGAGCCGGTGGAAATGGGTTGGCGTCTCTGTGCTCTGGCGGTCATGTGGCTAACCTGCGCTGGAAGAGTTCACGGAAGACCGGGTAGATGTCACCGGCCGAGACCAACTGTTGCTGGGCGAAGGTGTCGGGAAACGCCTCGCCGATACGTTCGTACTCGTACCACAGTGCCTGATGCTCGCGGGGGGTGATCTCGACGTAAGTGTAGTACTGCACGTGCGGCATGATCTGCTTGGTCAGGATATCGCGGCAGATAGGGGAGTCGTCGTTCCAGTTGTCGCCATCCGACGCCTGGGCCGCATAGATGTTCCAGTCGCTGGCCGGATAACGCTCGGCCATGATCTCCTGCATCATTTTCAGGGCGCTGGAGACGATGGTGCCGCCGGTCTCGCGCGAGTAGAAGAACTCTTCTTCATCCACTTCGCGGGCGCTGGTGTGATGGCGGATGAATACCACCTCGATGCGTTCGTAGTTACGCTTGAGGAACAGGTACAGCAGGATGAAGAAGCGCTTGGCGATATCCTTGGTGGCCTGGGTCATGGAGCCGGAGACGTCCATCAGGCAGAACATCACCGCCTTGGAACTGGGGTTGGGCTGCTTGACCAGCAGGTTGTACTTCAGGTCGAAGGTGTCGAGGAAGGGCAGGCGGTTGATGCGTGCCTTGAGACGCACGATCTCGGCTTCGACTTCCTGGATGTCGGTGAAGTTATCGGGTTCCTCGACTTTCAGCCGCTCCAGTTCCTTTTGCGCTGCGCGCAGCAGGCCGCGGCTGCTGCCGGTCAGGGCGATGCGCCGGGCATGGGCCGAGCGCAGTGTACGCACGATGTTGATGCGCGACGGATTGCCCTCGTTGGCGATACCAGCGCGTACGGTCTTGAAGGTGTCGGCACCGGTCAGGTGACGCTTGACCAGGTTGGGCAGCTCCAGGTCCTCGAACATGAACTCGAGGAATTCTTCCTGAGTGATCTGGAAGACGAATTCGTCCATGCCCTCGCCGGAATTACCGGCCTTGCCGCGTCCGCCACCGCCACCACCGCCTTGCGGACGGGCGATATGTTCGCCTGCGGTGAATTCCTTGTTGCCCGGATGAACGATGGTCTGCTTTCCGCCACGGCCGTGATGCAGCACCGGTTCGTCGATATCGCGCCCGGGAATGCTGATCTGCTCACCATGCTCCATGTCCATGATGGAGCGGCGGCTGACCGCCTCTTCGACGGCCTTCTTGATGTGCTCACGGTACCGGCGCAGAAAGCGCTGGCGGTTGACCGTGCTCTTGTTCTTGCCGTTCAGGCGTCGGTCGATTACGTAGCTCATGGGGCCTCCGCTAAGAGCAGCTGCAAGCGTCAAGCTGCGAGACACAGCAGCCACCAGCACTGCAAGCCGAGGCGCAGACCTGACGGTCGCGCCGTACAGCTTGCAGCCTGTGGCTGACAGCTTGTCGCTTTATTGCGATTTCCTGACCCGCAGGTACCATTCCGACAGCAGGCGCACCTGTTTGTCGGTGTAGCCACGTTCCACCATCCGCGTGACGAAGTCGTTGTGTTTCTGTTGGTCTTCCTTGCTTGCCTTGGCGTTGAAACTGATGACTGGCAGCAGGTCTTCGGTGTTGGAGAACATTTTCTTCTCGATCACCACCCGCAGCTTCTCGTAGCTCAGCCAGCTTGGGTTCTTGCCGTTGTTGTTGGCGCGGGCACGCAGCACGAAGTTGACGATTTCGTTGCGGAAGTCCTTCGGATTGCTGATGCCGGCCGGTTTCTCGATTTTCTCCAGTTCTTCGTTGAGGGCGATCCGGTTGAGGATTTCGCCGGTTTCCGGGTCGCGGTATTCCTGGTCCTGAATCCAGAAGTCTGCGTACAGCACATAACGGTCGAAGATGTTCTGGCCGTATTCGCTGTAGGACTCCAGGTAGGCGGTCTGGATCTCCTTGCCGATGAACTCGATGTAGCGCGGTGCCAGGTATTCCTTGAGGTAGCGCAGGTAGCGTTCGCGCACCTCGGCCGGGAATTGCTCCTGTTCGATCTGCTGTTCGAGCACATAAAGCAGGTGCACCGGGTTGGCCGCGACTTCGTGCGGGTCGAAGTTGAACACTTTGGAGAGGATCTTGAAGGCGAAGCGGGTCGACAGGCCGTTCATGCCTTCGTCGACGCCAGCGGCATCACGATACTCCTGGATCGACTTGGCCTTTGGATCGGTATCCTTGAGGTTTTCGCCGTCATATACCCGCATTTTCGAGTAGATGTTCGAGTTTTCCGGCTCTTTCAGGCGTGAGAGCACGGTGAACTGGGCGAGCATCTTGAGGGTGTCGGGCGCGCAATGGGCCTTGGACAGCGAGCTGTTGACCAACAGCTTGTCGTAAATCTTGATTTCGTCGCTGACCCGCAGGCAGTAGGGCACCTTGACGATATAGATCCGGTCGATGAACGCCTCGTTGTTCTTGTTGTTGCGGAAGGTGTGCCACTCAGACTCGTTGGAGTGGGCCAGCAGGATGCCCGAATAGGGAATTGCCCCCAGGCCCTCGGTGCTGTTGTAGTTGCCTTCCTGGGTGGCGGTGAGCAAGGGGTGCAGGACCTTGATCGGTGCCTTGAACATCTCCACGAACTCCATCAGGCCCTGGTTGGCCCGGCACAGGGCGCCCGAGTAGCTGTAGGCGTCGGCGTCGTTCTGCGGGAATTCCTCGAGCTTGCGGATATCCACCTTGCCGACCAGTGCGGAAATGTCCTGGTTGTTCTCGTCGCCGGGTTCGGTCTTGGCGATAGCGATCTGGTTGAGGATCGAAGGGTACAGCTTGACCACGCGGAACTTGCTGATATCGCCGCCATATTCCTGAAGACGCTTGGTCGCCCAGGGCGACATGATGGTGTTCAGGTAGCGCCGCGAGATGCCGTACTCCTCTTCGAGGATGGCGCCGTCTTCGGTGGCGTTGAACAGGCCCAGTGGCGACTCGAATACGGGCGAATCCTTGATGGCGTAGAACGGCACTTTCTCCATCAGCTGCTTGAGTTTCTCGGCCAGGGACGATTTGCCGCCGCCTACCGGGCCCAGCAGATAGAGGATCTGTTTCTTCTCTTCCAGGCCTTGGGCGGCGTGGCGGAAGTATGAAACGATCTGGTCGATGCACTCTTCCATGCCGTGGAAGTCGGCAAAGGCCGGATACCGGCGGATCACCTTGTTGGAGAAGATCCGCGACAGTCTGGAGTTGCTCGAGGTGTCGATCAGTTCCGGCTCACCGATGGCCAGCAACAGCCGTTCAGCGGCCGATGCGTAGGCACTGCGATCCTCTTTGCACAGCTCGAGGTACTCCTGCAGCGAGAGTTCTTCCTGGCGCGTTGACTCGAAACGTTGTTGGAAGTGGCTAAAAATGCTCATGACGTCACCTCGCTCGATACGTGGAGACGACGCCGGATCAGTCAGCTGATGCTGGCATGCAAGCGGCTTTCACCGAATGCTGTTTACCCCCCAGAACACCTTGGAACGCTACCGATGACCCGCACGCCGGTGTACCGGCTCTCCCCTTTTTTGGATGGCCTGCGCTTAAGGATAGTTGGTAATACGCAAGGTCAAGGGCGAGGGGCCGAGAAGTTGCTTCCGACCGTTCGTCAGGTAAGGCGCAAGCCCGCATGTGACGCGGGCTTGAGGGGAAATGAAAAAAATTATTCGGCGTCGCCCTGGGCGGTTTCGGCCGGATAGGTAGCGCGCCACAGCTCGAAGCCGCCGTCGACGCTGTAGACCTCAGAGAAGCCCTGGCCCACCAGGTAGGCGGCGGCACTCTGGCTGGAGTTACCGTGATAGCAGACCACCAGCGTCGGCGCGTCGAGGTCGGCGTTGCGGATGAAGTCGGCCACCGAATGGTTATCCAGATGGCGGGCGCCGGTGATATGGCCGGCAGCGAAGGCCTGGGGATCGCGAATGTCGACCACCACCGCACCTTGTGCACGCAAGGCCAGGGCCTGTTCCGGAGGGATGCGCTTGAATTCGCTCATGGGTACGTTTTCCTTCAGGTTCGGTCGTTGATTCTAGTGGGTTCCGGTGCCGTACGTACGGTGCCTTCGTCGGTGCAGTCGCAGCGGTGGTATTGGCCGCTGTCCAGGTTGTACAGGGTCATGGCGCCGCCCCATACGCAACCGGTGTCCAGGGCGATGACGCTCGGCTCTTCGACGTTGCCTTCGAGGGCGGCCCAATGGCCGAAAATGATCTTCACGTGGCGCGAGCGACGGTCCTTGTGGGCGTACCAGGGCTTGTAGCCCTTGGGGGCGCTGTCCAGGCCTTCCTTGCTCTTGAGGTCGAGCTTGCCGTCGGTGGTGCAGAAACGCATGCGGGTGAAATAGTTGGTGATGACCCGCAGGCGCTCGACGCCGCTGAGGTTCTTGCTCCACTTGTTCGGTTCATTGCCATACATGCCGTCGAGGTAGAGCTTGAGGCGGTTGTCGTCGCGCAGCACCTCCTCCACCTCTGCTGCCAGCTCCAGGGCCTTGCCCAGCGTCCACTGGGGCGGGATGCCGGCGTGAGCCATGGCGATACCCCGGGCCTCGTCATAGTGCAGCAGCTTCTGGCGGCGCAGCCAGTCGAGCAACTGATCGGCGTCTGGTGCCTCGATGATCTCGCGCAGGGTGTCACTTTTCTTCAGGCGCTCGATGTTATGCCAGGCTGCGAGCAGGTGCAGGTCATGGTTGCCGAGCACGCAGACCAGCGACTCGCGCATCGCATACAGGTAGCGCAGGGTTTCGAGCGATTCCGGGCCACGGTTGACCAGGTCGCCCACCAGCCACAGGCGATCGACCTTGGGATCGAAGTTGACGCGTTCG
Source organism: Pseudomonas putida (assembly GCF_001636055.1). Classification (NCBI taxonomy): domain Bacteria; kingdom Pseudomonadati; phylum Pseudomonadota; class Gammaproteobacteria; order Pseudomonadales; family Pseudomonadaceae; genus Pseudomonas; species Pseudomonas putida. The sequence continues at coordinate 984,664 of NZ_CP011789.1, forward strand.
AGCAAGCACTTGAGCGGTTGCAGGCAGCCTTGCAGGTCACCGACGGCGTAGGTGGCCATCAGTGCAGAGCTCCAGGCACAGCCAGGCGGAACGGCGCGATCTCGGCGTCGAAGCGGGTACCGTCTTCGGCGAACATCTGATAGCTGCCTTGCATGGTACCGACGCGAGTGCTGATGACTGCGCCACTGCTGTAGGTATAGCTCTGCCCAGGGTCGATGGTCGGTTGTTGGCCAATGACGCCATCGCCGCGCACTTCTTCGACGGCACCGTCACCGTTGGTGATCAGCCAGTGGCGCGCCCTCAGCTTGGCCTTGAGCGTGCCGTTGTTCGACACCGTGATGGTGTAGGCGAAGGCGAAACGGTTGTTCTCTGGGTCGGATTGCTCTTTGAGGAAGCGGGTCACGACGCTGACGTCGATCTGGTAGCGGGGGTCGGACATGCAAGGGCCTTGGGCGAACGGGAGCATTAACGCGATTGTCGCAGTCTAGGCCATTGAGAGGGGGAAGGGCCAGCGGTGGGCGCTGTCATCGGTGTGGGGTACTTAGCGGGTAAACCCGCCCCCAGGAGAGGGGCGGGTTGCCCGCGAAGGGGCAGGAAGGGCCGAGTCAGCCTTGCTGCAGTGCCAGTTGATCAGCCAGGCGCACGAAGGCCGCCAGGTCCAGCTGTTCAGGGCGCAGGCTGCCATCGACGCCAGCCGCCTCGATGGCCTGGCTGTCGAGCAGCCCCTTGAGTGTGTTGCGCAGGGTCTTGCGGCGCTGGTTGAACGCTTCGCGCACCACGCGCTCGAGCAGTGCCGGGTCCTTGGCCGGGTGCGGCAGCACTTCGTGCGGCACCAGGCGGACGATGGCCGAATCCACTTTCGGTGGCGGATTGAACGCGCCAGGGCCGACATTGAACAGATGTTCCACGCGGCAGTGGTACTGCACCATGATCGACAGGCGTCCCCAGTCCCCGCCGCCCGGACCTGCGGCCATGCGCTCGACCACTTCTTTCTGCAGCATGAAATGCATGTCGCGGATCAGTCCGGCGTGAGCCAGCAGGTGGAAGATCAGTGGCGTGGAGATGTTGTAGGGCAGGTTGCCGACGACTTTCAGGCTGCGCGGCGGCACGCCCAGGGTATTGAAATCGAACTTGAGGGCATCGCCCTGGTGCAGGCGGAAATTGTCGCGGTCGGCGAACTTGTGCTGGAGGATGGGCACCAGGTCCTTGTCCAGCTCGACCACGTCGAGTTGTGCGCCGCTGCCCAGTAGGCCCTCGGTCAGGGCGCCCTGGCCCGGGCCGATTTCCAGCAGGTGCTCGCCGGCCTTGGCGTTGATCGCCCGCAGGATGCGGTCGATGATGCCGGCGTCGTGCAGGAAGTTCTGGCCGAAGCGCTTGCGCGCCCGGTGTTGGTAGTGCTCGTTCATGGTCGGTTCTCGGCCATCTGGTAGGCGGTTTCCAGGGCGACGCGCAGGCTGCCGGTGTCGACCTTGCCGCTGCCGGCCAGGTCCAGGGCAGTGCCATGATCGACCGAGGTACGGATGATCGGCAGGCCCAGCGTCACGTTGACTGCGGCGCCGAAGCCCTTGTACTTGAGTACGGGCAGGCCTTGGTCGTGGTACATCGCCAGCACTGCGTCGCAGTGCTCCAGGTATTTGGGGGTAAACAGGGTATCGGCCGGCAATGGACCGTGCAGGTCCATGCCCTCGGCGCGCAGGCGCTCGAGCGCGGGCTCGATGATGTCGATTTCTTCACGGCCAAGGTGGCCGCCTTCGCCGGCATGCGGGTTGAGGCCGCAGACCAGGATGCGTGGTTGGGTGATGCCGAACTTGTCGCGCAGGTCGGCATGCAGGATGCGCGTGACGCGCTCCAGGCGTTCGGCGGTGATGGCGTCGGCGATGTCGCGCAGCGGCAGGTGCGTGGTGACCAGCGCCACACGCAGACCGTGGGTGGCGAGCATCATCACCACCTGGGCCGTCTGGGTGAGGTCGGCGAGGAACTCGGTATGCCCGGAGAAGGCGATACCGCTCTCGTTGATCACGCCCTTGTGCACCGGGGCGGTGATCATCCCGGCGAAGTCACCTTTCAGGCAGCCTTGGCCCGCGCGGGTCAAGGTCTGCAGGACGAAGGCCGCGTTGCGTGAGTCCAGTTGGCCGGCAGTTACAGGCGTTGCCAGCGGCGTGTCCCACACGTAGAGGCTGCCTGCGGGTGCCGGTTGGTCTGGCCAGGCATCCGGCGACACCGACAGCAGCGTAACCGACAGCCCCAGCTGCGCGGCCCGCTCGGCGAGCAGGTCACGGCTGGTGATGGCGATCAGGGGGTGCGGCTGAGGCTCTGCGGCGAGCAGCAGGCACAGGTCTGGACCTATGCCGGCCGGCTCGCCGGGGGTGACGGCGAAGCGCAGGGGCTTCACTGGGTCGCCTGGTCGGCGCCAGGCAGCTTGATCTCAACGTAGGCTTCGTCGCGGATCTGGCGCAGCCAGGTCTGCAGCTCTTCGTCGTATTTACGGTTGCGCAGTACGTTCAGGGCCTGCTGCTCGCGGGCCTGTTCGGTGCTGTCGGTAGCGCGACGACCGAGTACTTCCAGCACATGCCAGCCGTACTGGGTGCGGAACGGCTTGGTCACGACGCCTTGCTCGGCGTTGGCCATCTGCTCGCGGAATTCCGGTACCAGGCTGTTCGGGTCGACCCAGTTCAGGTCGCCGCCGTTGAGTGCGGAGCCTGGATCTTCCGAGAAGCTTTTCGCCAGTTGGGCGAAGTCTTCGCCATTCTTGATGCGATCGTACAGTCGTTCAGCCAGTTGCTCGGTCGCCGCATCGCTGCGGATCTCGCTGGGCTTGATCAGGATATGACGTACATGGACTTCGTCGCGCAGTACGCTTTCGCTGCCACCGCGCTTCTCCTCGAGCTTGAGGATGATGAAGCCGTTGGGGATGCGAATCGGCTGGGTGATGTCACCGATGGACATGCTGCTGAGCATCTTGGCGAAGTCAGGTGGCAGTTGGCCGGCCTTGCGCCAGCCCATCTCGCCGCCTTCCAGGGCGTTTTCGCTGGCCGAGCGGGCGATGGCCAACTGGCCGAAGTCGGCGCCCTGGCGCAGTTGCTGGTAGACCTCGCCAGCCTGGCGTGCCGCGGCCTGGATAGCGTCCGAATTGGCGCTTTCCGGGGTCGGAATCAGGATGTTGGCCAGGCGGTATTCTTCCGACATCTGCATCTTGCCCAGGTCGGAGTTGAGGAAGTTCTTCACTTCCTGCTCGGACACCTGGATGCGCTCGGCCACGCGACGCTGGCGAACGCGGCTGATGATCATCTCGCGCTTGACCTGATCACGGGCGTCATCGAACGACAGACCATCGTGAGCGAGGGCAGCACGGAACTGATCCAGCGACATGCCGTTGCGCTGGGCGATGGTGCCGATGGCCTGGTTGAGTTCTTCGTCGGTGATACGAATGCCCGAGCGCTCGCCGATCTGCAGTTGCAGGTTCTCGACGATCAGGCGTTCCAGCACCTGCTGTTCCAGGGCGCCGGCAGGCGGCACGCCACCGCCGCGCTTGGCGATGGTCTGCTGCACTTCGTGTACGCGCTGGTCCAGCTGGCTCTGCATGACCACGTCGTTATCGACGATGGCCACCACGCGGTCCAGGGGTTGCGGCGCGGCATGCACCGCACCGCTCAGCATTACGGCGCCCAGCATCAGCGGGCGCAGACGATCAATAAGCTTGCTCTTCACGGGTACGGTAACCTTGAATGCCTTGGTCCAGGAACGATTCGACCTTGTTGCCCACGACGCCGCCGAGGCCTTTGAGGACGATCTGCAGGAATACGCCGTGGTCGCCCTTTTCGTTCTGCGGCAGGGCCTGACTGAAGTCGTCGGTGTCGAGCCAGTAGCGGTTGATCAGGCGCAGCTTCCAGCAGCAGCTGTCGTACTCGAAACCGCCCATCGCTTCGAGGGTGCGGTTGCGGTTGTAGTCGTGCTGCCAGCGGGCAATGACGCTCCATTGCGGCACGATCGGCCAGATGACCGAGAAGTCGTGCTGCTGGATCTTGTAGTAATCCTTGATGTAGCCCGGCTGGCCAGGTGTGCCGTAGTCACCGCCGCCGACTTTCCACAGACCGGTCAGGGAGTCGTAGGTAATGGTGTCGTTACGGTAGCGATAGCCGGCGTTGATCACTTTGTTCGGGTTGTCTTCAGGCTGGTAGTGGAACATCGCGCTGCCCGAACGGGTGCTGCGGCTGTCTGGATCCCAGTTGAAGTCCGAATTGAAGCGCCAGTCGCGGTTGAAGGCGTACTGATACACCAGAGCGTATGGCGAAACGTTCGACTTAGCGTCATCGCGCTCGCGGTAGTTGATACCTGGCAACTGCACTTTGCGGTCTTCGAAGTAGTACGCCTGGCCGATGCTGAAGCGTTGGCGCTCGAAGCCGTTTTCCTCGATCCAGCGAGTCGTCACGCCCAGCGACAGCTTGTTCTCGTCGCCGATACGGTCGATACCGCTGAAGCGGTTATCGCGGAACAGCGAGTCGTAGCTGAACAGGGTTTCGCCGGAGTCGAACAGCGGGATGTCCTTCTGGTCCTTGTTAGGGACATAGAGGTAGAACAGACGTGGTTCGAGGGTCTGGCGATAGTTGGTGCCGAACAACGAGGTGTTGCGGTCGAAGTAGAGGCCGCTGTCGACGCTGAAGATCGGGATGTCGCGGTTCAGCGAGCTGTGGTAGCTGCCGTACGCAGGGTTTGCCGACTGAGCGATTGCCTGGGCTTTGCCTTGGCTGTCTAGATCGAGATCGTAGCTGGTGTAAGCGTACTTGAGCTTCGGCGTGATGTAGCCATAGCTGGCTTCCATCGGCAGGCTCATCGCTGGGGCGATATTCAAGCGGGTGCCGTTCGCTCGAGCGATGCCAGATACGTTTTCGTCCAGACGACGTCCAGGAAATCCGGTGCTGTCATCCGGGAGCCCGTCTTTGTTTCGTACGAAATCATTCTTCAGATTACGATCAAAGCGCACAGCCTCGGTATCGTAAGAGAAATCGAAGCCAGCAGGATGGTATGGCAGCATCCCGTTAACGGTAATCTGCGGCAGGCGATCATAAGGCGTGATCTGCGAAATGGTGGCCATTTCGTACGCATGTACGTTCAACCGCGCATTGTAAGTGTCGCCCCGGTACGTCAGCGCCCCTTGCTGGTTGATGAAGTCACGCTTCTGCACACCGATCTGGTCGGACTCCAGGTCCTGGAAGTAGAACGGGTCGCTGATGTCGGTGTAGTCCACCTCGGTCATCAGACGCTCGTCCAGGCCGCCCTTGTGCTGCCAGTTGACCATCCAGCGTTCTTTCTTGTAGTCCGTCTGCAGCTTGCGGTCGTCGTCCTCGTCGTTGAGGTACGCGCCGCCGAACTGACCTTCGCTCGACTTGGTCAGGTAGCGGAATTCGCCTTCCATCAACAAGCCGCGCTTGGCCATGTAGCGAGGGTACAAGGTGGCGTCGTAGTTCGGCGCCAGGTTGAAGTAGTACGGCGTGACCAGCATGAAGCCGGTGTCGCTGCTGGTACTGAACGACGGCGGCAGGAAGCCGGACTGGCGACGGTCGTCGATCGGGAAGTAGATGTACGGTGTGTAAAACACCGGAATATCCTTGACCCGAAGGGTGACGTTGGTGCCGGTACCGAAGCCGGTTGCCGGGTTCAGGGTGATGTTGTTGCCCTTGAGCTGCCATGCGTTGCTGCCCGGCTCACAGGTGGTATAGGTACCGTCCTTGAGGCGGATGATGGCGTTTTCTGCACGCTTGGCGTACAGGGCCGAGCCGCGGATGTGCGACTTGTGCATCACGTATTCGGCGTTGTCGACCTTGGCTTCGCCAGTATCGAGCTGGACTTCGGCCTGGTCGCCCACCACCAGCGTACCGTTGTCGCGAATCTTGACGTTGCCCTTGAGCTCGCCGCGGTTCTCGGTCTGGTAGAGGTTGGCTTCGTCGGCTTCGGCCTGCATGCTGCCCTGGCGCATGACCACGTCACCGGCCAGGGTAGCGATCTGCTGCTCCTGCTGGTACTTGGAGACCTTGGCGTTGAGGTAGGTCGGCGACTCGTCCTTGGGCGTGGAGTCGTTCATGCCCGGACGGATCGGCTCGATGTACGCGCCGCCGCAATACGGGCCGGTCTCGGCCAGTTGCGCAGCGGTGAGCTTCTCGCGGGGCACCCAGTCCAGATGGCTGTAGTCTTCGCTGCGCGATTTCAGCGCGCGGCCCTTGCTCTCGGTGACCAGCACCGGCTTGGGCTCGGCACTGCCAGCCGCCTCGGCGGTCTGGGCCTCGGTGCCGCCACTGAGCGCGGCACCATCGTGCACAGGGCGCGGCGGCAGAGTGCTGGCAGCGGTCTTGGGCTTGCAGTCCCAACCACCGGCGGCGGACACTTGGCAGTCGAACTGCTCGGCAGCCACCACGTACGATGTGGCCAGAGGTTGCAGGGCCAGCAGACCGCCAGTCACCAGCAATGGAAACTTTCTACGAAACGCGGGGGATTTCAATGCCATCTTATTAGTCCGGGCTTCCTGCGTGCCATCTGCCCGCGTGTGGGGCCGCACGCCTCTCGATGGTCTGAAAAAGATGCTGGATAATAAAGCATGACCCGCTTGACGGCTAGGGGCCGTCGGAGACCCTTGTAATGCCTGATCATGATGTACGCCTGCAACAGCTGACTGTGTGGCTCGAACAACAGCTTCAGAATCTTTTCCAAGAAAACGCCTGGGGCGACGTGCCTGCGGGCAGCCTGACCGCCGCCAGCAGCGACGCGAGCTTTCGTCGCTACTTCCGCTGGGAGGGCGGCGGACACAGTTTCGTGATCATGGATGCGCCACCGCCGCAGGAAAATTGCGCACCTTTCGTCGCCATCGACCACTTGCTGGCCAGCGCGGGTATCAACGTGCCGGTGATCCATGCCCAGGACCTGGAGCGTGGCTTCCTGCTTTTGAGCGACCTGGGGCGCAAGACATATCTGGAAATCATCGGCGACGACAATGCCGATGCCCTGTTCGCCGATGCCATTGACGCGCTGCTGGCCCAGCAACAACTGCCGATGCAAGCGCCGCTGCCGAGCTACGATACCGCCTTGCTGCGCCGCGAGCTGGAGCTGTTCCCCGAGTGGTATGTCGGGCGTGAACTGAAACTGGCGTTCAGCGAAGCGCAGCAAGCCAGCTGGCAGCGCATCAGCCAGCAACTGATCGACAGCGCCCTGGCCCAGCCCAAGGTCCTGGTGCACCGCGACTACATGCCGCGCAACCTCATGCACAGCGCCCCCAACCCGGGCGTGCTGGACTTCCAGGACGCCGTCTACGGCCCGGTGACCTACGACATCACTTGCCTGTTCAAGGATGCCTTCCTCAGTTGGCCGCAAGCACGTTTCGATGGCTGGTTGCGCAGCTACTGGGACAAGGCGCAGGCCGCAGGGATTCCGGTGCAGCCTGAGTTTGAAGAATTCCAGCGTGCCAGCGACCTGATGGGCGTACAGCGCCACCTCAAGGTGATCGGCATCTTCGCCCGCATCTGTCACCGCGATGGCAAACCGCGCTACCTCACCGACGTGCCGCGTTTCTTCGCCTATATAGATGAAGTGATCGCCCGTCGCCCTGAGCTGGCCGAACTCGGTCAACTGATCGGCGAACTCAAGACTGGGGCACACCCATGAAAGCGATGATCCTGGCGGCAGGCAAGGGCGAGCGCATGCGCCCGCTGACCTTGCACACCCCCAAACCCCTTGTGCCTGCCGCGGGCAAGCCGCTGATCGAGTACCACCTCGAAGCTCTGGCCAGGGCGGGGGTGAGCGATGTGGTGATCAACCATGCCTGGCTCGGGCAGCAGATCGAGGATCACCTGGGCGATGGCAGCCGCTTCGGTCTGAGCATCAGCTATTCGCCCGAGGGCGAGCCGCTGGAGACCGGCGGCGGCATCTTCAAGGCGCTGCCGCTGCTGGGGGATGCGCCGTTCCTGCTGGTCAACGGTGACGTCTGGACCGATTACGACTTCAAGCGCCTGTTTCAACCGCTTCAGGGCCTTGCGCACCTGGTGCTGGTGGACAATCCGGGGCATCACGGGCGTGGCGACTTCCGTCTCGACGGCACGCACGTCGTCGATGGCGACGACGCTCCCGGCACCCTGACGTTCAGTGGCCTGTCGGTACTCGACCCGAAGTTGTTCGAAGGCTGCCAGCCCGGCGCCTTCAAGCTCGCGCCGCTGCTGCGCCAGGCAATGGCGGCCGGGCAGGTGACAGGTGAGCATTATCCTGGGCAGTGGATCGACGTCGGCACTCTCGAGCGCCTGGCCGAGGTCGAGCGCCTGATCGGCGAGCGTGCCTGACATGTGGTGGCCGAGCACAGTGATTGGTGCCGGAGCCGGTTTTGCCGTGGCCAGCATTCCTGGCGCCTTGCTGGGCGCCTTGCTGGGACAGGCCATGGACCGACGTCTGCGCCTGCAGGGATGGGATGATGTGCGCGAGCGCCTGGGTGGGCGTCCGGCCTTGCGCGACGAAGAGTTGCTGTTCGTGCTGTTGGGGCGTCTGGCCAAGAGTGATGGGCGAGTCGCAGAGGGGCATATCTATCAGGCACGTCAGGAAATGACCCGCCTGGACCTTGCGGAGCCCGCCCGCTTGCGGGCGATCGCGGCATTCAACCGCGGCAAGTCGGGCAAGGACCGTCTGGGGCAGTACCTGCGCCGTATCGGCCAGCAGCCCCACGGCGCCGAAGGTACGCTGCGGGCGTGCTGGCGCATGGTCTGGGCCGATGGCAAGGCGGGGCGGCACGAGCGTGAACTGTTGCTGGACTGGGGCCAGCAATTGGGCATGAGCCGTAACCAGGTGCAGGCCTTGTCCCAGGAGTACGAGCCGAACCGTTCTGCGGTCGAGGGCGGGGTGATGACCTATGCCGCGGCGCTGCGACTGCTGGGCGTCGAGGCCGATACCGACGGTGATCGGATCAAGCAGGCCTATCGCCGACTGGTCAGCCGGCATCACCCGGACAAGCTGGTCGGTAGTGGTGCAAGCGCGGCTCGGGTGCGTGAAGCGACCGAGCGCACGCGTGAGTTGCATCAGGCTTATGCCCTGATTCGCAAGCGGCGGGGGATTTGAGGGGCAGGGTGCGGTGGTGAATTCGTCGCGGGCAAGTCGCAGCGGCGAACCGCTGCTCCCACAGGGGGCAACACACCCAGCCCCTTACTGCGCTTCCTGCGGCATCAACCATCCCCGCACCCGACGGAACAGCTGCTCTTGCTCCGCTGCCCTGGCACCCGGCATGGCAATCAGCGACAGCTGCCGATACTGGCTGTCCTTCTCGCGCTTGCTGGCTTGCAGGCGCAGCTTGGCGGCGTTCTGATCGCGGGTGCGGGTCATGACGTAGATGTCGGCGGTGGGCACTTTGAGCGTCGGCACCAGGCTTTCCAGGTCGTGCTCGACCCGTGCCGGTGTCTGCGCCGAGATCAGTGCCAGCTTCTGCACCTGTGGTGGCTGTTTCTCGCTCACATAGCGCGCCGCCCAGTACGCCCCGCTGCCATGGCCGATCAAGACGATGCTGTGGGCATTCTGCTGCTGGGCGAAGGCCACGGCAGCATCGAGGCGGGCGAAGATGCGGGTGGCGTCGGCGGAGTCGTTCTGCTCGTCGGCCTGCACGGCGTCGGTGCCCTGCGCGGTATCGGCATCGGCCGCCGTGGCCTGGGCGACATTGGCGTTGGCGTCGTCCGGCGTATCCTTGGCCGGGGCGCTGGTGCCCTTGCCCTCTACCTTGTCGGGCTGGGCGGCGGGTGTGTCGGTGGCGCGTGCCTGCGGGCTGTCGGCCAGCAGATCGGGCAAGCTGATGCTCAGGCTGTGCCAGCCGACATCGGGAAACTTGTTGCGCAGCGGGCCGACAGCATTGGGCCAGTCGGCGGTTTCGCCGGCACCGGGCACGATGATCACGGCGCCTTTCGGGGCGCTGTCGTTGGCCGGTTTCCACAATGCCAGAAAGTTTTCGCCGTCGGCCTGCAGGGTCTTCTGCTCGGCCTTGGGCACCAGGCGTTCCAGAGCCTGGGCGTCTTCCTGGCTGCGTTCGGCAAGGGGCGCGCGCACGGCAGTGGTTTCAGCCGGCGCGGCAGGTTTGTCGGGGTCGGCGGCATGGGCCGCGAGCGGTAGGGCCGAGGCCAGGCAGAACATGGCCAGCGTCGTGCGATAAAGTATGAACATGGATCAACCCAAGGCCAGAATGATACCGGCAGCCTAATAGTATTTGCCCGCGACGGCCACGCAGATGGCCGTCATTTGCCAAGACGAGCGTATCGATGAAGCGAATGCGTTGCCTGTTGGTTATCGGCTGGTTGTGCCTGCCCTTGATCGCCCTTGCCAAAGCCCCGGCACCCCCGTCGGTGGTGCTCGAGCCTGCGCAGCAGCAATGGCTCGACAGCCATCGCAGCCTGCGCGTGGGGCTGGTGCTGCAAGCACCCTATGCTCAGTTCGACCGGCGCCTGCAGCAGTTGTACGGGGCCAACGTCGAGCTGGTGAGTTGGCTGGGGCGGGCTCTGAATCTGGACCTGACCTGGCGAAACTTCCCAGACCAGGCTGCTTTGGAGCATGCGTTGCAGGCTGGCGAGATCGATTTTGCTCCAGGCCTTGCTCAAACCCCGGCAAGCCTGCGCCTGTGGCTGTTCAGCGACCCCTACATGCGTGTGCCGCAATTGCTGGTTGGCCTGCGCAGTGGTGCGCTGGCGGTCGACTTGGAGCAGCTTGGCGCCAGCGACCGGGTGGCCGTGCGCATGCCAAGCAGCCTGGCCGATTACCTGCGTGGCAACTTCGCCAATCTCAACCTGCAGGGCGTGCCCAATGAGCGCGAGGCGCTGCAACTGGTGCTGGGTGCGCAAGCCAGCTACGCCGTGCTCGACGAGGCGCAGCTCAGTCGCCTGTCGCGCGAGAGCGAATTCGGCGACCTGGTGGTCGTGGGCGATATTGGCCTGCCGCAGTTGCTGCGTATCGGCTCGCGCCGCGATTGGCCGCTGCTGGCCGACGTGCTGGAGCGCGGTCTGCAGGCGATGCCTGCCAAGGAACTGGAGCAGTTGCACCAGCGTTGGTTGCAACCGAAGTACCCGCGCCTGAGCGAGTCGGCGGGGTTCTGGCAGAACCTTGCGTTGTTGTTCGGCTTGTTGCTGCTCTGCGCGCTGGCCACCCTGGCGATGCAGCGTCGCCAGCAGCGCCGACTCGAGCGGAGCCTGCTGAGCGTGCGCGAGAGCCTGCTCGAACGCCAGGCCCGTGAAGAGGCACTGCGGCTGAGCCAGTTTTCCATCGACCAGAGCACCGTTGGCATCCTCTGGGTGCATTGGGACAGCCATATTCGCTACGCCAATCATGCTGCCGAGCGCATGCTCGGCCATGGCGAGGGCGAACTGCTCGAGCGACCGCTGATCGATATCGAGCCGAGCCTGCACATGGACCGCTGGCTGGAGTTGTGGAAGCGTGCGCGCACGGGCGACAGTGGGGCGCAAGCGTTCGAGACCCTGTGCCGTCGTGCCGATGGCAGCTTGCTGCCGGTGGAGCTGTCACTGAGCTTCCTGCGTTTTCGGGATGCCGAATACCTGGTGGTGTTCATCACCGATGTCACCGAGCGCCGCCGCGCCCTGGCGGCCCTGCGCGAGAGCGAGGCGCGGCTCAAGGGTATCGCGGGCAACGTGCCGGGCCTGGTCTTTCGCCTGGAGCGTGATCCTGCCGAGGGCGAGCCGGAGTTTCCCTATGTCAGTGAGGGCAGCGAGGCGCTGGTCGGCTATGCCCCCGCCCAGATTCAGCAGGCGGACATGGGGCTGCGCAATCTGGTCCACCCCGATGACCGCGCCGACTATCACCGGGTCCAGGACCTGGCGCTGGCCAATGACCGCGACTGGTCCTGGCAGGGCCGCATTCTCACCCGCGAAGGTCTGCAGCGCTGGGCCGACATCAAGGCCAGCGCCCGGCGTCAGGCCGATGGCCGGGTGGTGTGGGACGGCATTGTCTGGGATATCACCCAGAGCAAACGGGTCGAGCTGGAACTGGCGCGCTCCCAGGAGCAACTGCGTGAGTTGTCGGCACACCTGGAGAGTGTGCGTGAGGAGGAGAAGGCGCGGATCGCCCGTGAAGTGCACGATGAGCTCGGGCAGATGCTCACTGTGCTCAAGTTGGAAGTTTCGATGTGCGAGCTGGCGTTCGCCGAGCTCGACCCGGGGCTCAACGAGCGACTTACCAGCATGAAGCGACTGATCGCCCAGTTGTTCCAGCTGGTGCGCGATGTGGCCACGGCGTTACGTCCGCCGATCCTCGATGCCGGGATCGCCTCGGCCATCGAATGGCAGGCCCGGCGCTTCGAGGCGCGCACGCAGATTCCCTGCCTGGTGCAGGTGCCGGATAATCTGCCAGCATTGAGCGATGCCAAGGCCACTGGACTGTTCCGCATCCTGCAGGAGGCGCTGACCAATGTCATGCGCCATGCCAGGGCGCACACGGTGCAAATCGAGCTCAAGCATGAAAATGACTGGCTACGCATGACGGTGATCGACGACGGTGCCGGCTTCAGCCCCGCTCAGTCACGCCCCACCTCGTTCGGCCTGGTCGGCGTGCGTGAGCGGGTGCTGATGCTGGGCGGCAGCATGACCCTGGAAAGCGAGCCGGGCGAGGGCACCAGCCTGAGCGTGGCCATCCCTCTTTATTAGGAGAAACACCTTGATTCGAGTGCTGGTGGCTGAAGACCACACCATCGTCCGCGAGGGCATCAAGCAATTGATCGGCCTGGCCAAGGACATGCTGGTAGCGGGCGAGGCCGGCAATGGCGAGCAGTTGCTCGAAACGCTGCGCCATACCCCCTGCGAGGTGGTGCTGCTGGATATCTCGATGCCGGGCGTCAACGGCCTGGAGGCGATTCCGCGGATCCGCGCGCTGAACAGTCCGCCAGCCATCCTGGTGCTGTCGATGCACGACGAAGCACAGATGGCTGCACGCGCGCTCAAGGCGGGGGCGGCAGGCTATGCGACCAAGGATAGCGACCCGGCGCTGCTGCTGACTGCGATCCGCCGCGTTGCCGGTGGTGGTCGCTACATCGACCCGGTGCTGGCCGACCGCATGGTCTTCGAGGTGGGCCTGACCGAGACCCGGCCGCTGCACACACTGCTGTCGGAGCGTGAGTTCTCGGTGTTCGAACGCCTGGCCCAGGGTGCCAACGTCAACGACATCGCCCAGCAGCTGGCGCTGTCGAGCAAGACCATCAGTACCCACAAGGCGCGGTTGATGCAGAAGCTCAGGGTCAATTCGCTGGCGGAGCTTGTGAAGTACGCCATGGAGCACAAGCTGGTCTGATTGCGACATGCATCTGTGGGAGCGGGCTTGCCCGCGAAAGGTCCCTGCCTGTCGATCTCTGTGTCTGTGTCGACCTCTTCGCGGGCAAGCCCGCTCCCACAGAGTTGGAGGTGTCGGGATGAGGAGTATTCCAATCGCGTCATCCTTGTAGGGCAATCCCTACAACAACTCTTCCATCTGGATGATGGCATTCTCTCAGCACCCCCGATTTCCGGGGCTTTGCCGTTCTTCTAGTCTTTTGCCTACGCAGTCATTCCAACAAGAAGGTGCAGGGCATGAGCGAGGCGAATTCGAACGAGACGCTGGTCAGCTTCCGTGGTGTGCAGAAGAGCTACGACGGCGAATCGCTGATCGTCAAGGACCTCAACCTCGACATCCGCAAGGGCGAGTTCCTCACCCTGCTCGGCCCTTCCGGTTCGGGCAAGACCACCAGCCTGATGATGCTGGCCGGTTTCGAGACCCCCACCGCCGGTGAGATCCAGCTGGCCGGGCGCTCGATCAACAACGTGCCACCGCACAAGCGCGACATCGGCATGGTGTTCCAGAACTATGCGCTGTTCCCGCACATGACCGTCGCCGAGAACCTGGCTTTCCCCCTGAGTGTGCGCAACCTGAGCAAGACCGACATCAGCGAGCGGGTCAAGCGTGTGCTCAACATGGTCCAGCTCGACAGCTTCGCCAAGCGCTACCCCGGCCAGCTTTCCGGCGGTCAGCAGCAGCGTGTGGCGCTGGCGCGAGCGCTGGTGTTCGAGCCGCAACTGGTGTTGATGGACGAGCCGCTCGGGGCGCTCGACAAGCAGTTGCGCGAACACATGCAGATGGAGATCAAGCATATCCACCAGCGCCTGGGCGTGACCGTGGTCTATGTCACCCACGACCAGGGCGAGGCGCTGACCATGTCCGACCGCGTGGCGGTGTTCCACCAGGGCGAGATCCAGCAGATCGCCGACCCGCGCACCCTCTACGAAGAGCCCGCCAACACCTTCGTCGCCAACTTCATCGGCGAGAACAACCGCATCAACGGAACCCTGCTGGCGCGCAACGGCGAGCGCTGCCAGGTGCAACTGGCACGTGGCGAGAAGGTCGAGGCGCTGGCGGTGAACGTCGGCCAGGCCGGCGAGCCGGTGACCCTGTCGATCCGCCCGGAGCGCGTGCGTCTCAACGGCCACAGCGAGCATTGCGTCAACCGTTTCTCCGGCCGCGTGGCCGAGTTCATCTATCTGGGCGACCACGTGCGGGTGCGCCTGGAAGTCTGCGGCAAGGCCGACTTCTTCGTGAAGCAGCCAATCGCCGAGCTCGACCCGGCCCTGGCCGTGGGCGATGTGGTACCGCTTGGCTGGCAGGTGGAGCACGCCCGTGCGCTCGACCCGATTGCCGGAGCCCACTGATCGATTGCTTCACCAACCCTGTACTGTGGAGAGAATAATAATGCGCAAGCAGTTGAAACTGACCGCCCTGGCCCTGGGGCTGTTTACCGCGGGGCAGGCCCTGGCCGCGGACCTCACCGTGGTGTCGTTCGGCGGTGCCAACAAGGCGGCCCAGGTCAAGGCGTTCTACGAGCCGTGGGAAAAGGCCGGCAAGGGCAAGATCGTCGCCGGGGAGTACAACGGCGAGATGGCCAAGGTCAAAGCCATGGTCGATACCAAGAGCGTGTCGTGGGACCTGGTCGAGGTGGAGTCGCCAGAGCTGGAGCGCGGTTGCCAGGAAGGCCTGTTCGAGGAACTCGACCCCGCGCCGTTCGGCAACGCGGCCGACTACGTACCCGGTGCGATCCAGGGCTGCGGCGTAGGCTTCTTCGTGTGGTCCACGGTGCTGGCCTACAACGCTGACAAACTCCAGACCGCGCCCACCAGCTGGGCCGATTTCTGGGACACCAAGAAATTCCCGGGCAAGCGCGGCCTGCGCAAGGGCGCCAAGTACACCTTGGAATTCGCCCTGATGGCCGACGGCGTAGCGCCCAAGGATGTGTACTCGGTGCTGCAGACCAAAGCCGGTGTAGACCGAGCCTTCAAGAAGCTCGACGAGCTCAAGCCGAACATCCAGTGGTGGGAAGCCGGCGCCCAGCCGCCGCAGTACCTGGCCTCGGGTGACGTGGTCATGAGCTCGGCCTACAACGGCCGGATCGCTGCGGTACAGAAGGACAGCAACCTGAAGGTGGTGTGGAACGGCGGGATCTACGATTTCGACGCCTGGGCCATTCCGAAGGGTGCGAAGAACGTGGAAGAGGCGAAGAAGTTCATCGCCTATACCGTGCAACCGGCACAGCAGAAGATCTACTCCGAGAACATCGCCTACGGCCCTGCCAACTCCAAGGCCATCGAACTGCTGTCGGACGATGTGAAGAAGGACATGCCAACCACGCCCGAGAACATCGCCAACCAGGTGCAGATCGACGTGGCCTTCTGGGCCGACAACAGCGAGCAGTTGGAGCAACGCTTCAACGCCTGGGCTGCGAAGAAGTAACGCGCCTCAAAGGAGCGCCGGGGTTTGACCGGCGCTCCCTCGTTTTCTGTGTTTTTCGGAGTTCACCATGGCCATTGCAGTGCCCCTGAATGAAGGCGCAGGTCCAAGTCTCAAGCAGCGCCTCAAGCGCGCCGAACGGGTCAACCGCTGGAAGGCCCAGGCGTTGATCGCGCCGCTGGCGCTGTTCCTGCTGCTGGTGTTCCTCGTGCCGATCGCCGCACTGTTGTACAAAAGCGTCGAAAACCCTGAGGTGGTCGCAGGCCTTCCGCGCACCGTCGACGCCGTGTTGCAGTGGGACGGCAAGAGCCTGCCCGACGAGGCGGTGTACAAGGCCCTCAGCGAGGACCTGGCCGAATCGCGCAAGAATCAGACCCTGGGCGAGCTTTCCAAGCGCCTGAACATGGAGCTGGCCGGCTACCGCAGCCTGCTGTCCAAGACAGCACGTGCACTGCCGTTCAAGACCGAACCGGCTTCCTATAAAGACGCCCTGCAGACCCTTGATGAGCGCTGGGGCGACCCGGCCTACTGGCAGGCAATTCGCCGTAACACCAGCGAGGTGACACCTTTCTATCTGCTGGCCTCGCTGGATCACCGCATCGATGATCTGGGCGAACTGGCCAAGACCACCCCTGACCAGGCCATTTATCTGGACATTTTTGCCCGCACCCTGTGGATGGGGGTGGTGATCACCGTGATCTGCCTGGTGCTGGCTTATCCACTCGCCTACCTGCTGGCCAACCTGCCGACCCGGCAGAGCAACCTGTTGATGATCCTGGTGTTGTTGCCGTTCTGGACTTCGATCCTGGTGCGGGTGGCGGCGTGGATCGTGTTGTTGCAGTCTGGCGGCCTGATCAACAGCGCGCTGATGGCCATTGGCATCATCGATCAGCCGTTGGAGCTGGTGTTCAACCGCACCGGGGTCTACATCTCCATGGTGCACATCCTGCTGCCATTCATGATCCTGCCGTTGTACAGCGTGATGAAAGGTATTTCGCCCAGCTACATGCGTGCGGCGATCTCGCTGGGCTGTCATCCGTTCGCCAGCTTCTGGCGGGTGTATTTCCCGCAGACCTACGCTGGTGTCGGCGCCGGCTGCCTGCTGGTGTTCATCCTTGCCATCGGCTACTACATCACCCCCGCCCTGCTGGGCAGCCCGAACGACCAGATGGTCAGCTATTTCGTCGCCTTCTACACCAACACCAGCATCAACTGGGGCATGGCCACGGCCCTGGGCGGGTTGCTGTTGCTGGCAACCGTGCTGCTGTACCTGATTTATAGCTGGCTGGTCGGCGCCAGCCGCCTGCGCCTGAGCTGAGGAGCCTTGTCATGCTGAACCCTTACATGTCGCCCGTGGAGCGGGTCTGGTTCTACAGCCTGCGCATTCTCTGCGGCCTGATCCTGTTGTTCCTGGTCTTGCCGGTGCTGGTGATCATTCCGCTGTCGTTCAACAGCGGCAGCTTCCTGGTGTATCCGCTGCAAGGCTTTTCGCTGCAGTGGTACCAGGACTTCTTCGCCTCTGCCGAGTGGATGCGCGCGCTGAAGAACAGCATCATCGTCGCTCCGGCGGCCACGGTACTGGCCATGGTGTTCGGCACCCTGGCCGCGATCGGCCTGACCCGCGGCGACTTCCCCGGCAAGTCGCTGGTGATGGCGCTGGTGATTTCGCCGATGGTGGTGCCGGTGGTGATCATCGGTGTGGCCAGCTACTTGTTCTTCGCGCCGCTGGGGATGGGTAACAGCTTCATTTCGTTGATCCTGGTGCACGCGGTGCTGGGCGTGCCGTTCGTGATCATCACCGTGTCGGCGACCCTTCAGGGGTTCAACTACAACCTGGTGCGCGCCGCGGCCAGCCTCGGCGCCTCGCCCTTGCTGACCTTCCGTCGGGTGACCTTGCCGCTGATTGCGCCGGGCGTGATTTCCGGAGCGCTGTTCGCCTTTGCCACGTCCTTCGATGAGGTGGTGGTGACGCTGTTCCTCGCTGGCCCAGAGCAGGCCACCTTGCCGCGGCAGATGTTCAGTGGCATTCGCGAGAACCTGAGCCCGACCATTGCGGCGGCGGCCACGTTGCTGATTGCGTTTTCGGTGATCCTGCTGCTGACCCTGGAGTGGTTGCGCGGGCGCAGCGAGAAGTTGCGGACCCAGCAGCCGGCCTGATCCTGCGGCGGCTGCACCGGCCTCATCGCGGGGCAAGCCCGCTCCCACAGTTGCCCCGCGATGAGGCCGGTACAGACAACCCCGGTTCCGTGCACCGTTCGACACCAATTGATACCAATCAGCCCCCGTCCACTTCCCTGAGTTACAATGCGCGCCACCGTGATTTCCACCACATAGGTGCGCCATGCAGCCCTACGCTATTGCCCCCTCCATTCTTTCCGCCGATTTCGCCCGCCTGGGCGAGGACGTCGACAAGGTTCTGGCCGCCGGGGCCGACATCGTCCACTTCGATGTCATGGACAACCACTACGTGCCCAATCTGACCATCGGTCCGATGGTCTGCACCGCACTGCGCAAGTACGGCGTGACCGCGCCGATCGATGTGCACCTGATGGTCAGCCCGGTCGACCGCATCATCGGCGACTTCATCGAGGCCGGCGCTACCTACATCACCTTCCACCCGGAAGCGTCGCAACACATCGACCGTTCGCTGCAACTGATCAAGGACGGCGGCTGCAAGGCCGGCCTGGTATTCAACCCGGCCACCAGCCTGGACGCACTGAAATACGTGATGGACAAGGTCGACATGGTCCTGCTGATGAGCGTCAACCCCGGCTTCGGCGGGCAGAAGTTCATCCCAGGCACCCTCGACAAGCTGCGCGAGGCCCGCGCGCTGATCGATGCCAGCGGGCGTGATATCCGCCTGGAGATCGATGGCGGCGTCAACGTCGGCAACATCCGTGAAATCGCCGCTGCTGGCGCTGACACCTTCGTGGCCGGCTCGGCGATCTTCAACGCCCCAGACTACCAGGAAGTGATCGCCAAGATGCGCGCCGAACTGGCCCAGGCCCGCCCATGAGTGGCTTCGAGCAGCTGTTCCCGGGGACGCTGCCCAGGCTGGTGATGTTCGATCTGGACGGTACGTTGATCGATTCGGTACCGGACCTGGCCGCCGCCGTGGACCGCATGCTGCTCGAACTGGGGCGCCCGGCCGCAGGGCTGGATGCCGTGCGCCAGTGGGTGGGCAACGGTGCCGAGGTGCTGGTGCGCCGCGCCCTGGCCGGCGGCATCGAGCACGATGCCGTCGATGCGCAACTGGCCGAGCGTGCGCTGGCACTGTTCATGGAAGCTTATGGCGAAAGCCATGAGCTGACCGTGGTCTACCCAGGCGTGCGCGACACCTTGCGCTGGTTGCGCAAGCAGGGCGTGGAGATGGCGCTGATCACCAACAAGCCCGAACGCTTTGTCGGGCCGTTGCTGGACCAGATGAAGATCGGTCGCTATTTCCGCTGGATCATCGGTGGCGACACCCTGCCACAGAAGAAACCCGACCCGGCGGCATTGCTGTTCGTCATGAAGATGGCCGGTATTGCGCCCGAGCAGTCGCTGTTCGTTGGCGATTCGCGCAGTGACGTGCAGGCGGCCAGGGCGGCGGGGGTCAAGAGCGTCGGCCTGACCTACGGCTACAACCACGGACGGCCGATCGACGAGGAGTCGCCGAGCCTGGTACTCGACGATCTGCGCCTGCTGTTGCCCGGTTGCTTAGTCACCGACACTGGGATAACGTGGGCGGACCTTCAAGCCTCCCAAGACAGAGACTCCACTGTGGGTGTTACCGGCAAATTCTGGATGAAAGTCATCAAGGCCCTGGCCCGTTGGCGCTGGCGCGCCTGACTCCCGCTCGCCGGCGCCTGCCGGCCCGTCCGCTTGCCCGAACCCATTGCTGCTTGCCACGAGGCTACCCATGACCCGCGAAGAATTCCTGCGCCTGGCCGCTGCCGGCTACAACCGCATTCCCCTGGCCTGTGAAACCCTGGCCGACTTCGATACGCCGCTGTCCATCTACCTGAAGCTTGCCGACCAGGCCAACTCTTATCTGCTCGAGTCCGTGCAGGGCGGGGAGAAGTGGGGGCGCTACTCGATGATCGGTTTGCCTTCGCGCACAGTGATGCGCGTCCACGGCTACCGGGTGAGCATCCTGCACGATGGCGTCGAGGTAGAGAGCCACGAGGTCGAAGATCCACTGGCATTCGTCGAGTCTTTCAAGGACCGCTACAAGGTCGCCGACATTCCTGGGTTGCCGCGCTTCAATGGTGGCCTGGTCGGCTATTTCGGCTATGACTGCGTGCGCTATGTCGAAAAGCGCCTGGGCGCCTGCCCGAACCCGGATCCGCTGGGGGTGCCGGACATCCTGCTGATGGTCTCCGACGCCGTGGTGGTGTTCGACAACCTGGCCGGCAAGATGCACGCGATCGTGCTGGTCGACCCGTCTGAGGAGCAGGCGTTCGAGCAAGGCAAGGCGCGTCTGGATGGCTTGCTCGACAAGCTGCGCCAGCCAATCACCCCGCGTCGGGGGCTGGACCTCAGCGGGCCGATGGCCGCCGAGCCTGAATTCCGCTCCAGCTACACCCGGGACGACTATGAGAATGCGGTCGGGCGGATCAAGGAATACATCCTCGCTGGCGACTGCATGCAGGTCGTACCGTCGCAGCGCATGTCCATCGACTTCAAGGCTGCGCCCATCGACCTGTACCGGGCGCTGCGCTGCTTCAACCCGACCCCCTACATGTACTTCTTCAACTTCGGCGACTTCCATGTGGTCGGCAGCTCGCCGGAAGTGCTGGTGCGGGTCGAGGATAATCTGGTCACCGTACGTCCGATCGCTGGCACCCGCCCGCGCGGCGCCAACGAAGAGGCCGACCGCGCGCTGGAAGACGACCTGCTGTCGGACGACAAGGAAATCGCCGAGCACCTGATGCTGATCGACCTGGGGCGCAACGATGTGGGGCGTGTGTCGTCGACGGGCAGCGTGCGCCTGACCGAGAAAATGGTGATCGAGCGTTATTCGAACGTCATGCATATCGTCTCGAACGTCACCGGCGAGTTGGCCGAGGGGCTGACGGCGATGGACGCACTGCGTGCGATCCTGCCGGCCGGCACATTGTCGGGCGCGCCGAAGATCCGGGCGATGGAGATCATCGACGAGCTGGAGCCGGTCAAGCGGGGTGTCTATGGTGGTGCAGTGGGTTACTTTGCCTGGAACGGCAACATGGACACCGCCATTGCCATCCGTACTGCGGTGATCAAGGACGGCGAACTGCACGTGCAGGCCGGTGGCGGCATCGTGGCCGACTCGGTACCGGCACTGGAGTGGGAAGAGACCATCAACAAGCGTCGGGCGATGTTCCGTGCCGTGGCGCTGGCCGAGCAGACGCCGCGCGGCTGATGGATGAAAAAACGGCGCTCTGATGAGCGCCGTTTTTTTGGTGGTGTGAGTGGGCTGCTGCGCAGCCCATCGCGGGGCCAGCCCGCTCCTACAGGTTCACTGCAATTGCTGTAGGAGCGGGCTGGCACCGCGACGGGTTAACCCTCAAAAGTCCAGGCTCACCGCCAGGCTTACCCCCTGTTGGCGCAGTTCATCGCTCTTGCGCCAGTTGTAATTGCCCCGCAGGTTCACCCCCGGCACCAGTTCATGGCTGAGGCCCAGGCTCGCGCGGGTCAGGTTGCTGTGCGGCGTGTAGCCGGCGAGGGTGAAGTCGTTGCCCGGCAGGGTGGTCAGGTGCATGGTCAGGTCCTGGCGGTCATCCTCGAACTCGTGCTCGCGCGCGACCTCGGCGAACAACCGCGTGCTCGGCAGCACTTGCACACTGCCCAGCAGTCCTGCACCCAGGCGGCGGGATTTGCGGTCCTGGTCGTCGAAAGCCAGGGCCGTGGAGCGTCCGCTCTTCTCGTCGTAGCCATCGACCTTGACTCGCGCATAGTCGGCGCTGATGAACGGCGCCAATTGCCAGCTGCTCGCGTCGGCGGCCAGGTTGTAGCCCAGTCGCCCGCTGATGGCCCAGGCCTCGCCATCGGTATCGCCTTTTTCGGTGCGCTCGCTGGCGCCCAGGGCGAAGCTGCGTTTTAGATCGCTGTAGTCCAGGTGCCCGGCAGTCAGCGTCGCATCGGCCCACCAGCGGTTCTCGCGGAACTGGGCGAAGGCGCTGGCCAGGTAGCTGTCGAGCTTGTAGTCCGAGTCTTGTTGGCCTGCCTCCAGTTTCTGTCTGTAGACGCCTGCTGCCAGGCCGACGCGCCAGGCATCATCGAGTCGGTAGCTACCGCCGAGGGTCAGGTTGTAACCGCGACCATCGCCACTCGCCGAACTGCGCTGGCTGCCGAAGTCCAGATCCTGGGCGCCGGTGGCGACGAAGGCTTGCCACTGACCAACTGCCTGCCAGGGTGTCTGCCACTGGTTGCGCAGCTCATCCTGATGGGCGCGCAGGCTGGCGTGGGCCATTTCCGGAAGCAGCGTCAGTTCCCAAGGGGCGGCTAGGATGGAATAGGCGTAGTCGGCGATCAGTTGCTGGCCAGCAATGGTCGGGTGTACCGAGTCGTTGAACAGCAGCCGGGTTGGGTCGGGGTTGGTGCCGTTGGCGCCATAGACCGGGTTTTGCACGCAGCTGTCGCCGCTGTAGCAGGTACCGACCAGGTTCTGGTCGGCGGCCAGGCCGAACTCCGCCGGGCTGCGCAGGGCCTCGCCGAGCAGGGTGGGGATGTTCAGCGGGATGATTTCAGCGTCGATCTGGCGCAACTGGTTGAGCAGCGACTGGTTGAACACGCCCGAAAGCTGCGACAGCGGGCCCTGCTGCGGCGTACCGCTGAAATTCGGGGTCTGCCCCAGATCGGGCAGCAGCCACACCATGATGTAGCGCGCTCCGCCCTGCTGCAGGGCCTGGGCACTGGCGGCCAGCCGCGCGCCAGCGGCGGCTGCATCGGCGGCGCTGTTGACCTGCCCCTGCAGGAAGTCATTACCGCCACCGGTGACGTAGTAGAGCGCATTCGGGTCGGCTCGCAAGCCGTTGGCCAGGTAGCCGGGGCGCTCACGCAGGACGAGACCTGCGCCAGGGCGCCCGGGTGGAATCACCGCCTCGGAGGTGTCGGTGATCGAGTCGAGGATCTGCTGTGTCGTGTAGCCGCCGACGGCCCAGTTGTTGCCGTCGGGGCGACCTTGCACAAGATTGACCCGCGAGGTGGATGGGCCCAGTTCCGTGTCGGAAAAGCCCAGCCTCCCGCCAAGGATCATGGGTGACACCGGGGCATAGTTGCCGTTCGCATCGCGATTGGTGAAACGCATGCCCGGTGTGCCACCGGTGAGGTCAGGGAACTGCCCCGCATCGCTCAGGCTGTCGCCGAATACGATCAGCGAAGAGTACGGCGAGGGCGCCGCCATGGCCTGGCTGCAGGCGAGGGTGAGCAGGCACAGGGCCGTGCGCAGGAAAGGTGGCTGTCGCATGTGGAAGTTCCTTTTCATTGTTTTTATGGAGACAAGCCCGAAGACCTTAGCAAAAAAGCACGCAGTCCGTTCGTTCCCCAGTATTTGCGGCGTATTGCGCCTGTCGTCGCGGTAGGCTACTGTGCCGGGACGTATGAGCGAGAACTACCCCGTGTTGATCGTCAGCAAACTCCTGATGCGCGTTATCAAGGCTCACGCCCGTTGGCGTTGGCGCGCCTGACTCTTTCTCCTGCCGGTCCTGTCCGGCCCGCCCCCGTTTGCCCTCCTGTCGTTCCATCTTCGCTGTCGCGGTAGAGCCGCGCCCATGGTCGAGGCAGGAAGGTTCGAAAGCACAGTCAGTAGATTCAAGAGGTTGACCCCAGATGTTACTGATGATCGACAATTACGACTCCTTCACCTACAACGTCGTCCAGTACCTCGGCGAGTTGGGTGCCGAGGTCAAGGTCATTCGCAACGACGAACTGACCATCGCCCAGATCGAAGCCCTCAACCCGGAGCGCATCGTCGTCTCGCCCGGTCCTTGCACGCCCAGCGAGGCAGGCGTTTCCATCGAGGCCATCCTGCACTTTGCCGGCAAGCTGCCGATCCTCGGTGTGTGCCTGGGCCACCAGTCCATCGGCCAGGCGTATGGCGGTGACGTGGTGCGGGCCCGCCAGGTCATGCATGGCAAGACCAGCCCGGTGTTCCACCGCGACCTGGGTGTGTTCGCCGGCCTGAACAACCCGTTGACCGTGACCCGCTACCATTCGCTGGTGGTCAAGCGTGAAACCCTGCCGGACTGCCTCGAAGTCACCGCCTGGACTGCCCATGCAGACGGTTCGGTCGACGAGATCATGGGCCTGCGCCACAAGACCTTGAACATCGAAGGGGTGCAGTTCCACCCCGAGTCCATCCTCACCGAGCAGGGCCACGAGCTGTTCGCCAACTTCCTCAAGCAGACCGGCGGCCGCCGCTAAGGATCGATCATGGATATCAAGAGCGCGCTGAGCCGCATCGTCGGCCACCTGGACCTGTCCACAGACGAAATGCGCGATGTCATGCGTCAGATCATGACCGGACAATGCACCGAGGCGCAGATCGGCGCCTTTCTGATGGGCATGCGCATGAAGAGCGAGAGCATCGACGAGATCGTCGGCGCCGTTTCGGTCATGCGTGAGCTGGCCGAAAAGGTCGAGCTCAAGAGCCTCGACGGCGTGGTCGACATCGTCGGCACCGGCGGCGACGGGGCCAACATCTTCAACGTTTCCACGGCTTCGGCCTTCGTGCTCGCCGCGGCCGGTTGCCCGGTGGCCAAGCACGGCAACCGCGCGGTGTCCGGCAAGAGCGGCAGCGCCGACCTGCTGGAGGCGGCCGGTATCTACCTGAACCTTACCCCAGTGCAGGTGGCCCGCTGCATCGATAGCCTGGGGATCGGTTTCATGTTCGCCCAGACTCACCACAGTGCGATGAAGCATGCTGCTGGCCCGCGCCGCGACCTGGGCTTGCGCACGCTCTTCAACATGCTCGGCCCGCTTACGAATCCGGCCGGTGTGAAGCACCAGGTGGTTGGTGTATTCACCCAGGCCCTGTGCCGCCCGCTCGCCGAAGTGTTGCAGCGCCTGGGCAGCAAGCATGTGCTGGTGGTGCACTCCAAGGATGGCCTGGACGAATTCAGCCTGGCCGCGCCGACTTTCGTCGCGGAATTGAAGAACGGTGAGATCACCGAATACTGGGTCGAACCGGAAGACCTTGGCATGAAGAGCCAGAGCCTGCATGGCCTGGCGGTCGAGGACCCACAGGCTTCGCTGGCGCTGATCCGTGACGCCCTGGGCCGACGCAAGACCGAAAACGGCCAGAAAGCTGCCGAAATGATCGTGCTCAACGCTGGCGCCGCGCTGTATGCCGCCGACCATGCGATGAGCCTGAAGTCGGGCGTCGAACTCGCCCACGATGTGCTGCACACCGGCCTTGCCTGGGAAAAACTCCAGGAGCTGGGCGCCTTTACCGCGGTATTCAAGCAGGAGAACGGAGCATGAGCGTACCGACGGTGCTGGAAAGGATCATCGCCCGCAAGTTTCAGGAAGTGGCCGAGCGCAGCGCGCGCGTGAGCCTCGCCGAACTGGAGCGTCTGGCCAAGGGCGCCGACGCTCCCCGCGGCTTCGCCAACGCCTTGATCGAACAGGCCAAGCGCAAGCAGCCTGCGGTCATCGCTGAGATCAAGAAGGCCTCGCCGAGCAAGGGCGTGATCCGCGAGCACTTCGTGCCTGCGGAAATCGCGGTGAGCTACGAGAAGGGCGGCGCCACCTGCCTGTCGGTACTCACCGACGTGGATTACTTCCAGGGCGCAGACGCGTACCTGCAACAGGCCCGCGCTGCCGTGTCGTTGCCGGTGATCCGCAAGGACTTCATGGTCGATCCCTACCAGATCGTCGAAGCCCGCGCCCTGGGCGCCGACTGCGTGCTGCTGATCGTCTCGGCACTGGACGATGTGAAGATGGCCGAGCTGGCCGCCACCGCCAAGGATGTCGGTCTCGACGTGCTGGTGGAGGTACACGATGGCAATGAGCTCGAGCGTGCGCTGAAAACCCTCGATACGCCACTGGTGGGGGTCAACAACCGCAATCTGCACACCTTCGAGGTCAGCCTGGACACCACCCTCGACTTGCTGCCGCGCATTCCGCGTGACCGCCTGGCGGTCACCGAGAGCGGTATCCTCAACCGCGCCGACGTGGAGCTGATGGAAATCAACGAGGTGTATTCGTTCCTGGTGGGCGAAGCCTTCATGCGCGCCGAGCAGCCGGGGTTGGAGCTGCAGAGGCTGTTCTTCCCGGATCAGGTGAAGAAGACTGTTCAGCCTCTGGACTGATCAAAAAACGAAGCCGGCTTGATGCCGGCTTTTTTGTATGACTGTTCTGGCCCTTTCGCGGGCCAGTGAACCGGATTTCCAAGGTGGATCAATGACCGATCAACCCCTGGCCCTCACCGTCGAGCAGGGCCTGCATGCCGAACAGGAGCTGCTCGCCGCCGTCTGCCGTGGCGAGCGTGAGTCCGGCGTGCTGTTCTGGCGCCCCACCGATCATGCTCTGGTCATGCCGCGACGAATGAGTCGTCTCGACAACTTCGAAGCCGCCTGTGCCGAGCTGGCGATCGCTGGCTGGCCGGTGTTGCTGCGTGAAACCGGTGGAGAGCCGGTGCCGCAGTCCCATTCGACCGTGAACGTGGCGCTGGTCTACGTCGCACCGCGCAGCGAAGGTGACCACGGACGCATCGAGAACGCTTACGAGCGCCTGTGCCTGCCGCTGTGCGATGTCTTGCGCGAATGGGGTGGTGTGGCGTCGGTCGGGGAGATCGACGGTGCGTTCTGCGATGGGCGCTACAACGTCAATCTCAACGGCCGCAAGCTGGTCGGCACTGCCCAGCGCTGGCGCCAAGGGCTGGGCGGCAAGCGCCCGGTAGTGCTGGTGCATGGCGCGCTGCTGCTGGACAACGAGCGCGAGTCGATGGTGGCGGCGGTCAACCGCTTCAACGACTGCTGTGGGCTGGAGCAACGTTGCCGCGCCGACAGCCATATTGCCTTGCATGAAGTGGTGCCCGCAGCCCCTTGGTTCGAGCGGCTGTCCCAGGCCTACGCCGAGGTGATCGCGGCGCTGCCCAAGGATTAGCGGGTTCCGTAGACCACCATGGTCTTGCCCTTGACCTGCACCAGGCTGCGTTCTTCAAGATCCTTGAGCACCCGGCCGACCATCTCGCGCGAACAGCCGACGATCCGCCCGATCTCCTGACGGGTGATCTTGATCTGCATGCCGTCGGGGTGGGTCATGGCATCCGGCTGCTTGCACAGGTCGAGCAGGCAACGGGCGACGCGGCCGGTGACGTCGAAGAAGGCCAGGTCGCCGACCTTGCGCGTTGTGTTGCGCAGGCGCTGGGCCATCTGGCTGCCAAGGGCGTAGAGAATGTCCGGATCGTGACGGGCCAGCTCGCGGAACTTGTCGTAGCTGATCTCGGCCACTTCGCACTCGGTCTTGGCCCGTACCCAGGCGCTGCGCTGCTGTTCGGGGCCCGCTGGTTCGAACAACCCCAATTCACCGAAGAAGTCACCATTGTTGAGGTAGGCGATGATCATCTCATGACCTTCATCGTCCTCGATCAGGATGGTCACCGATCCCTTGACGATGAACGACAGCGTCTCGGCCCGGTCGCCGGCGCAGATGATGTTGCTCTTGGCGGCATAGCGGCGGCGTTGGCAGTGCACCAGCAGCTTGTCGATATTCTTGATCTTGGCAGGGAGTGCTGAGGCTACCATCACGAAAATCCTGTTCGAGCGACGCAGAGGCATTTTTGTAGGAGGTTACTGACAGCGAGCGCCAGTGATTTGGCGTCAGCTTATCAGACACTTCGGCTTTATCGGCATGAAACCCCAACGTCTTGAGCTTTTCCGACAGCGCTACAAGGTCTAAGCTGACGACCTTTTACGAAATCAGGAGTCCGGATAGATGAAGGCACGCATCCAGTGGGCCGGTGAGGCCATGTTCCTCGGTGAGTCGGGGAGTGGGCATGTCGTGGTCATGGACGGTCCTCCCGAGGCTGGCGGTCGTAACCTGGGCGTACGCCCGATGGAGATGCTGCTGCTCGGCCTGGGTGGCTGCAGCAGTTTCGATGTGGTCAGCATCCTGAAGAAATCCCGACAGGCGGTGGAAAGCTGCGAAGCTTTTCTCGAGGCTGAGCGCGCCAGCGAAGATCCCAAGGTATTCACCAAGATCCACCTGAACTTCGTGGTCAAGGGCCGTGGCCTCAAAGAGGCGCAGGTCAAGCGAGCGGTCGAGCTGTCGGCCGAGAAGTATTGCTCGGCATCGATCATGCTCGATCGTGCGGGTGTGGAGATCACCCATGGGTACGAGATCGTAGAGCTGGGTTGAAGTGGTGGGGCCGCCTGGCGGCCCCGTTTCAGTCGCGCAGGGCCGGTAACGCGTCGAGCAACCATTGCGGCAGCTTTGCCCGCAACGACTGGCTCAGGTGCTCGCGGCGTTTCTGGTAAGCCAACCCAAGGCCGATAACGCCAAGCCCGATCAGGGTGATTACTACCGGGAACAGCAACGACTCGGCGAACACGTCATACGACAGGTAGCCCAGGTACGCCGCCACGCCCATGGCGCCGAATACCATGAACATCGGTCGGCGCAGCAGCACTGCACATCCCATCAGGCCAAGGTTGATCAGACAATAGAGCGCCTTGCCCAGCTCACTGTCGCTGTTCATCGAAGTCAACCCGCCCCAGAATGCCAGAAGCCCTGCCAGATAGCCCCAGTAGGCGTAATCGCGGCGCGTGCGACCATCGGCAGCCAGGAACACGGCCAGCAACAGCAGGCCGAACCACACCGAGACCTTCTGGCGCTGCTCCCAACTGAACACTTCGCCGTAGAACCATTCGCTGAGGTCCATGGACATGAACCACAAGGCCACGGCAATTGGCATCACGATGAAGGGGAAAGGCACCAGGCGCAGCATCGCCACCCCGGCGACGACGGTCGCCGCTTCCATCAGCAGCCAGCCGCCCTGCACGTAGGTGTAGTACTGGTGGTAGTCGAACTGCAGGTCATCCAGCGGCCACCAGCCGAGCAGGCGCTCGATGGCGAAGACTGCCAATGGCACGATGCTTACGGCCACCGCAGCGAGAACGCCAGCAGCAATGACCTGTCCACGGCGCTGGAGTGACAGGGCGAACAGGGTAAGCGCGGCGATATAGAGGAGGGCGGCGGTCAGCAGTGCTGTATCACCAATGCGCATCCAGGCTTCGGTGAGCAACCAGCCCATGGCTGCCATGATCAGCAGCGCGCCGAAGTAGAAAGCGACATGGGCCAGCTGGAACCGGCCCTGTTGTTGCGGTTGCTGACGCAGGAACTCGAGCAGCGCCCGATCCTGTCCTGGCTGGAGAATGCCGGCGCTTACGGCGCTGGCCAGGTCCTTGGCATCGAAGCGCTCGGTCATCGGCTCGTCCTAGATTCGGTAGGTGCTCTTGGTCATCACCTTGGCCAGCAGGCTCATGCCGAAACGCACCGTGGCAGGGAAGCGGTAGCCGCCTGCTTCCAGTGCGGATTCGGCGTGTTGCTCTTCATCGACGCGCATCTGCTCGAGAATGGCGCGGGATTTTTCGTCTTCCTCGGGGATCTGTTCGAGGTGCTCGTCCAGGTGCTTGCAGACCTGATGTTCTGTGGCGGCGACGAAGCCCAGGCTGACCTTGTCGCTGACCAGGCCGGCGAGGGCACCGATGCCGAACGACATGCCATAGAACAACGGGTTGAGCACACTGGGATGACTGCCCAGTTGGCGGATGCGCTGTTCGCACCAGGCCAGGTGGTCGATCTCTTCCTCGGCGGCATGCTCCATGGCCTTGCGTACCTGCGGCAGCTTGGCGGTCAGTGCCTGGCCTTGGTAGAGCGCCTGGGCGCAGACTTCACCGGTATGGTTGATGCGCATCAGGCCGGCGATATGGCGGGTCTGGGACTCGTCCAGCTCGGCGTCAGGCTGGATGATCGCGGGCGAGGGACGGGAAGGTTGGCCGCTGAAGGGCAGCAAGGTGCGCATGGCGGTGTCAGCCTGCAGCAACAAGCGGTCGAGCGGTGAATAGTGACGTTCGGTAGCCATCGGGCACCTCCACTAAAGTGATGCCCGACAGTTTAACTCAATCATGCCGGATGGGCTTGCCTTGGGTCAGCCCGGTGGCCAGTTCATCTGACGCTGGCCGAGCACGTGCATGTGGATGTGATAGACCGTCTGCCCACCCTTGGGGTTGCAATTCATGACCACGCGGAAACCTTCCTCGCAGCCCTGCTCGACGGCCAGGCGCTGGGCGGTGAACAGGATGTGGCCAGCCAGTGCCTTGTCCTCTTCGGTCAGGTCGTTGAGGGTCGGGATGTGCTTTTTCGGGATGACCAGAAAATGTACCGGCGCCGCAGGGGCGATATCCTTGAAGGCCAGGATCTGGTCGTCTTCGTAGATGATATCCGCCGGGATTTCCCGGTTGATGATCTTGAGGAATAGATCGTCCACGTCACTTGCTCCTTGGTGAGGGTCGAAGCGCAGTGTACTCAGCGAAGCGCTGCTCGGACAGAGGTCATTCGGCGCCGATCGGGCAGTAGCGACGATGGATCACGCCCGCCAGCTTGCGGCTCAACCAGCGCGGCAGAAGGCGTGGGGCGAAGGCCAGCCAGCGATTGCGTCGGCCTGGCATGATCAGGGCGTGGTTCTTGTCCAGCGCGCGCACTGTGTAGAGCGCCACTTCTTCGGCACTCAGGCAGCGCGAACTGCCCTCCAGTCGCGGGATGTGTCGTTTTGCCGAGCGGATCGGGCCCGGGCACAACACCGACACCTTGATCCCGGTACGACGCAGTTCTTCGCGCAGGGCTTCCGAGAAACTCAGTACATAGGCCTTGCTGGCGCTGTAGCAGGCCATCCACGGACCTGGCGCGGCGCTGGCCAGTGAGGCTACGTTGAGGATCTGGCCGCCACCGTGCACCGCCATCAGGTTGCCGATCGCGTGGCACAGGCGGGTCAGGGCGAGGATATTGACCTCCAGCAGGTCTTGTTCGTCGGCCCACTCATGGGCCAGGAAGGGCCCGTAGGTGCGCTGGCCGGCACAGTTGACCAGCAGGTCGATGCGCCGCTCGCCCTCTTCCAGCTCAAGTACGAATCCCGACAGGCGCAAAGGCTGGCTGAGGTCGCAGGCGCGCAGCAGAACCTCGACACCGAAGCGCTGGGTCAGCTCGATCGCGATCGGTTCGAGGGTTTCACGATGGCGTGCCACCAGGATCAGGTTGCGCCCGCGCCGCGCCAGGGCCTCCGCCAGGGCCAGGCCCAGGCCGCTGGAAGCTCCGGTGATCATGGCGTAACGGGTCATGCAAGGCTCCTGGGGGCGGAAGAGGGCGCCTAGTGTACAGCTTGGCCGGGGCGGTTGTGGTCTTTTGCAGGGGCTTCAGCGCGCCAGTTCAGCGCTGCGAAGCTGGGCAGCCTGGTATTCGTCACGCAGGCGCTCGATCAGCACTGCCGTATCGGGTAGGTCATGGATACCGCCCGCGCCCTGGCCAGCCGACCACACGGTTTTCCAGGCCTTGGCTTCTTCATCCAGCGGTTTGAGCTTGACCTCGCCCGGGTTGTGCTTGAGCGCGGCCATGTCGTAACCGGCCTGCTCCAGACTCTGGCGCAGAAAGCTGGCCGGTACACCCGACACCGCCGGGGTGTGGACGATATCGGCAGCATGGGCATCGAGGAGCATTTTCTTGTAGGCGTCCTGGGCTTGGCTCTCGCGGGTGGCGATGAAGCGTGTGCCCATGTACGCGAGATCGGCGCCCAGCAGACGTGCCGCGAGAATTTCGTGACCTTGGTTGATGCAACCGGCCAACAGCAGGGTCTTGTCGAAGAATTGGCGGATCTCCGCGACCAGGGCGAACGGGCTCCAGGTCCCGGCATGACCGCCGGCGCCCGCAGCCACGGCGATCAGGCCATCGACGCCGGCCTCGGCGGCTTTCTCGGCGTGACGACGGGTGGTGACATCGTGGAACACCAGGCCGCCATAACCGTGCACTGCGTCCACTACCTCCTTCACCGCGCCCAGGCTGGTGATCACGATGGGAACCTGGTGCTCCACGCACAGGGCGAGATCGGCCTGCAGGCGCGGGTTGCTCGGGTGCACGATGAGGTTGACGGCATAAGGCGCGGGCGCCTGTAACTGCGCGAGCCCTGCCTCGATCTCCTCCAGCCAGGCCTTGAAGCCGGCACTGTCGCGCTGGTTCAACGCCGGAAAACTGCCCACCACACCGTTGGCGCAGCAAGCCAGGACCAGCTGCGGGTTGGAAATCAGGAACATCGGCGCGGCAACCACAGGCAGTCGCAGACGGTGTTCAAGTGTTGCGGGCAGGGACATGGCAAGGCTCCTTTGCTCAGGGGGTATGCTCAGAACGGTTTGACCACCACCAGAATTACGACAGCCAGCAGGATCAATACCGGTACTTCGTTGAACCAGCGGTAGTACACATGGCTGCGGGTGTTCTGCCCGGCGGCGAAGCGTTTGCGCTGTGCGCCGCAGACGTGATGGTAGCCGGTCAGCAGGATCACCAGGGTCAGCTTGGCATGCAGCCAGCCTTGGCTCAGCCAGCCGGGCGTGAGGTAGAGCATCCAGATACCGAACACGTAGGTGGCGATCATCGCCGGGTTCATGATGCCGCGGTACAGCTTGCGCTCCATGGTGACGAAGCGTTCCTGGCTGATGCTGTCCTGGCTCTGGGCGTGATAGACGAACAGGCGCGGCAGGTAGAACAGACCTGCGAACCAGCAGACCACGCTGACGATATGCAGCGCCTTGATCCAGAGATAGAGCATGGGGGAGTTCCTTCAGGTTTTCACGGTGGTCAGATAGTAGTGGTCCGGCGCTGCGAAGGGGTACCCAAGAGTTGTTACAGGCGTCACGTAACCCTATTATCGTGCGCTTTCCAGTGGTCTCGTTGATGAGGGGCAAGCGTTATGATCAAGGTCGGTATCGTCGGCGGCACGGGTTACACCGGTGTCGAACTGTTGCGCCTGCTGGCACAGCACCCACAGGCCGAGGTAGCGGTCATCACATCGCGCTCCGAGGCGGGTGTCGCGGTGGCCGACATGTACCCGAACCTGCGCGGCCACTATGACGGTTTGCAGTTCAGCGTACCGGACAGCAAGACGCTCGGCGCCTGTGACGTGGTGTTCTTCGCCACACCGCATGGCGTTGCCCATGCCCTGGCCGGCGAGTTGCTGGCTGCCGGGACCAAAGTCATCGACCTGTCTGCCGACTTCCGTCTGCAGGACGCTGTCGAGTGGGGCAAGTGGTACGGCCAGCCGCATGGCGCGCCGGAACTGCTCAAGGATGCCGTCTACGGCCTGCCTGAAGTGAACCGCGAGAAGATCCGCCAAGCGCGCCTGATCGCCGTGCCGGGTTGCTACCCGACCGCGACCCAGCTTGGTTTCCTGCCATTGCTCGAAGCGGGTCTGGCCGATCCGTCGCGCCTGATTGCCGACTGCAAGTCGGGTGTCAGTGGCGCCGGCCGTGGTGCTGCAGTGGGCTCGCTGTTCTGCGAGGCCGGCGAAAGCATGAAGGCCTATGCAGTCAAAGGGCACCGCCACCTGCCAGAAATCAGCCAGGGCCTGCGCCTGGCAGCGGGCAAGGATATCGGTCTGACCTTCGTGCCTCACCTGACTCCAATGATTCGCGGTATTCATGCCACCCTCTACGCGAATGTTGTCGACACCTCGGTCGACCTGCAGGCGCTGTTCGAGAAACGCTATGCGAACGAGCCGTTCGTCGACGTGATGCCGGCCGGTAGTCACCCTGAGACCCGCAGCGTGCGTGGCGCCAACGTCTGCCGTATCGCCGTCCATCGCCCGCAGGGTGGTGATCTGGTGGTGGTGCTGTCGGTGATCGACAACTTGGTCAAGGGCGCGTCCGGCCAGGCGGTGCAGAACCTGAACATCCTGTTCGGGCTGGATGAGCGCATGGGCCTGTCCCACGCTGGCCTGCTGCCTTAATCGTCAAGCAGGTGAATAGGCCCGCCTCGTGCGGGCCTTTTCGTTTGTGTCGACC
Organism: Pseudomonas putida; assembly: GCF_001636055.1. Lineage (NCBI taxonomy): Bacteria > Pseudomonadati > Pseudomonadota > Gammaproteobacteria > Pseudomonadales > Pseudomonadaceae > Pseudomonas > Pseudomonas putida. The sequence goes on from NZ_CP011789.1 coordinate 1,018,428, forward strand.
AAAGCCGCACAATTCTTGACCAATTTTCTCGGAGAAGCGGATAATGCGCGTCATCGAGTTTTATGGCGGCTTACGCCGGGAGAACCAACATGAGCGTTGAAACCTTCACCCCCACCGCTTTGGAGTTTACCCAAGGGGCTGCGCACAAGGTGAAGACCCTGGTATCCGAAGAAGGCAATGATCGCCTCAAGCTGCGTGTGTTCGTCACAGGCGGCGGCTGCTCGGGTTTCCAGTACGGCTTCACCTTCGATGAAGACGTGGCCGAGGACGACACCATTGTCGAGCGCGAAGGCGTTTCGCTGGTCGTTGACCCAATGAGCTTCCAGTATCTGGCGGGCGCCGAAGTGGACTACCAGGAAGGCCTGGAAGGCTCTCGCTTCGTGATCAAGAACCCGAACGCCGCTACCACCTGCGGGTGCGGTTCGTCGTTTTCGATCTGAGTCGCGCTTGAACGAAAACGCCGCGCAATTGCGCGGCGTTTTCGTTTCTGTCTTTCAGGCTGGGTAGATCGCGCCCAGTACTCGTAGCCCTCTGGCAGCCGTGACACTTGGGCGGTTAGCCGGGATGCCTTCGAGGCAGCAATGAGCCAGCCATGCGAATGCCATTGCCTCGACCCAGTCCGGATCGATACCTTGGGCGCTGGTGCTGGTCACTTTCGCGGCAGGCAGCAAGGCGGCCAGCCGATTCATCAGGGTGCCATTGCGCGCGCCGCCGCCGCAGACCATCAGGGCCTCGGTATCCTGCTGGGCATTGCGCAAGGCATCGGTGATGCTGCGTGCAGTCAGCTCCAGCAGCGTGGCCTGAACGTCTTCGTCGCGGTAGTGCGGCAACGTTGCCAGGTGGGCATCGAGCCAGGGCAGGTTGAATACCTCGCGCCCGGTGCTCTTGGGGCCGTTGCCGGCAAAGAACGGGTCGCTCAGCAGTGCCGCCAGCAATTGGTCCTGCACCTTGCCACTCGCCGCCCATGCGCCATCGGCGTCGAAGGTCTGGCCGCGCTTGCGCTCGATCCATGCATCCAGCAGCACATTGCCCGGGCCGCAGTCGAAGCCATGTACCGGAGTGTCCTGGGCAATTAGGCTCAGGTTGCTGAAGCCGCCGACGTTGAGTACGGCCAGGCGCTGTCCCAGATGGCCGAACAAGGCTTCGTGGAAGGCCGGGACCAGCGGTGCGCCCTGGCCACCTGCGGCCACATCGCGGCGACGGAAATCACCCACCACGCAGATGCCGGTCAACTCGGCGAGCAAGGCCGGATTACCGATCTGCAAGGTGAAGCCTCGGGCCGGTTCGTGGCGGATGGTCTGGCCGTGGCTGCCGATGGCGCGGATGGCGCTGGGCTCGAGTTTCTGCTCGGTCAGCAATTGCTGTATGCCTTCTGCAGCAAGGCCAGCCCAGCGGTTCTCGGCCAGCGCTGCCCGTGCGATCTCGTCAGGGCCGCTGGCGCAGAGGCTCAGCAGGTCCTGGCGAAGGTCGGAGGGCATGGGCAGGTAGCGGGTGGCGAGCAATCGGGGCTGCTCGCCTTGTTCGATCAGGGCAATGTCCAGGCCGTCAAGGCTGGTGCCGGACATCACCCCCAGGTAGAACGCCATGAATCAGCGCTTGTTGGCGGCGAGCAGCGTGGCCTTTTCCTGATCCATGCGAGCGATCAGGGGTTGGCTTTGCTGCATGAAGCGCTGGCGCTCGGCCTTGGCGATCGGATCGGCCATTGGCACCTTCTGGCTCAGCGGGTCGACATGGACGCCGTTGACCTGGAACTCGTAGTGCAGGTGTGGGCCAGTGGAGAGACCGGTGGTGCCGATATAGCCGATGATCTGGCCCTGCTTGACGTTGCTGCCGGTCTTGATGCCTTTGGCGAAGCCCTGCATGTGGCCATACAGGGTCTTGTAGGTGTTGCCGTGGGCGATGATGACGGTGTTGCCGTAGCCGCCCCGGCGGCCGGCCAGCTCGATGCGGCCATCACCGGCTGCCTTGATTGGCGTGCCGCGAGGCGCTGCATAGTCGACACCCTTGTGGGCGCGAATCTTGTTCAGGATCGGGTGCTTGCGTCCGGCGGAGAAGCGCGAGCTGATGCGGGCGAAGTCTACCGGTGTGCGGATGAACGCCTTGCGCAGGCTGTTGCCGTCAGCGGTGTAGTAGCTGGTATTGCCCTGTTTGTTGGTGTAGCGCACGGCGGTGTAGGTCTTGCCGCGATTGGTGAAACGCGCCGAGAGGATGTTGCCGGTGCCGATCACCTTGCCATCCATGACCTTCTGTTCGTAGACCACGTCGAATTCGTCGCCAGGGCGGATGTCCTGGGCGAAGTCGATGTCGTAGCCCAGCACGCGGGCCATATCCATGGTCAGGCTGTGGGAAAGGCCGGCACGTTGGGCCGAGGCCGAGAGCGAACTCTTGATGACGCCATGGGCGTAGGCGGTTCGCACCAGGGGCTTGGTGATTTCGCGCTCGAACGCGTAACCCTTGTCGGTCTTGTTCAGGCGGATGCTTTCGAGGTTGCTGACCTGGCTGTGCAAGCTGGCCAGTTGGCCGTCCTTGTCCAGCTCGAACTGCAGTACCTGGCCGTGTTTAAGCTGGCTGAACTGCTTGGCTTGCTTGTCGCTGGCCAGCACGTCATGCACGACGTTGGCAGGCAGGCCCACTTTGGCGAACAGCGTGGAGAGGGTGTCGCCACGGGCGACGACGACTTCGCGATGGCCGGGAGCCTTGTCTTGCGCCTTTTCCTGTGCGACGGGTTGCGGTTGCTCGGCGGCCTGTTCTGTAGCGGGTTCATCCCCTTCGATCTGGGCGAAGGGCGAGCCGGTGGATTCGGTGGACTGCACCAGCGGTGCGGCCTTGGATTCGTCCTTGAGTTGCTCGGCCGGGGTTTCGAGCTCGAGGCTGAGGGTGGTCTTCTTCGCTTCTACGTCGCTGGAGGGAAATACCAGCAAGGCCAGGCTGAGCAGGGCGGCGATGCCGCTGGCGGCCAACAGATGGCTTTTCGGATAAAGCGGGGGCGCTTTAGGCGTGTCGTTGGTCATAGATAAGGTGACTTTGAAAAAGTGAATGAAAAAGGTGACTGAATACGCTGAAAAAGATGAATGACATGATGAAGATGAAATAACTGTATAAAATATAACCAAATCCATTTTCGCGCAAGGGCGCGTAGACGCCGCAAGGCGCCTCTCGGGTCACATTCCTTTGCGAAACTTGTATTTGACGGCCGATCTTGTATGGTTGGTCCCCTTTGAATCTGAGCCTTGCGGGTCTGTCTATGAAGTCGGTTGAAGAGCAGCTGGCGCTTATCAAGCGCGGTGCGGAAGAGGTGTTGGTCGAGTCGGAACTGGTGGAGAAGCTCAAGCGCGGCCAGCCGCTGCGTATCAAGGCTGGCTTCGACCCAACGGCTCCTGATCTGCATCTGGGCCATACCGTACTGATCAACAAGCTGCGGCAGTTCCAGGAGCTGGGGCACCAGGTGATCTTCCTGATCGGTGACTTCACCGGCATGATCGGTGACCCGAGCGGCAAAAGTGCCACGCGCCCGCCGCTGACCCGTGAGCAGGTTCTGGACAACGCCGAAACCTATAAACAGCAAGTGTTCAAGATTCTCGACCCGGCCAAGACCGAGGTGGCGTTCAACTCCACCTGGATGGATACGCTGACCCCGGCCGACTTCATTCGCCTGGCGTCCCAGTACACCGTCGCGCGCATGCTCGAACGTGACGACTTCGACAAGCGCTACACCAGCCAGCAGCCGATCGCCATCCATGAGTTCCTCTATCCGCTGGTGCAGGGTTACGACTCGGTTGCGCTCAAGGCTGATGTCGAACTGGGTGGTACCGACCAGAAGTTCAACCTGCTGATGGGGCGTGAGCTGCAGCGCGCCTATGGTCAGGAAGCTCAGAACATCGTGACCATGCCGTTGCTGGAAGGGCTCGATGGCGTGAAGAAGATGTCCAAGTCGCTGGGCAATTATGTGGGTATCCAGGAAGCGCCTGGGGTGATGTACAGCAAGTTGGTGTCGATTCCGGATACGCTGATGTGGCGTTACTTCGAGCTGCTGAGCTTCCGCTCGATGGAGGAAATCGATCAGTTTCGTGCGGATGTCGAGAAGGGCGCGAACCCTCGTGACATCAAGATCAAGCTGGCCGAAGAGATCGTGGCGCGTTTCCATGGTGAAGAGGCTGCGGCGAACGCTCACCGCGCTGCCGGCAACCGCATGAAGGATGGCGAGCTGCCGGAAGATCTTCCGGAGATCGAAGTGGTTGCGGCTGAGGCCCTGCCGATCGCGGCGGTGCTCAATCGTGCGGGCCTGGTGAAGAACTCGGCACAGGCACGTGATCTGCTAGGCAGTGGTGCGGTCAAGGTTGATGGTGCAGTCATCGACAAGGACTTCATGTTCGCGCTGGGTGCTACCCATGTGTGCCAGGCGGGCAAGAAGTCGTTTGGACGGGTTACGCTGAAGGCTGAGTGATCGCCTGATGGTGCAGCTATATATAAGCGGGGAGGCCGACAGGCCTCCCCGCTGTGTTCTCAGCGATCTGAAAGATTCTTGAAATAAAAGGTTGACGCCCTCTCATATCCCCTTATAATGCGCCCCACTTCCGCAGCAAACGGAGCGCAAAAATTCTTGTTAATCAATGAGTTAAGCGATTTCGGCAAGGCGTGAAGGGCTTCGGTCACCTGATCGGCAGCGGTGAAAAAGGCAGTTGACAGCATCTTCGAGTGCTGTATGATTCGCCTCCCGCTACGAGAGATCGCAGCGAGTCAAGTGTTTGAAGCTAAACGAGTTTCTCGGAAAAAACTTCAAAATAAACGCTTGACAGCCAATGAGGAAAGCGTAGAATGCGCGCCTCGGTTGAGACGAAAGGCTCTTAACCAAACGCTCTTTAACAAATCGAATCAAGCAATTCGTGTGGGTGCTTGTGAGTACGGACTGATAGTCGCCAAGATTATCAGCATCACAAGTGGCCATGCGAGAAATCACATAGTCATTTGAGATTGCTGAGCCAAGTTTAGGGTTTCTTAAAAACCCAAGCAGTATTGAACTGAAGAGTTTGATCATGGCTCAGATTGAACGCTGGCGGCAGGCCTAACACATGCAAGTCGAGCGGATGACGGGAGCTTGCTCCTTGATTCAGCGGCGGACGGGTGAGTAATGCCTAGGAATCTGCCTGGTAGTGGGGGACAACGTTTCGAAAGGAACGCTAATACCGCATACGTCCTACGGGAGAAAGCAGGGGACCTTCGGGCCTTGCGCTATCAGATGAGCCTAGGTCGGATTAGCTAGTTGGTGAGGTAATGGCTCACCAAGGCGACGATCCGTAACTGGTCTGAGAGGATGATCAGTCACACTGGAACTGAGACACGGTCCAGACTCCTACGGGAGGCAGCAGTGGGGAATATTGGACAATGGGCGAAAGCCTGATCCAGCCATGCCGCGTGTGTGAAGAAGGTCTTCGGATTGTAAAGCACTTTAAGTTGGGAGGAAGGGCAGTAAGTTAATACCTTGCTGTTTTGACGTTACCGACAGAATAAGCACCGGCTAACTCTGTGCCAGCAGCCGCGGTAATACAGAGGGTGCAAGCGTTAATCGGAATTACTGGGCGTAAAGCGCGCGTAGGTGGTTCGTTAAGTTGGATGTGAAAGCCCCGGGCTCAACCTGGGAACTGCATCCAAAACTGGCGAGCTAGAGTATGGTAGAGGGTGGTGGAATTTCCTGTGTAGCGGTGAAATGCGTAGATATAGGAAGGAACACCAGTGGCGAAGGCGACCACCTGGACTGATACTGACACTGAGGTGCGAAAGCGTGGGGAGCAAACAGGATTAGATACCCTGGTAGTCCACGCCGTAAACGATGTCAACTAGCCGTTGGAATCCTTGAGATTTTAGTGGCGCAGCTAACGCATTAAGTTGACCGCCTGGGGAGTACGGCCGCAAGGTTAAAACTCAAATGAATTGACGGGGGCCCGCACAAGCGGTGGAGCATGTGGTTTAATTCGAAGCAACGCGAAGAACCTTACCAGGCCTTGACATGCAGAGAACTTTCCAGAGATGGATTGGTGCCTTCGGGAACTCTGACACAGGTGCTGCATGGCTGTCGTCAGCTCGTGTCGTGAGATGTTGGGTTAAGTCCCGTAACGAGCGCAACCCTTGTCCTTAGTTACCAGCACGTTATGGTGGGCACTCTAAGGAGACTGCCGGTGACAAACCGGAGGAAGGTGGGGATGACGTCAAGTCATCATGGCCCTTACGGCCTGGGCTACACACGTGCTACAATGGTCGGTACAGAGGGTTGCCAAGCCGCGAGGTGGAGCTAATCTCACAAAACCGATCGTAGTCCGGATCGCAGTCTGCAACTCGACTGCGTGAAGTCGGAATCGCTAGTAATCGCGAATCAGAATGTCGCGGTGAATACGTTCCCGGGCCTTGTACACACCGCCCGTCACACCATGGGAGTGGGTTGCACCAGAAGTAGCTAGTCTAACCTTCGGGAGGACGGTTACCACGGTGTGATTCATGACTGGGGTGAAGTCGTAACAAGGTAGCCGTAGGGGAACCTGCGGCTGGATCACCTCCTTAATCGAAGACATCAGCCTGCTGATGAGCTCCCACACGAATTGCTTGATTCATTGTGAAGACGATCAAGACCCTATATAGGTCTGTAGCTCAGTTGGTTAGAGCGCACCCCTGATAAGGGTGAGGTCGGCAGTTCAAATCTGCCCAGACCTACCAATATGCGGGGCCATAGCTCAGCTGGGAGAGCGCCTGCCTTGCACGCAGGAGGTCAGCGGTTCGATCCCGCTTGGCTCCACCACTTACGCTGTACCTTGATCAGAACCTAGAAATGAACATTCGTCGATGAATGCTGATTTCTGGCTTTTGTCAGATCGTTCTTTAAAAATTCGGATATGTGATAGAAATAGACTGAATGCCAGTTTCACTGCTGGTAGTTCAGGCTAAGGTAAAATTTGTGAGTTCTCACGAATTTTCGGCGAATGTCGTCTTCACAGTATAACCAGATTGCTTGGGGTTATATGGTCAAGTGAAGAAGCGCATACGGTGGATGCCTTGGCAGTCAGAGGCGATGAAAGACGTGGTAGCCTGCGATAAGCTTTGGGGAGTCGGCAAACAGACTGTGATCCAGAGATCTCTGAATGGGGGAACCCACTCAGCATAAGCTGAGTATCTTGTACTGAATCCATAGGTGCAAGAGGCGAACCAGGGGAACTGAAACATCTAAGTACCCTGAGGAAAAGAAATCAACCGAGATTCCCTTAGTAGTGGCGAGCGAACGGGGACCAGCCCTTAAGCTGGGTTGAGATTAGTGGAACGCTCTGGAAAGTGCGGCCATAGTGGGTGATAGCCCCGTACACGAAAATCTCTTGCCAGTGAAATCGAGTAGGACGGAGCACGAGAAACTTTGTCTGAACATGGGGGGACCATCCTCCAAGGCTAAATACTACTGACTGACCGATAGTGAACCAGTACCGTGAGGGAAAGGCGAAAAGAACCCCGGAGAGGGGAGTGAAATAGAACCTGAAACCGTATGCGTACAAGCAGTGGGAGCCTACTTTGTTAGGTGACTGCGTACCTTTTGTATAATGGGTCAGCGACTTATATTCAGTGGCGAGCTTAACCGAATAGGGGAGGCGTAGCGAAAGCGAGTCTTAATAGGGCGCTTTAGTCGCTGGGTATAGACCCGAAACCGGGCGATCTATCCATGGGCAGGTTGAAGGTTAGGTAACACTGACTGGAGGACCGAACCGACTACCGTTGAAAAGTTAGCGGATGACCTGTGGATCGGAGTGAAAGGCTAATCAAGCTCGGAGATAGCTGGTTCTCCTCGAAAGCTATTTAGGTAGCGCCTCATGTATCACTGCTGGGGGTAGAGCACTGTTTCGGCTAGGGGGTCATCCCGACTTACCAAACCGATGCAAACTCCGAATACCAGCAAGTGCCGAGCATGGGAGACACACGGCGGGTGCTAACGTCCGTCGTGAAAAGGGAAACAACCCAGACCGTCAGCTAAGGTCCCAAAGTCATGGTTAAGTGGGAAACGATGTGGGAAGGCTTAGACAGCTAGGAGGTTGGCTTAGAAGCAGCCACCCTTTAAAGAAAGCGTAATAGCTCACTAGTCGAGTCGGCCTGCGCGGAAGATGTAACGGGGCTCAAACCATGCACCGAAGCTACGGGTATCACCTCTGGTGATGCGGTAGAGGAGCGTTCTGTAAGCCTGTGAAGGTGAGTTGAGAAGCTTGCTGGAGGTATCAGAAGTGCGAATGCTGACATGAGTAACGACAATGCGAGTGAAAAACTCGCACGCCGAAAGACCAAGGTTTCCTGCGCAACGTTAATCGACGCAGGGTTAGTCGGTCCCTAAGGCGAGGCTGAAAAGCGTAGTCGATGGAAAACAGGTTAATATTCCTGTACTTCCAGTTATTGCGATGGAGGGACGGAGAAGGTTAGGCCAGCCTGGCGTTGGTTGTCCAGGTTTAAGGTGGTAGGCTGAAATCTTAGGCAAATCCGGGATTTCAAGGCCGAGAGCTGATGACGAGCGCTCTTTAGAGTGCGAAGTGGTTGATACCATGCTTCCAAGAAAAGCTCCTAAGCTTCAGATAACTGGGAACCGTACCCCAAACCGACACAGGTGGTTAGGTAGAGAATACCAAGGCGCTTGAGAGAACTCGGGTGAAGGAACTAGGCAAAATGGCACCGTAACTTCGGGAGAAGGTGCGCCGGCGAGGGTGAAGGACTTGCTCCGTAAGCCCATGCCGGTCGAAGATACCAGGCCGCTGCGACTGTTTATTAAAAACACAGCACTCTGCAAACACGAAAGTGGACGTATAGGGTGTGACGCCTGCCCGGTGCCGGAAGGTTAATTGATGGGGTTAGCGCAAGCGAAGCTCTTGATCGAAGCCCCGGTAAACGGCGGCCGTAACTATAACGGTCCTAAGGTAGCGAAATTCCTTGTCGGGTAAGTTCCGACCTGCACGAATGGCGTAACGATGGCGGCGCTGTCTCCACCCGAGACTCAGTGAAATTGAAATCGCTGTGAAGATGCAGTGTATCCGCGGCTAGACGGAAAGACCCCGTGAACCTTTACTATAGCTTTGCACTGGACTTTGAGCTTGCTTGTGTAGGATAGGTGGGAGGCTTTGAAGTGGGGACGCCAGTTCTCATGGAGCCATCCTTGAAATACCACCCTGGCAACCTTGAGGTTCTAACTCAGGTCCGTAATCCGGATCGAGGACAGTGTATGGTGGGTAGTTTGACTGGGGCGGTCTCCTCCCAAAGAGTAACGGAGGAGTACGAAGGTGCGCTCAGACCGGTCGGAAATCGGTCGTAGAGTATAAAGGCAAAAGCGCGCTTGACTGCGAGACACACACGTCGAGCAGGTACGAAAGTAGGTCTTAGTGATCCGGTGGTTCTGTATGGAAGGGCCATCGCTCAACGGATAAAAGGTACTCCGGGGATAACAGGCTGATACCGCCCAAGAGTTCATATCGACGGCGGTGTTTGGCACCTCGATGTCGGCTCATCACATCCTGGGGCTGAAGCCGGTCCCAAGGGTATGGCTGTTCGCCATTTAAAGTGGTACGCGAGCTGGGTTTAGAACGTCGTGAGACAGTTCGGTCCCTATCTGCCGTGGACGTTTGAGATTTGAGAGGGGCTGCTCCTAGTACGAGAGGACCGGAGTGGACGAACCTCTGGTGTTCCGGTTGTCACGCCAGTGGCATTGCCGGGTAGCTATGTTCGGAAGAGATAACCGCTGAAAGCATCTAAGCGGGAAACTTGCCTCAAGATGAGATCTCACTGGGATCTTGAATCCCCTAAAGGGCCGTCGAAGACTACGACGTTGATAGGTTGGGTGTGTAAGCGCTGTGAGGCGTTGAGCTAACCAATACTAATTGCCCGTGAGGCTTGACCATATAACACCCAAGCAATTTGCTTTGCAGATTGCGGTGGTGAAGACGAAACGAACCGAAAGTTCGAAGCGACTCACAAAGATCACATATCCGAATTGGCTGGCGTGTCTGCAAAGACGCACTGGCAACCGAATTTCTTGACGACCATAGAGCATTGGAACCACCTGATCCCATCCCGAACTCAGCAGTGAAACGATGCATCGCCGATGGTAGTGTGGGGTTTCCCCATGTGAGAGTAGGTCATCGTCAAGATTCATTTCGCAAAACCCCTATCTGCGCGAGCAGGTAGGGGTTTTGTCTTTCTGGCGTTCGCCAGATCTCATCGCTCCCCCGCGCCGACACCGCGCACGCCACGGGACACATCGGCGCCCTCCCTTTCTCGCGGGGATATCCCTGCCCTTTTCCTATGCAATCCAGCAGCCCGTGGCTATCATGCCAGCCTTATTCCAAGTCGAGACTGGCATGCTGAAGTTGTTGAATCTCCTCAAGGATGGCCGATTTCATTCTGGCCAGGCCCTGGGGGAAGCCATGGGGGTAAGCCGCAGTGCTGTGTGGAAGCAGCTGCAGCACCTCGAAAGCGAGCTGAACCTCACCATTCACAAGGTGCGTGGTCGTGGATACCAGCTGGCTACGCCATTGAGCCTGCTCGAGGCGTCGGCGATTGCTGCATTCACGCAGGGTGAGCAATGGCCTGTTCTTGTCCATGACTCGATAGATTCGACCAATGCCGAGGCCCTGCGTCTGATTGGAAAGGGGCAAGCAGCTCCCTTCCTGGTGCTCGCCGAGCGCCAGAGTGCTGGTCGTGGTCGGCGCGGCCGACACTGGGTCAGCCCGTTCGCTGAGAATCTCTATTACAGCCTGGTGCTCCGGGTAGAGGGTGGCATGCGCCAGCTTGAGGGGCTGAGTCTGGTCGTTGGCCTCGCGGTAATGCGCACGCTGCATACGTTCGGTGTAAAGGGAGCGGGGCTGAAATGGCCCAATGACGTTCTTGTCGCTAACAAGAAGATTGTCGGCATTCTTCTGGAGCTGGTTGGCGACCCCGCGGATGTCTGTCACGTCGTGCTAGGTGTCGGCATCAATGTGAACATGCAGAGCAATGATCAGGTCGACCAGCAATGGACATCGATGCGTCGGGAGACTGGCGATCTCATTGATCGCAATCGTCTGGTTGCGCAGTTGAACCAGCAATTGCAGCATGAGCTTTCACGCCATCGTCGCTATGGTTTCGCTGCTTTCCAGGAGGAATGGGAGCAGGCGCATCTGTGGCAGGGGCGCAAGGTCTCGCTGATCGCCGGCAATCAGACGGTCGATGGCATTGTGCTGGGTGTGGACGGGCAGGGCGGTCTACGCATGGATGTCGAGGGTGTGGAGAAGAGCTTCAGTGGTGGAGAGCTCGGGTTGAGGTTGCGCGATGATTCTTGAGCTCGATTGCGGTAATAGCTTTATCAAGTGGCGTGTGATTCATGCTGCGGATGCCACCATTGTGGGTGGCGGTATCGTCGATTCGGATCAGGCGCTGCTGGCCGCTGTCGGAGGGCTGGCTGCCGCGCGCCTGGCGGGTGCACGGATGGTCAGCGTGCGCAGCGAGGAAGAAACCGATGCGCTGTGCGAGGCGATCAGGCAAGCCTTCGCTGTTGACGTGCGGGTTGCGCGTCCTGTCATTGAAATGGCGGGAGTACGCAATGGCTATGAAGATCATGAGCGCCTGGGCATGGATCGCTGGCTGGCCGCCCTCGGTGCATTCCACCTGGCCAAAGGGGCTTGCCTGGTGATGGATTTTGGCACAGCCGCCAAGGCGGACTTCGTGGCGGCGGATGGTCAGCACCTGGGTGGATATATCTGTCCGGGGATGCCTCTGATGCGTAGCCAGCTGCGGACCCATACCCGCCGTATTCGTTATGACGATGCCTCGGCCGAGCGAGCATTGAGCAGTCTTGAGCCCGGGCGCTCCACGGTCGAGGCAGTCGAACGTGGGTGCGTGCTGATGCTGCAGGGGTTCGCCCATACGCAGATCGATCAGGCGCGCGCGCTGTGGGGTAATGAGTTCAGCGTCTTCCTCACGGGAGGCGATGCGCCCCTGGTCCAGGTGTCTGCACCTGGCGCGCGGGTTGTACCGGACCTGGTCTTTGTTGGCCTGGCGATGGCCTGCCCCTTGAGTTGAGGTGCCTATGCGTTGGTTGTTTCTGCTGTTGGTAGTGCTAAATGCCGTCTATTACGTGTGGCACCAGCAGGAGGCGCCGGTACGGGTCAAGGAAGTTGCACCCCTTTCCCTCTACAAGGGAAGTCAGCAGGAGATCCGCCTGCTTCGGGAGACGGGAGCGGCGGCTCCCGCCAGACGCAGGGATGAGTGCCTGGTGGTGGGGGGATTTACCGGGCAGGATGAACTCGTGGCCTTGCGCCAGCGATTGCTGAGCCTGGATATCGCCGCTCAGCCCGTGCAGGGGCAGTTGGCTGGCGCGGACGGCTTCTGGCTCAAGGTCAGCCCTGATAGCGAGCGTTTGCTGGATGAGGCGGTCATTGCCAGTCTTTCCAGTGATTTCAAAGACTTAAAACATAAAATTATTTTCTGCCAGGGTATTGCAACTGGCGAATAGCTTGATAGAATGGCGCCCGCTTCGCAGGGAACACCGCTCAGGTGGTAGTACCGGAAGCATAGTCAAAGCAGCTAACTTTCAGATTTAATTGAAAAAAATGCTTGACTACAGGTCGGCAGGTAAATAGAATGCCCGCCACGTCTGGAGGGATTCCCGAGCGGCCAAAGGGGACGGACTGTAAATCCGTTGCGAGAGCTTCGAAGGTTCGAATCCTTCTCCCTCCACCAGTTTTAGCGAGAGCTGCAAGCTCCGCGGGTATAGTTTAGTGGTAGAACCTCAGCCTTCCAAGCTGATGATGCGGGTTCGATTCCCGCTACCCGCTCCAAGTTTGCTGTTTTGGCACAAAGAGTTTCGCTCTTGTAGCTCAGTTGGTAGAGCACACCCTTGGTAAGGGTGAGGTCAGCGGTTCAAGTCCGCTCAAGAGCTCCATATAAACAAGGCAGATATGAAAATATCTGCCTTTGTTTTATCAGCGTAGTGACTATTTCTTCTGCGGAGGACTGTATCGATGGCTAAGGAAAAGTTTGATCGTTCCCTTCCCCACGTTAACGTCGGCACTATCGGCCACGTTGACCACGGTAAGACCACTCTGACCGCAGCTCTGACTCGCGTCTGCTCCGAAGTTTTCGGTTCGGCAGTCGTTGAGTTCGACAAGATCGACTCGGCTCCGGAAGAAAAAGCGCGCGGTATCACCATCAACACCGCTCACGTCGAGTACAACTCGAACATTCGTCACTACGCTCACGTTGACTGCCCAGGTCACGCTGACTACGTGAAGAACATGATCACCGGTGCTGCCCAGATGGACGGCGCGATCCTGGTTTGCTCGGCTGCCGATGGTCCGATGCCACAAACCCGTGAGCACATCCTGCTGTCCCGTCAGGTAGGCGTTCCGTACATCGTGGTCTTCCTGAACAAGGCTGACCTGGTAGACGACGCTGAGCTGCTGGAACTGGTCGAGATGGAAGTTCGCGACCTGCTGTCCACCTACGACTTCCCAGGCGACGACACTCCGATCATCATCGGTTCGGCTCGTATGGCGCTGGAAGGCAAAGACGACAACGAAATGGGCACTACCGCTGTCAAGAAGCTGGTAGAAACTCTGGATGCCTACATCCCTGAGCCAGTTCGTGCCGTCGACCAGCCGTTCCTGATGCCGATCGAAGACGTATTCTCGATCTCGGGTCGTGGTACCGTTGTTACCGGCCGTATCGAGCGTGGCATCGTCCGCGTTCAGGATCCGCTGGAAATCGTTGGTCTGCGTGACACCACCACCACCACCTGCACCGGTGTTGAGATGTTCCGCAAGCTGCTGGACGAAGGTCGTGCTGGCGAGAACTGCGGCGTTCTGCTGCGTGGTACCAAGCGTGACGACGTTGAGCGTGGCCAGGTTCTGGTCAAGCCAGGTTCGGTCAAGCCGCACACCAAGTTCACCGCAGAAGTCTACGTTCTGTCGAAGGAAGAAGGCGGTCGTCACACTCCGTTCTTCAAAGGCTACCGTCCTCAGTTCTACTTCCGTACCACTGACGTGACCGGTAACTGCGAACTGCCGGAAGGCGTTGAAATGGTAATGCCAGGTGACAACATTCAGATGACTGTCACCCTGATCAAGACCATCGCAATGGAAGACGGTCTGCGCTTCGCCATCCGTGAAGGCGGTCGTACCGTCGGCGCCGGCGTCGTAGCGAAGATTATTGAATAAGTAGTTGATTTATCTAAATCAGGCCGGCATAATGGCCGGCCTGATACAGCGTTACAGGTCAGTAGCTCAATTGGCAGAGCGACGGTCTCCAAAACCGTAGGTTGGGGGTTCGATTCCCTCCTGACCTGCCATTCACCTCGGTGTGATTGGCTTTCTTCTTACAGGATCCTCCCCGATGACTCCCAAAACTGAAGCCCAAGAATCGCGTTTTGATCTGTTCAAGTGGCTGGCTGTAGTTGCATTGGTTGTCGTAGGTGTCGTGGGTAATCAGTATTACTCCGCCGCTCCTATCCTGTATCGCGTTCTCGCGCTGCTCGCCCTGGCAGCTGTCGCAGGCTTCGTTGCTCTGCAGACTGCGAAGGGTAAGTCGTTCTTTACGCTGGCGAAGGAAGCTCGTACCGAGATCCGTAAAGTCGTGTGGCCAACCCGCCAGGAGACTACCCAGACTACGTTGATCGTGGTGGCTGTGGTCCTCGTGATGGCGCTGCTGTTGTGGGGTCTGGATTCCCTGCTCGGCTGGTTGGTTTCCTTGATTGTTGGCTAAGGGTGTCTCGTGGCTAAGCGTTGGTATGTTGTGCATGCTTACTCGGGTTACGAGAAGCATGTCATGCGCTCCCTCATCGAGCGCGTAAAGCTGGCAGGCATGGAAGACGGGTTTGGCGAGATTCTCGTTCCGACCGAAGAAGTCGTCGAAATGCGCAACGGCCAGAAGCGCAAGAGTGAGCGTAAATTCTTCCCGGGCTATGTCCTGGTGCAGATGGAAATGAACGAAGGGACTTGGCACTTGGTCAAGGATACCCCTCGCGTCATGGGTTTCATTGGTGGTACCGCGGACAAGCCCGCGCCGATCACCGATAAAGAGGCAGAAGCTATTCTGCGTCGCGTTGCCGACGGCAGTGACAAGCCGAAGCCGAAGACGCTGTTCGAGCCGGGTGAAGTGGTTCGCGTCATTGACGGTCCATTCGCCGACTTCAACGGTAGCG
The DNA here is from genome assembly GCF_001636055.1 of Pseudomonas putida. Lineage (NCBI taxonomy): Bacteria > Pseudomonadati > Pseudomonadota > Gammaproteobacteria > Pseudomonadales > Pseudomonadaceae > Pseudomonas > Pseudomonas putida. The sequence continues at coordinate 1,033,606 of NZ_CP011789.1, forward strand.
TCGAAGAGGTTAACTACGAGAAGAGCCGTCTGCAGGTCGCAGTGCTCATTTTCGGTCGCTCTACTCCGGTAGAGCTTGAGTTCAGTCAGGTCGAGAAGGTCTAACTGAGCGACGCATCCCATACCCCGCAGCCCTATGTGCTGCGGGGTTTTGTCGTCACTGGGATAAAACGCAAGTCATCCGGGGAGCCACCAGGCGTTCGAACCCGATTTTGGAGTAGCTCATGGCTAAGAAGATTCAGGCTTACATCAAGCTGCAAGTAAAGGCCGGCCAGGCCAACCCAAGCCCACCCGTTGGTCCAGCACTGGGTCAACACGGTGTGAACATCATGGAATTCTGCAAGGCCTTCAACGCCCGTACTCAGGGTCAAGAAGCCGGCCTGCCGACTCCTGTGATCATCACTGTTTACAGTGACCGTAGCTTCACCTTCGAAACCAAGAGCACCCCTGCCTCGGTTCTGCTGAAGAAAGCTGCTGGCCTGACCAGTGGTTCGGCCCGTCCGAACACCGTCAAGGTCGGTACCGTCACCCGCGCTCAGCTGGAAGATATCGCCAAGGCAAAACAGGCTGATCTGACCGCCGCTGACCTGGATGCAGCTGTACGCACCATCGCTGGCTCTGCCCGCAGCATGGGCCTGAACGTGGAGGGTGTGTAATGGCTAAGCTGACCAAGCGTCAAAAGGCAATCGCCGAGAAAATCGAAGCAGGCAAGGCCTATAACTTCGAAGAGGCCGCTACCCTGCTGGCTTCGCTGCCGGCTGCCAAATTCGTCGAGTCGTACGACATCGCCGTAAACCTCGGTGTTGACCCGCGTAAATCCGACCAGGTCGTTCGTAGCGCTACTGTGCTGCCGCACGGCACTGGCAAGACCGTACGCGTTGCTGTCTTCACCCAGGGGCCCGCTGCCGAGGCCGCTCTGGCTGCCGGCGCTGACCGCGTAGGTATGGACGATCTGGCTGCCGAAATGAAAGGCGGCGACCTGAACTATGACGTCGTCATCGCATCCCCGGATGCCATGCGCGTTGTCGGTCAGCTGGGTCAGGTTCTGGGTCCTCGTGGCCTGATGCCTAACCCGAAAGTCGGTACCGTGACCCCAGACGTAGCCACTGCCGTGAAAAACGCCAAGGCTGGTCAGGTTCGCTACCGTACCGACAAGAACGGTATCATCCATACCTCCGTTGGCAAGATCGGCTTCGAAGCCGACAAGCTGAAGGAAAACGTTGAAGCCCTGATCGCTGATCTGAAGCGTATCAAGCCGGCTTCCTCGAAAGGTATCTACGTCAAGCGCGTTACCCTGAGCACCACCATGGGCCCAGGTCTGATCATCGATCAGAGCTCGCTGAACGTGTAATGCAAAGTCGGCGCGGTCTCTCGAGCGCGCCGACTGCAACAAGATTGGGGTCCCTGCCTGGCGGGGGCTATCCAAGACCGTAGGCGACGCAAGTCTTAAAACACAAGCCTACGCAGATGGTGCTCCCGATTCGCTCGCGAGTCAGACACCAAAACGACATCCGGCCTCGGCCAGATGAAACGGTAGAAACCAGGAGTAAACCCGTGGCAATTAAACTCGAAGACAAGAAGGCCATCGTCGCTGAAGTCAACGAGGCTGCCAAAGTCGCTCTGTCCGCTGTCGTGGCCGATGCCCGTGGTGTGACTGTAGGCGCAATGACCGGACTCCGTAAAGAGGCTCGTGAAGCTGGCGTATACGTGCGTGTCGTACGTAACACCCTGCTCAAGCGCGCTGTTGCTGACACTGAATTCAGTGTCCTCAACGACGCCTTCACCGGCCCTACCCTGATTGCGTTCTCCAACGAACACCCGGGCGCTGCTGCCCGTCTGTTCAAGGAATTCGCCAAGGGTCAGGACAAGTTCGAGATCAAGGCAGCTGCGTTCGACGGCAAGTTCCTTGCCGCTAACCAGATCGACGTGCTGGCAACCCTGCCAACTCGCGACGAGGCTATCGCACAGCTGATGAGCGTAATCCAAGGTGCAACCAGCAAGCTGGCTCGTACCCTGGCAGCTCTGCGCGACCAGAAAGAAGCCGCTGCTGCCTAAGGCGGCGTAGCTTCTCTCGAAATCAAACGTTTAATTTGATGGCCGTGTAAGGCTGTCCCCCAATACAGGAATTCATAGTCATGTCTCTGACTAACGAGCAAATCATCGAAGCAATCGGCCAGAAAACCGTTCTGGAAATTGTTGAACTGATCAAAGCAATGGAAGAAACCTTCGGCGTTACCGCTGCTGCCGCTGTTGCCGCTGGCCCAGCTGCTGCCGCCGCCGTTGTTGAAGAGCAGACCGAGTTCAACGTTGTCCTGGTTGAAGCCGGCGACAAGAAAGTGAACGTCATCAAAGCCGTTCGCGAACTGACCGGTCTGGGCCTGAAAGAAGCCAAAGAGAAAGTCGATGGCGCTCCTCAGGTTGTAGCTGAAGGCGTTTCGAAAGAAGCCGCTGAAGACGCTAAGAAGAAGCTGGAAGAAGCTGGCGCTAAAGTCGAGCTGAAGTAATTTCGACTTTGCGACTGCAGCCTGAGCGTCAAGCGTAGGGCTGATGGCTGGTGGCCTGTGCCACCGGCCTTTTTCCGTTATTGGTGGCCGATCATGTCGGCCCCGATAATGAGCTGCAAGACACCCATGTGGGTGGCGCAAACCAAGGGGTTTGCACGATTTTCTGGCTGCTCCCGCCGGGAGAAGCCAAACAAGCAGGTGACCAAGCTGGGGAACGCTGATGGCTTACTCATACACTGAGAAAAAACGTATCCGCAAGGACTTTAGCAAGTTGCCGGACGTCATGGATGTGCCGTATCTCCTGGCCATCCAGCTGGATTCGTATCGCGAATTCCTGCAGGCGGGAGCATCCAAGGATCAGTTTCGCGACGTCGGTCTGCATGCGGCCTTCAAATCGGTATTCCCGATCATCAGCTACTCCGGCAATGCTGCCCTGGAGTACGTAGGCTATCGCCTGGGCGAGCCTGCCTTCGATGTGAAGGAATGTGTCCTGCGTGGCGTGACCTTCGCGGTCCCACTGCGGGTCAAGGTGCGCCTGATCATCTTCGACAAGGAATCGTCGAACAAAGCGATCAAGGACATCAAAGAGCAAGAAGTCTACATGGGTGAAATTCCCCTGATGACTGAGAACGGTACCTTCGTTATCAACGGTACCGAGCGTGTGATCGTTTCCCAGCTGCACCGTTCGCCTGGTGTGTTCTTCGACCACGACCGTGGCAAGACTCACAGCTCCGGCAAGCTGCTGTACTCCGCTCGCATCATTCCTTACCGCGGCTCCTGGCTCGACTTCGAGTTCGATCCGAAGGACTGCGTGTTCGTCCGTATCGACCGTCGCCGCAAGCTGCCGGCCTCCGTACTGCTGCGCGCCCTGGGCTACAGCACCGAAGAGATCCTGGACACCTTCTATACCACCAACGTGTTCCACGTTTCCGGTGAGAAGCTGAGCCTGGAGCTGGTTGCCCAGCGTCTGCGCGGTGAAGTTGCGGTAATGGACATCACCGACGAGACCGGCAAGGTCATCGTCGAGCAAGGCCGCCGTATCACTGCGCGCCACATCAACCAGATCGAGAAAGCTGGCGTCAAGCAGCTGGACGTTCCGCTCGAGTACATGATTGGCCGTACCACTGCCAAGGCCATCGTGCACCCGGCAACTGGTGAAATCCTGGCCGAGTGCAACACCGAGCTGACCACCGATCTGCTGGTCAAGATCGCCAAGGCCCAGGTCGTCCGCATCGAGACCCTGTACACCAACGACATCGATTGCGGTCCGTTCATCGCCGACACGCTGAAGATCGATACCACCAGCAACCAGCTGGAAGCGTTGGTCGAAATCTATCGCATGATGCGTCCAGGCGAGCCACCAACCAAGGACGCCGCCGAGACCCTGTTCAACAACCTGTTCTTCAGCGCCGAGCGTTACGACCTGTCCGCCGTAGGCCGCATGAAGTTCAACCGTCGTATCGGTCGCACCGAGATCGAAGGTTCGGGCGTGCTGAGCAAGGAAGACATCGTCGATGTACTGAAGACCCTGGTCGACATCCGTAACGGCAAGGGCATCGTCGACGACATCGACCACCTGGGTAACCGTCGCGTGCGTTGTGTCGGCGAGATGGCCGAGAACCAGTTCCGCGTTGGCCTGGTGCGCGTCGAGCGTGCGGTCAAAGAGCGTCTGTCGATGGCCGAAAGCGAAGGCCTGATGCCGCAGGACCTGATCAACGCCAAGCCGGTTGCGGCGGCGGTGAAGGAGTTCTTCGGTTCCAGCCAGCTCTCGCAGTTCATGGACCAGAACAACCCGCTCTCCGAGATCACCCACAAGCGTCGTGTCTCCGCACTCGGCCCTGGCGGTCTGACCCGTGAGCGTGCCGGCTTCGAAGTCCGTGACGTACACCCGACCCACTACGGCCGCGTGTGCCCGATCGAAACGCCGGAAGGTCCGAACATCGGTCTGATCAACTCCCTGGCGGCCTACGCCCGCACCAACCAGTACGGCTTCCTGGAAAGCCCGTACCGTGTGGTGAAAGAGGGTGTGGTCACCGACGACATCGTGTTCCTGTCGGCGATCGAAGAAGCTGATCACGTCATCGCCCAGGCTTCGGCTGCGATGAACGAGCAGAAGCACCTGATCGACGAGCTGGTAGCGGTCCGTCACCTGAACGAATTCACCGTCAAGGCGCCGGAAGACGTCACCCTGATGGACGTTTCGCCGAAGCAGGTTGTTTCCGTTGCTGCCTCGCTGATTCCGTTCCTCGAGCACGACGACGCCAACCGTGCGTTGATGGGTTCGAACATGCAGCGTCAGGCTGTACCGACCCTGCGTGCCGACAAGCCGCTGGTAGGTACCGGCATGGAGCGCAACGTCGCCCGTGACTCCGGCGTCTGCGTCGTGGCTCGCCGTGGTGGTGTGATCGACTCGGTCGACGCCAGCCGTATCGTCGTGCGTGTAGCTGACGACGAAGTCGAGACCGGTGAAGCAGGTGTGGATATCTACAACCTGACCAAGTACACCCGTTCGAACCAGAACACCTGCATCAACCAGCGCCCGCTGGTGAGCAAGGGTGATGTGGTTGCGCGTGGCGACATCATGGCTGACGGTCCGTCCACCGATATGGGTGAACTGGCACTGGGCCAGAACATGCGCATCGCGTTCATGGCGTGGAACGGCTTCAACTTCGAAGACTCCATCTGCCTGTCCGAGCGTGTGGTTCAGGAAGACCGCTTCACCACGATCCACATCCAGGAACTGACCTGTGTGGCTCGTGACACCAAGCTTGGCCCAGAGGAAATCACCGCGGACATCCCGAACGTGGGTGAGGCTGCGCTGAACAAGCTGGACGAAGCCGGTATCGTCTACGTCGGTGCCGAAGTCGGCGCCGGTGACATCCTGGTCGGCAAGGTCACTCCGAAAGGCGAGACCCAGCTGACGCCGGAAGAGAAACTGCTGCGTGCGATCTTCGGTGAGAAGGCCAGCGACGTCAAAGACACTTCCCTGCGCGTGCCGACCGGCACCAAGGGCACCGTCATCGACGTACAGGTCTTCACCCGTGATGGCGTCGAGCGCGACAGCCGCGCCCTGGCCATCGAGAAGATGCAGCTGGACGAGATCCGCAAGGACCTCAACGAAGAGTTCCGCATCGTCGAAGGCGCGACCTTCGAGCGTCTGCGTTCGGCTCTGAACGGCCAGGTGGTCGACGGTGGTGCGGGCCTGAAGAAAGGCACCGTGATCACTGACGACGTACTGAACGGTCTGGAGCACGGCCAGTGGTTCAAACTGCGGATGGCCGAAGATGCACTGAACGAGCAGCTGGAAAAGGCTCAGCAGTACATCGTAGATCGTCGCCGTCTGCTGGACGACAAGTTCGAAGACAAGAAGCGCAAGCTGCAGCAGGGCGATGACCTGGCTCCAGGCGTACTGAAGATCGTCAAGGTCTACCTGGCAATCCGCCGTCGCATCCAGCCGGGTGACAAGATGGCCGGTCGTCACGGTAACAAGGGTGTCGTCTCGGTGATCATGCCGGTAGAAGACATGCCGCACGACGCCAACGGTACTCCGGTCGACGTCGTACTGAACCCGCTGGGCGTACCTTCGCGTATGAACGTCGGTCAGATTCTCGAAACCCACCTGGGCCTGGCGGCCAAAGGTCTGGGCGAGAAGATCGACCGCATGATCGAAGAACAGCGCAAGGCAGCCGAGCTGCGTACCTTCCTGACCGAGATCTATAACGAGATCGGTGGTCGTCAGGAAAACCTCGACGAGTTCTCCGACGCAGAGATCTTCGCCCTGGCCAACAACCTCAAGAAAGGTGTGCCGATGGCGACGCCTGTCTTCGACGGTGCCAAGGAGCGTGAGATCAAGGCCATGCTGAAGCTGGCCGACCTGCCAGAGAGCGGCCAGATGGTGCTGTTCGACGGCCGTACCGGCAACAAGTTCGAGCGTCCTGTGACCGTTGGCTACATGTACATGCTCAAGCTGAACCACTTGGTGGACGACAAGATGCACGCGCGTTCCACTGGTTCCTACAGCCTGGTTACCCAGCAGCCGTTGGGTGGTAAGGCGCAGTTCGGTGGTCAGCGTTTCGGGGAGATGGAAGTGTGGGCGCTGGAAGCATACGGCGCGGCATACACCCTGCAAGAAATGCTCACAGTGAAGTCGGACGACGTGAACGGCCGTACCAAGATGTACAAGAACATCGTGGATGGCGATCACCGTATGGAGCCGGGCATGCCCGAGTCCTTCAACGTGTTGATCAAAGAGATCCGTTCGCTCGGTATCGATATCGATCTGGAAACCGAATAACACGTGACGCGAAGGGGAGCGGGGCTGGTATAGCCCGCTTCCTGCTCCGCCAGGAGGAAAGGCCTTGAAAGACCTACTGAATTTGCTGAAAAACCAGGGTCAAGTCGAAGAGTTCGACGCCATCCGCATCGGTCTGGCGTCGCCTGAAATGATCCGTTCGTGGTCGTTCGGTGAAGTTAAGAAGCCGGAAACCATCAACTACCGTACGTTCAAACCTGAGCGTGACGGCCTGTTCTGCGCCAAGATCTTTGGCCCAGTCAAGGACTACGAGTGCCTGTGCGGCAAGTACAAGCGCCTCAAGCACCGCGGTGTGATCTGCGAGAAGTGCGGCGTTGAAGTTGCCCTGGCCAAGGTTCGTCGTGAGCGCATGGCGCACATCGAACTGGCCTCGCCGGTCGCCCACATCTGGTTCCTGAAGTCGCTGCCGTCCCGTATCGGCCTGCTGATGGACATGACCCTGCGTGACATCGAGCGCGTGCTCTACTTCGAGAGCTACGTGGTGATCGATCCAGGCATGACCACCCTCGAGAAGGGTCAGCTGCTGAACGACGAGCAGTACTTCGAAGCGCTGGAAGAGTTCGGTGACGACTTCGACGCCCGCATGGGTGCCGAGGCTGTCCGCGAGCTGCTGCACGCGATCGACCTGGAGCACGAGATTGGCCGTCTGCGTGAAGAAATTCCGCAAACCAACTCGGAAACCAAGATCAAGAAGCTGTCCAAGCGCCTGAAGCTGATGGAAGCTTTCCAGGGCTCGGGCAACCTGCCTGAGTGGATGGTCCTGACCGTCCTGCCAGTGCTGCCGCCGGACCTGCGTCCGCTGGTTCCGCTGGATGGTGGCCGCTTTGCGACCTCCGACCTGAACGACCTGTATCGTCGGGTGATCAACCGTAACAACCGTCTGAAGCGCCTGCTCGATCTGTCGGCGCCGGACATCATCGTGCGCAACGAAAAGCGCATGCTGCAGGAAGCAGTCGATGCCCTGCTCGACAACGGTCGTCGCGGTCGCGCCATCACTGGCTCGAACAAGCGTCCGCTGAAGTCGCTGGCCGACATGATCAAAGGTAAGCAAGGTCGCTTCCGTCAGAACTTGCTCGGTAAGCGCGTGGACTACTCCGGTCGTTCGGTAATTACCGTAGGTCCGACCCTGCGTCTGCATCAGTGCGGTCTGCCGAAGAAGATGGCCCTCGAGCTGTTCAAGCCGTTCATTTTCGGCAAGCTGGAAATGCGTGGTCTGGCGACCACCATCAAGGCGGCCAAGAAGATGGTCGAGCGCGAGTTGCCAGAGGTCTGGGACGTTCTCGCCGAAGTCATCCGCGAACACCCCGTCCTGCTGAACCGTGCACCGACGCTGCACCGTCTGGGTATCCAGGCGTTCGAGCCGGTGCTGATCGAAGGCAAGGCGATCCAGCTGCACCCGCTGGTCTGTGCTGCGTACAACGCCGACTTCGACGGTGACCAGATGGCCGTTCACGTGCCGCTGACCCTGGAAGCCCAGCTCGAAGCGCGCGCGCTGATGATGTCGACCAACAACATCCTGTCGCCAGCCAACGGTGAGCCGATCATCGTTCCTTCGCAGGACGTCGTACTGGGTCTGTACTACATGACCCGCGAAGCCATCAACGCCAAGGGCGAAGGTCGCGTGTTCGCCGACCTGCAGGAAGTCGACCGCGTATTCCGCGCCGGCGAGGCTGCCCTGCACGCGAAAATCAAGGTCCGTATCAACGAGACCGTGAAAGACCGTGATGGCAGCGTCACCAAGAACACCCGTATCGTCGACACCACCGTTGGCCGTGCGCTGCTGTTCCAGGTCGTTCCGGCAGGTCTGCCGTACGACGTGGTCAACCAGCCCATGAAGAAGAAGGCGATCTCCAAGCTGATCAACCAGTGCTACCGCGTGGTTGGTCTGAAAGAGACCGTGATCTTCGCTGACCAGCTGATGTACACCGGTTTCGCTTACTCGACCATTTCCGGCGTCTCGATCGGTGTTAACGACTTCGTTATCCCGGACGAAAAAGCCCGCATTATCGGTACTGCCACCGATGAAGTGAAGGAAATCGAGAGCCAGTACGCCTCCGGCCTGGTTACCCAGGGCGAGAAGTACAACAAGGTCATCGACTTGTGGTCGAAGGCGAACGACGAAGTGTCCAAGGCGATGATGGCCAACCTCTCGAAAGAGAAGGTCATCGACCGTGAGGGCAAGGAAGTCGAGCAAGAGTCCTTCAACTCGATGTACATGATGGCTGACTCGGGTGCGCGGGGTTCCGCTGCACAGATTCGTCAGCTGGCTGGTATGCGTGGTCTGATGGCCAAGCCGGACGGCTCGATCATCGAGACGCCGATCACTGCGAACTTCCGTGAAGGTCTGAGCGTACTGCAGTACTTCATCTCGACCCACGGTGCTCGTAAAGGTCTGGCGGATACCGCACTGAAGACTGCGAACTCCGGTTACCTGACTCGCCGTCTGGTAGACGTGGCGCAGGATCTGGTCGTGACCGAGATCGACTGCGGCACCGACCAGGGCCTGTTGATGACGCCGCACATCGAAGGTGGCGACGTTGTAGAGCCGCTGGGTGAGCGTGTTCTGGGTCGTGTCATCGCCCGCGACGTGTTCAAGCCTGGTACCGAGGACGTCATCGTTCCTGCTGGCACCCTGGTCGACGAGAAGTGGGTCGAGTTCATCGAGCTGAACAGCATCGACGAAGTGATCGTGCGTTCGCCGATCAGCTGCGAAACCCGCTACGGCATCTGCGCCAAGTGCTACGGTCGTGACCTGGCTCGTGGTCACCAGGTGAACATCGGTGAAGCTGTCGGCGTCATCGCTGCACAGTCGATCGGTGAGCCGGGTACCCAGCTGACCATGCGTACCTTCCACATCGGTGGTGCTGCAAGCCGTACCTCGGCTGCCGACAGCGTCCAGGTGAAGAACGGCGGTATGGTACGTCTGCACAACCTGAAGCAGGTCGAGCGTGCCGATGGCAACCTGGTCGCGGTATCGCGTTCCGGCGAGCTGGCCATTGCCGACGAGTTCGGTCGTGAGCGTGAGCGCTACAAGCTGCCTTACGGTGCCGTGATCTCGGTCAAGGAAGGTGAGAAGGTCGAAGCTGGCGCCATCGTCGCCAAGTGGGACCCGCACACCCACCCGATCGTTACCGAGCTGAAAGGTACCGTGACCTTCGTGGGCATGGAAGAAAACATCACGATCAAGCGCCAGACCGACGAACTGACCGGCCTGACCAACATTGAAGTCCTGGACGTCAAGGATCGCCCTGCTGCTGGCAAGGAAATCCGTCCGGCCATCAAGATGGTCGACGCCAACGGCAAGGATCTGTACCTGCCGGGTACCGACGTACCGGCTCAGTACTTCCTGCCAGCCAACGCCCTCGTCGGTGTGGCTGACGGTGCCCAGATCGGCGTCGGTGACGTTATCGCGCGTATCCCGCAAGAAACGTCGAAGACCCGTGACATCACCGGTGGTCTGCCGCGCGTTGCCGACCTGTTCGAAGCGCGTCGTCCGAAGGAAGCGTCGATCCTGGCTGAAGTCAGCGGTACCATCGCGTTCGGTAAAGAGACCAAGGGCAAGCGTCGCCTGGTCATCACGCCGACCGACGGCAGCGATCCGTACGAAGAGCTGATTCCGAAGTGGCGCCACCTGAACGTCTTCGAAGGCGAACAGGTAAACCGCGGCGAAGTCATCTCCGACGGTCCAAGTGATCCGCACGACATCCTGCGTCTGCTGGGTGTCAGCGCGCTGGCGAAATACATCGTCAACGAGATCCAGGACGTTTACCGTCTGCAGGGCGTGAAGATCAACGACAAGCACATCGAGACCATCCTGCGCCAGATGCTGCGCAAGGTCGAGATCAGCGAGTCGGGCGATTCCAGCTTCATCAAGGGCGACCAGATGGAGCTGACCCAGGTACTGGTAGAGAACGAGCGTCTGGCTGGCGAAGACAAGTTCATCTCCAAGTTCACCCGTGTCCTGCTGGGTATCACCAAGGCGTCGTTGTCGACCGAGTCGTTCATCTCCGCGGCTTCCTTCCAGGAAACCACCCGCGTACTGACCGAAGCGGCGGTAACCGGCAAGCGCGACTACCTGCGCGGCCTGAAAGAGAACGTGGTCGTGGGTCGTCTGATCCCGGCCGGTACCGGTCTGGCGTACCACAGCGAGCGCAAGCGTCGCCGTGATGCCGACAAGCCGCTGCGTGTGAGCGCCAGTGAGGTGGAAGCCGCACTGACCGAAGCGCTGAACTCCAGCGGTAACTAAGAAGAGGCGGGGCCCCGGCCCCTTCCTCCCGAGTCTCGGTGACATGATTTGTTGCCGATGATCGGGCAGGAAGGGTCGGGGCCTTGTCTTGACTGGGTGCAAGATCCTCTTTAGACTTTTGTACCCTTAAATTTGGTGAGGCTCCGTCTCGCCAATTTTTGGCTTTCTTGCAAGACAATAGAGTCGCAAGACAATCAGTGGAGCTAGTAGATGGCAACTATCAACCAGCTGGTACGTCAGCCGCGCAAGCGTTCGGTCGAGAAGTCCGACGTTCCTGCGCTGCAGAACTGCCCGCAGCGTCGTGGCGTGTGCACCCGTGTGTACACCACCACGCCGAAAAAACCTAACTCGGCACTGCGTAAAGTATGCCGTGTGCGTCTGACCAACGGTTTCGAGGTTTCCTCGTACATCGGCGGTGAAGGCCACAACCTGCAAGAGCACAGCGTCGTCCTGATCCGTGGCGGCCGTGTAAAAGACTTGCCAGGTGTTCGTTACCACACCGTTCGCGGCTCTCTGGATACTTCGGGCGTCAAAGGCCGTAACCAGGGCCGTTCGAAGTACGGTACCAAGCGTCCGAAGTAATCGGTCGTTTGCAGACATCCATTTATTTGAGTCGATAAGAGTAAGGTCGGGCAGGGGTCGAAGACCCGCGTCCCGGGCTAACCTGAAGACCGTTTGAGGGCTTATCATGCCAAGACGTCGTGTAGCAGCAAAACGTGAGATCCTTGACGATCCGAAATACGGATCTCAGATCCTCGCCAAGTTCATGAACCACGTGATGGAAAGCGGCAAGAAGGCCGTAGCCGAGCGCATCGTTTACGGTGCCCTGGATACTGTCAAAGCACGCAAGAACAGCGACCCCCTGGAAATCTTCGAGAAAGCTCTCGACGCCATCGCTCCGCTGGTCGAAGTAAAGTCCCGTCGTGTCGGCGGTGCCACTTACCAGGTTCCGGTTGAAGTTCGTCCATCCCGTCGTAACGCTCTGGCAATGCGCTGGCTCGTAGACTACGCCCGCAAGCGCGGCGAGAAGTCGATGGCCCTGCGCCTGGCCGGCGAGCTGCTGGATGCTGCCGAAGGCAAGGGTGCTGCAGTCAAGAAGCGTGAAGACGTGCACCGTATGGCCGAAGCCAACAAAGCGTTCTCGCACTACCGCTTCTAATTCAAGCATCAATCATTTTGCGAGGGCTTTATGGCTCGTACTACAGCAATTAACCGCTACCGTAACATTGGTATCTGTGCCCACGTTGACGCGGGCAAGACCACCACTACCGAGCGGATCCTGTTCTACACAGGTCTGAGCCACAAGATGGGCGAGGTGCATGATGGCGCCGCGACCACCGACTGGATGGTGCAGGAGCAGGAGCGCGGTATCACCATTACCTCCGCTGCCGTTACCACCTTCTGGAAAGGCTCCCGTGGTCAGTACGACAACTACCGCGTAAACGTCATCGATACCCCCGGCCACGTTGACTTCACCATTGAAGTAGAGCGTTCGCTGCGTGTACTCGACGGCGCGGTCGTCGTGTTCTGCGGTACTTCCGGCGTTGAGCCTCAGTCCGAAACCGTATGGCGTCAGGCCAACAAGTACGGCGTTCCACGTGTTGTCTACGTGAACAAGATGGACCGTGCCGGTGCCAACTTCCTGCGCGTTGTCGGTCAGATCAAGAACCGCCTGGGTCACACCCCGGTTCCGGTCCAGCTGGCCATCGGTGCTGAAGATGACTTCCAGGGTCAGGTTGACCTGATCAAGATGAAGGCCATCTACTGGAACGATGACGACAAGGGCACCACCTATCGCGAGGAAGAGATTCCTGCCGAGCTGGTGGACCTGGCCAACGAATGGCGCAGCAACATGGTCGAGGCTGCTGCCGAGGCCAACGAAGAGCTGATGAACAAGTACCTCGAAGAAGGTGACCTGTCCGTCGAAGACATCAAGGCTGGTCTGCGCGCCCGTACCCTGGCGAGCGAGATCGTTCCTGCTGTCTGCGGTTCCTCGTTCAAGAACAAGGGCGTTCCCCTGGTTCTCGACGCCGTCATTGACTTCCTGCCTGCGCCAACCGAGATCCCTGCGATCAAGGGTATCCACCCTGATCTGATCGACGTGCCGAAGGATGAAGTCACTCCGGAGCAGTACGACGAGCGTCCTGCTGACGACAACGAGCCGTTCTCGGCCCTGGCGTTCAAGATTGCCACCGACCCGTTCGTGGGTACTCTGACCTTCGTCCGCGTCTACTCGGGCTTCCTGACCTCCGGTGACTCCGTCATCAACTCGGTCAAAGGCAAGAAAGAGCGCGTTGGTCGTATGGTGCAGATGCACGCCAACCAGCGTGAAGAGATCAAAGAAGTACGCGCTGGCGACATCGCTGCTCTGATCGGCATGAAGGACGTCACCACCGGTGACACCCTGTGCAACGCCGACAAGCCGATCATCCTCGAGCGTATGGACTTCCCTGAGCCGGTAATTTCGCTCTCCGTAGAGCCGAAAACCAAGGCTGACCAGGAGAAGATGGGTATCGCTCTGGGCAAGCTGGCCCAGGAAGACCCGTCGTTCCGCGTCAAGACCGACGAAGAAACCGGCCAGACCATCATCTCCGGTATGGGTGAGCTGCACCTGGACATCCTCGTTGACCGCATGAAGCGCGAGTTCAACGTCGAGTGCAACGTCGGCAAGCCGCAGGTTTCGTACCGCGAGAAGATCACCAAGTCCAACGTCGAGATCGAAGGCAAGTTCGTTCGTCAGTCGGGTGGTCGTGGTCAGTTCGGTCACTGCTGGATCCGTTTCTCGGAGCCGGACGTGGACGAGAAAGGCAACATCACCGAAGGTCTGGTGTTCACCAACGAAGTCGTTGGTGGTGTGATTCCTAAGGAATTCATCGCCCCGATCCAGAAGGGTATCGAAGAGCAGATGAAAAACGGCGTTGTTGCCGGCTATCCGCTGCTCGGCCTGAAGGCTACGGTATTCGACGGTTCGTACCACGACGTCGACTCCAACGAAATGGCGTTCAAAATCGCCGCTTCGATGGCGACCAAGCAGCTGGCCCAGAAGGGCGGTGGCGTGGTGCTTGAGCCGATCATGAAGGTCGAAGTTGTAACCCCGGAAGACTACCTGGGTGACGTGATGGGTGACCTGAGCCGTCGTCGCGGGATGATCCAGGGTAATGAAGACTCGGTGTCCGGCAAGGTAATCACTGCTGAGGTACCGCTCGGAGAGATGTTCGGTTACGCGACCGACGTTCGTTCCATGTCTCAGGGTCGCGCAAGCTACTCCATGGAATTCTCCAAATACGCCGAAGCTCCGTCGAACATCGTCGAAGCACTCGTTAAAAAACAAGGCTAATCCCCTTTAGGCAAGAGGTTCACTGTCGTGGCTAAAGAAAAATTTGATCGTTCCCTTCCCCACGTTAACGTCGGCACTATCGGCCACGTTGACCACGGTAAGACCACTCTGACCGCAGCTCTGACTCGCGTCTGCTCCGAAGTTTTCGGTTCGGCAGTCGTTGAGTTCGACAAGATCGACTCGGCTCCGGAAGAAAAAGCGCGCGGTATCACCATCAACACCGCTCACGTCGAGTACAACTCGAACATTCGTCACTACGCTCACGTTGACTGCCCAGGTCACGCTGACTACGTGAAGAACATGATCACCGGTGCTGCCCAGATGGACGGCGCGATCCTGGTTTGCTCGGCTGCCGATGGTCCGATGCCACAAACCCGTGAGCACATCCTGCTGTCCCGTCAGGTAGGCGTTCCGTACATCGTGGTCTTCCTGAACAAGGCTGACCTGGTAGACGACGCTGAGCTGCTGGAACTGGTCGAGATGGAAGTTCGCGACCTGCTGTCCACCTACGACTTCCCAGGCGACGACACTCCGATCATCATCGGTTCGGCTCGTATGGCGCTGGAAGGCAAAGACGACAACGAAATGGGCACTACCGCTGTCAAGAAGCTGGTAGAAACTCTGGATGCCTACATCCCTGAGCCAGTTCGTGCCGTCGACCAGCCGTTCCTGATGCCGATCGAAGACGTATTCTCGATCTCGGGTCGTGGTACCGTTGTTACCGGCCGTATCGAGCGTGGCATCGTCCGCGTTCAGGATCCGCTGGAAATCGTTGGTCTGCGTGACACCACCACCACCACCTGCACCGGTGTTGAGATGTTCCGCAAGCTGCTGGACGAAGGTCGTGCTGGCGAGAACTGCGGCGTTCTGCTGCGTGGTACCAAGCGTGACGACGTTGAGCGTGGCCAGGTTCTGGTCAAGCCAGGTTCGGTCAAGCCGCACACCAAGTTCACCGCAGAAGTCTACGTTCTGTCGAAGGAAGAAGGCGGTCGTCACACTCCGTTCTTCAAAGGCTACCGTCCTCAGTTCTACTTCCGTACCACTGACGTGACCGGTAACTGCGAACTGCCGGAAGGCGTTGAAATGGTAATGCCAGGTGACAACATTCAGATGACTGTCACCCTGATCAAGACCATCGCAATGGAAGACGGTCTGCGCTTCGCCATCCGTGAAGGCGGTCGTACCGTCGGCGCCGGCGTCGTAGCCAAAATCATCGAGTAATCACTCGACCGATTGAAAAAACCCCCGCTTAGCGGGGGTTTTTTTTATTGGGTTGACACTAAATAGGGGCGTCTATAGAATCACGCCTCCTTTTAGCGGGCGTAGTGCGTCCGTTGGGAACAGCCTGGAGTCTGAAATCCAATGCAAAATCAGCAAATCCGTATCAGGTTGAAGGCTTTCGACCATCGCCTGATCGACCAATCCACCCAGGAAATCGTGGAAACCGCGAAACGTACTGGTGCACAAGTGCGTGGTCCAATTCCACTGCCTACCCGCAAAGAGCGTTTCACCGTTCTGGTCTCCCCGCACGTCAACAAAGACGCGCGTGACCAGTACGAGATTCGCACTCATAAGCGCGTTCTGGACATCGTCCAGCCAACGGATAAAACCGTTGATGCGCTGATGAAGCTTGATCTCGCGGCAGGTGTGGAAGTGCAGATCAGCCTCGGCTAAGACTTCGGTCTGAGTCGTGTAACGCTCTGAAATGGGCGGCCATAGCGGGTGAAAGCCCCGTACACTCATGAGGTTTACAACATGACTATTGGTGTAGTCGGTCGCAAGTGCGGTATGACCCGCATTTTCACCGAAGAAGGTGTCTCCATTCCGGTCACGGTCATCGAGATCGAGCCGAATCGTGTCACCCAGTTCAAAACTGAAGAAACCGATGGCTACCGTGCAGTGCAAGTCACTGTCGGCGAGCGTCGTGCTTCGCGCGTGACTGCCGCTCAGGCAGGTCACTTCGCCAAGGCTAACGTTGCCGCTGGTCGCGGTGTCTGGGAGTTCCGTCTTGAAGAAGGCGATTTCCAGGCTGGCGATCTGATCAAAGCTGAACTCTTCACTGCAGGCCAGCTGGTAGACGTAACCGGTCAGTCCAAAGGTAAAGGCTTCGCCGGTACCATCAAGCGTTGGAACTTCCGTGGTCAGGACAACACCCACGGTAACTCCGTATCGCACCGTGTCCCTGGCTCCATCGGCCAGTGCCAGACTCCTGGTCGTGTATTCAAGGGCAAGAAGATGTCCGGTCACATGGGCGCTGAGCGCGTGACTGTACAGTCCCTGGAAGTAGTACGCGTAGACGCTGAACGCAACCTGCTGCTGATCAAGGGTGCCGTTCCAGGCGCTACTGGCGGCGACGTGGTTGTGCGTCCGGCTGTCAAGGCTCGCGGTTAAGGGGAAACTGACATGCAACTCAATGTAAATGACGCTCAGGCGATCGAAGTTTCCGAACTGACTTTCGGTGGCGAATTCAACGAGACGCTGGTACACCAAGCAGTCGTGGCCTACATGGCCGGCGGCCGTCAGGGCACCAAGCAGCAGAAGACCCGCTCTGACGTAGCCGGTGGCGGTAAGCGCCCATGGCGTCAGAAGGGTACTGGCCGTGCTCGTGCCGGTACCACTCGCGGTCCGATCTGGCGTGGCGGTGGTGTCACCTTCGCAGCTCGCCCTCAGGATCACTCGCAGAAGCTCAACAAGAAGATGTACCGCGCTGCACTGCGCTCCATCCTCTCCGAGCTGGTGCGTAGCGATCGTCTGGTCGTGGTTCAGGACTTCGCTGTCGAAGCGCCGAAAACCAAAGACCTGCTGAACAAGCTGAACGGCATGGGCCTGAACGACGTACTGATCGTTTCGGACGCAGTTGATCAGAATCTGTACCTGGCTGCTCGTAACCTGCCGCACGTCGACGTACGTGACGTCCAGGGTTCCGACCCGGTCAGCCTGATCGCCTACGAGAAAGTGTTGATCACTGTCTCCGCCGTGAAGAAATTCGAGGAGCTGCTGGGATGAACCAGGAACGCGTATTCAAAGTCCTCCTTGGCCCGCACGTTTCCGAGAAGGCTACCGTTCTGGCTGAGAAAAAAGGCCAGTTCGTATTCAAGGTTGCTACCGATGCAACCAAGCTGGAAATCAAGAAAGCTGTCGAAGGCCTGTTCAACGTAAAAGTTGAAAACGTGTCGACTGTCAACGTCCTGGGTAAAACCAAGCGTACCGCACGTGGTCTGGGCAAGCGTAATGACTGGAAGAAGGCGATCGTCTCCCTTCA
Source organism: Pseudomonas putida (assembly GCF_001636055.1). NCBI lineage: Bacteria > Pseudomonadati > Pseudomonadota > Gammaproteobacteria > Pseudomonadales > Pseudomonadaceae > Pseudomonas > Pseudomonas putida. Next base: position 1,051,266 of record NZ_CP011789.1, read on the forward strand.
GCCAGGCCAAGATCTCGATTTCAGCAGCAGTGCTGAGTAAGGAAGGGGTGCATCATGGCAATCGTTAAATGCAAACCGACTTCCCCTGGCCGCCGTTTCGTGGTCAAGGTGGTCAACAAGGAGCTGCACAAAGGCGCTCCTCACGCACCGCTGCTCGAGAAGAAATCGAAGTCTGGTGGTCGTAACAACAATGGCCGCATTACCACTCGTCACGTTGGTGGTGGTCACAAGCAGCATTACCGTCTGGTCGACTTCCGTCGCAACGACAAAGATGGCATTCCAGCCACTGTCGAGCGCGTGGAATACGATCCAAACCGTACTGCTCACATCGCCCTGCTGTGCTACGCAGACGGCGAGCGTCGCTACATCATCGCCCCTAAAGGCGTGAGCGCTGGCGACCAGCTGATCGCAGGTGCCCTGGCCCCAATCAAGGCCGGTAACTCCCTGCAACTGCGCAACATCCCGGTAGGTAGCACCATTCACGGCATCGAACTGAAGCCGGGTAAAGGTGCACAGATCGCTCGTTCCGCTGGTGCTTCGGCTCAGCTGATCGCTCGTGAAGGTGCCTACGTGACTCTGCGTCTGCGCTCCGGTGAGATGCGCAAAGTACTGGCTGAATGCCGTGCGACCCTGGGTGAAGTCTCGAACTCCGAGCACAGCCTGCGTTCGCTGGGTAAAGCTGGTGCCAAACGCTGGCGCGGCGTTCGCCCAACCGTTCGTGGTGTTGCCATGAACCCGGTTGACCACCCACATGGTGGTGGTGAAGGTCGTACCTCCGGTGGTCGTCATCCGGTATCGCCATGGGGCTTCCCAACCAAGGGTGCGAAAACCCGTGGTAATAAGCGTACCGACAACATGATCGTCCGTCGTCGCAAGTAACTAGAGGGATACGACAGTGCCACGTTCTCTGAAAAAAGGTCCTTTTATCGATCTTCACCTGCTGAAGAAGATCGAAGTGGCGGTGGAGAAGAACGATCGCAAGCCAGTGAAAACCTGGTCGCGCCGTTCGATGATCCTGCCACAAATGGTCGGTCTGACCATCGCGGTACACAACGGTCGCCAACACGTCCCAGTTCTCGTGAACGAAGACATGGTCGGCCACAAACTGGGCGAGTTCGCCGGTACCCGCACCTATCGCGGGCACGTGGCTGACAAGAAAGCCAAGCGTTAAGGGGTAAGGAAATGGAAGTAGCCGCTAAGTTGTCGGGCGCTCGAATCTCCGCCCAGAAAGCCCGCTTGGTCGCCGACCAGATCCGCGGGAAGAAGGTGGGCGAAGCGCTCAACCTGTTGGCCTTCAGCAGCAAAAAAGCCGCTGAAATCATGAAGAAAGTCCTCGAGTCGGCCGTTGCCAACGCCGAACACAACGAAGGCGCAGACGTTGATGACCTGAAGGTCAGCACCGTTTTCGTCAACGAAGGGCGTTCGCTGAAGCGCATCATGCCGCGTGCCAAAGGCCGCGCTGATCGCATCGTCAAGCGGTCTTGCCATATCACTGTCAAGGTTGCGGACAAGTAACGGAGTCGATCAGATGGGTCAGAAAGTACATCCCACTGGCATTCGCCTGGGAATCGTCAAGGAGCACACCTCCGTCTGGTACGCAGACGGTGCTACTTACGCAGATTACCTGTTGAAGGATCTGAAAACGCGTGAGTACCTCCAAGACAAACTAAAAAGCGCGTCCGTAAGCCGTATCGATATTCATCGTCCGGCTCAAACTGCACGCATCACCATTCACACCGCTCGTCCCGGTATCGTTATCGGCAAGAAGGGTGAGGATGTAGAGAAGCTGCGTCAGGACCTGACCAAGCAGATGGGTGTGCCTGTGCACATCAACATCGAAGAGATCCGCAAGCCGGAACTCGACGCCATGCTGGTTGCGCAAAGCGTTGCCCAGCAGCTGGAGCGCCGCGTTATGTTCCGTCGCGCCATGAAGCGCGCCGTACAAAACGCCATGCGTATTGGTGCCAAAGGCATCAAGATCCAGGTGAGCGGTCGTCTCGGCGGTGCCGAGATCGCCCGTACTGAGTGGTATCGCGAAGGTCGTGTGCCTCTGCACACCCTGCGTGCCGATATCGACTACAACACCTACGAAGCTCACACCACCTATGGTGTGATCGGTGTGAAGGTTTGGATCTTCAAAGGCGAAGTAATTGGTGGTCGCCAGGAAGAGCTGAAGCCGCAAGCACCAGCGCCTCGTAAAAAAGCTGCTAAGTAAGGGGTACGCCAAATGTTGCAACCAAAGCGTACAAAATTCCGCAAGCAGATGACCGGCCACAACCGTGGTCTGGCACTGCGCGGTAGCAAGGTCAGCTTCGGCGAGTTCGCTCTGAAAGCTGTCGCTCGCGGTCGTCTCACCGCCCGCCAGATCGAGTCGGCGCGTCGTGCGCTGACCCGTCACGTAAAACGTGGCGGCAAGATCTGGATCCGTGTATTCCCGGACAAGCCGGTTACCAAGAAGCCTCTCGAGGTTCGTATGGGTAAAGGTAAGGGTTCCGTGGAGTACTGGGTTGCCCAGATCCAGCCAGGCAAAGTCCTGTACGAGATCGAGGGTGTTTCTGAAGAGCTGGCGCGCGAAGCTTTCGCCCTGGCTGCTGCAAAGCTGCCTCTCGCCACCTCCTTTGTTAAGCGGACGGTGATGTGATGAAAGCGAATGAACTTCGTGAAAAATCGGCACAGCAACTGAATGAGCAACTGCTCGGCTTGCTGCGCGACCAGTTCAATCTGCGTATGCAGAAAGCAACTGGCCAGTTGGGGCAGTCGCACCTGCTCTCGCAAGTTAAGCGTGACATCGCTCGCGTGAAAACTGTGCTCAACCAGCAGGCAGGTAAGTGATCATGGCTGAAGCTGAAAAAACCGTCCGTACGCTGACTGGCCGTGTCGTCAGCGACAAAATGGACAAGACCATCACCGTTCTGATCGAGCGTCGCGTTAAGCACCCGATCTACGGTAAATACGTTAAGCGTTCGACTAAGCTGCACGCGCACGACGAAACCAACCAGTGCAAGATCGGCGACAAGGTTTCGATCACCGAAACTCGTCCGCTGGCCAAGACCAAGTCCTGGGCACTGGTTGAAGTCCTCGAACGCGCTGTTGAAGTCTAAGGGCTAGGGGTCGGAGAAATTTTATGATTCAGACTCAATCCATGCTCGATGTGGCCGATAACAGCGGCGCTCGTCGCGTCATGTGCATCAAGGTTCTCGGCGGTTCGCACCGCCGTTACGCCGGCATCGGTGACATCATCAAAGTTACCGTCAAGGAAGCGATTCCTCGCGGTAAGGTCAAGAAAGGCCAGGTGATGACCGCTGTTGTCGTCCGTACCCGTCACGGTGTACGTCGCGCTGACGGTTCCATCATTCGTTTCGACGGCAACGCTGCTGTTCTGCTGAACAACAAGCAAGAGCCGATCGGTACCCGCATCTTCGGGCCAGTGACCCGTGAGCTTCGTAACGAGAAGTTCATGAAGATCGTCTCGCTCGCCCCTGAAGTGCTGTAAGGAGATCCGACATGCAAAAGATTCGTCGTGACGACGAGATCATCGTGATCGCCGGCAAAGACAAGGGTAAGCGCGGTAAGGTGCTGAAGGTTCTCGCTGATGACCGTCTGGTCATCGGTGGTGTCAACCTGGTCAAGCGTCATACCAAGCCGAACCCGATGGCAGGCGTTCAGGGCGGTATCGTCGAGAAAGAAGCGCCTCTGCACGCTTCCAACGTTGCCATCTTCAATGGCGAAACCAACAAGGCTGACCGCGTTGGTTTCAAAGTAGAAGACGGTAAGAAAATTCGTGTCTTCAAGTCGACCCAAAAAGCGGTTGATGCTTGAACACTGCTAGGTAGAAGACCATGGCACGACTGAAAGAGATTTACCGGAACGAAATCGCTCCCAAGCTTAAGGAAGAACTTAAGCTGTCGAACGTGATGGAAGTTCCGCGCGTTACCAAGATCACCCTGAACATGGGTCTGGGCGAAGCGATCGGCGACAAGAAAGTCATCGAGCACGCAGTTGCCGACCTGGAAAAGATCACCGGTCAAAAGCCGGTCGTGACTTTCGCTCGTAAATCCATCGCGGGCTTCAAAGTCCGTGAAGGCTGGCCGATCGGCGTCAAGGTGACCCTGCGTAGCGACAAGATGTACGAATTCCTGGACCGCCTGCTGGCGATCTCCCTGCCTCGGGTTCGCGACTTCCGCGGCCTGAATGCCAAGTCCTTCGATGGTCGTGGCAACTACAGCATGGGCGTGAAAGAGCAGATCATCTTCCCGGAAATCGACTACGACAAGATCGATGCTCTGCGCGGTTTGGACATCACCCTGACCACCACTGCTCGTTCGGACGACGAAGGCCGCGCTCTGCTGCGTGCATTCAAGTTCCCGTTCCGCAACTGATTGGAGTAGGAAAATGGCCAAGAAGAGCATGAAAAACCGCGAGCTGAAGCGTCAGCTCACGGTAGCCAAGTACGCCAAAAAGCGTGCCGAGCTGAAAGCGACCATCGTCAACCTGAACGCCTCTCCAGAAGAGCGTTTCGCTGCCGTTGTCGCTCTGCAGAAGCAGCCTCGTGATGCCAGCGCCTCGCGTCTGCGCAACCGTTGCCGCCTGACCGGTCGTCCTCACGGTGTTTACCGTAAGTTCGGCCTGGGCCGTAACATGCTGCGTCAAGCTGCAATGCGTGGTGACGTACCAGGTCTGGTCAAGGCCTCCTGGTAATCGCTGCAGGTGTGATCCCGGCGTAAGGGGAGCAATCTTCCGACCGCCGGTGACATCGCCAACAAACAAGCCCCCTCGTGGGGCTTGTTTCGTTTCTGTCTTGTGTCTAGAATGACCGGCTCACCTGAGCCTGGGTTTTTTGCCCGGGGCGGTCAGGTGGTTGTGATAGCCGCAAGGCTAATAATTCTTGTATCAGGAGCATCTAGCCCATGAGTATGCAGGACCCGTTAGCGGACATGCTAACTCGCATCCGTAATGCCCAGATGGCTGAAAAGTCCGTCGTAAGCATGCCTTCCTCCACTCTGAAGGTCGCGGTTGCCAAAGTTCTGAAGGACGAAGGTTACATCGCTGGCTACCAGGTCAGTGGCGAAGCCAAGCCTTCCCTGTCGATCGAACTGAAGTACTTCGAAGGCCGTCCGGTCATCGAGGAACTGAAGCGCTCCAGCCGTCCAGGCCTGCGCCAGTACAAGTCCGTCTCCGACCTGCCGAAAGTACGTGGCGGTCTGGGCGTGTCTATCGTCTCCACCAACAAAGGTGTGATGACTGATCGCGCTGCGCGCGCTGCCGGTGTCGGTGGCGAAGTTCTGTGCACAGTGTTCTAAGGGGAGATAGGCATGTCTCGCGTCGCTAAGAACCCCGTTAAGCTGCCATCCGGTGTCGAAGTCAAATTCGCCGGCCAGCAGCTTTCGGTGAAGGGTGCCAAGGGCACTCTCGAACTGAACGTTCACTCGTCTGTTGAAGTTACCGAAGAGTCCGGCGAGCTGCGCTTCGTCGCTCGCAACGGTGACCAGCAAGCTCGTGCCATGGCCGGTACCACCCGTGCTCTGGTGAACAACATGGTCCAGGGCGTAAGCCAAGGCTTCGAGCGCAAGCTCCAGCTGGTCGGTGTTGGTTACAAGGCACAGGCCAAGGGCACCATCCTGAACCTGGCTCTGGGCTTCTCGCATCCAGTGGACTACGAACTGCCAGCCGGTATCACCGCTGAAACCCCAAGCCAGACCGACATCCTGATCAAGGGTATCGACAAGCAGCTGGTGGGTCAGGTGGCCGCTGAAATCCGCGACTTCCGTCCGCCAGAGCCTTACAAAGGCAAGGGTGTGCGTTACGCGGACGAAGTAGTCCGTCGTAAAGAAGCCAAGAAGAAGTAGGGCCTAGCAAATGACCGACAAAAAAGTTATTCGACTGCGTCGCGCTCGCAAAGCACGCCTGAAAATGCACGAGCTCGAAGCCGTGCGTCTGTGCGTGTTCCGCTCCTCGCAGCACATCTATGCCCAGGTCATTTCGGCCGACGGCAGCAAGGTTCTGGCAAGCGCCTCGACCTTGGACAAAGAACTGCGTGATGGCGCCACCGGCAACATCGACGCGGCCACTAAGGTTGGCAAGCTGGTAGCTGAGCGTGCGAAAGCCGCCGGTGTATCTCAAGTTGCCTTTGACCGTTCCGGCTTCAAGTACCATGGTCGCGTCAAGGCGCTGGCCGATGCTGCTCGTGAAGGCGGACTGGAGTTCTAAGTTATGGCAAATAACGATCAAAAGCGCGACGAAGGCTACATCGAGAAGCTGGTTCAAGTTAACCGCGTTGCTAAAACCGTTAAAGGCGGCCGTATCTTCACCTTCACCGCGCTGACCGTGGTAGGTGATGGCAAAGGTCGCGTCGGCTTCGGCCGTGGCAAATCGCGCGAAGTACCTGCCGCGATCCAGAAAGCCATGGAAGCTGCCCGTCGCAATATGATCCAGGTTGACCTGAAGGGCACTACCCTGCAGTACGCCACCAAGGCTGCCCACGGCGCCTCGAAGGTTTACATGCAGCCTGCTTCGGAAGGTACCGGTATCATCGCCGGCGGCGCAATGCGTGCTGTCCTGGAAGTTGCTGGTGTCCAGAACGTTCTGGCCAAGTGCTACGGTTCGACCAACCCAGTGAACGTGGTTTACGCCACCTTCAAGGGTCTGAAAGCCATGCAATCTCCTGAATCCATTGCTGCCAAGCGCGGCAAGAGCGTTGAGGAGATCTTCTGATCATGGCAACCGTAAAAGTAACGCTGATCAAGAGCACCGCCGGCCGCCTGCCTAACCACATCCTGTGCGTTAAAGGCCTGGGTCTGCGTCGCATCGGTCACACTGTAGAAGTCCAGGATACTCCCGAGAATCGCGGGATGATCAACAAGGCTTACTACATGCTGCGCGTCGAGGGTTAATCGATGAAACTCAATGATCTGAGTCCAGCGCCGGGTTCCCGTCGCGAGAAGCATCGTCCGGGTCGTGGTATCGGTAGCGGTTTGGGCAAGACTGGTGGCCGTGGTCACAAAGGTCAGACCTCCCGTTCCGGTGGCACCATCGCTCCGGGCTTCGAAGGCGGTCAACAGCCGCTGCACCGTCGTCTGCCGAAGTTCGGCTTCGTTTCCCTGAAAGCCATGGATCGCGCCGAAGTGCGTCTGTCCGAGCTGGCCAAGGTGGAAGGCGACGTGATCTCCGTACAGTCCCTGAAAGACGCCAACGTGATTGGCCAGCATGTACAGCGTGTGAAAATCATGCTGTCCGGCGAAGTCACTCGCGCAGTCACTATCAAGGGCATCGCCGTCACCAAAGGTGCGCGTGCGGCTATCGAAGCAGCTGGCGGCAAGTTCGAGGAATAAATGGCTAAGCAAGGTGCTCTCTCTTCGCTCGGTAAGGGCGGGATGTCGGAACTCTGGGCTCGTCTGCGCTTTCTGTTCATGGCGATCATCGTCTATCGGATCGGCGCACATATCCCGGTGCCTGGCATCAATCCAGACCGTCTGGCGGATCTGTTTCGACAGAATGAGGGGACCATTCTTAGCTTGTTCAACATGTTTTCCGGTGGTGCGCTGGAGCGCATGAGCATCTTTGCACTGGGGATCATGCCGTACATCTCGGCATCGATCATCATGCAGCTCATGACCGCAGTCAGCCCTCAGCTGGAGCAGTTGAAGAAGGAAGGTGAAGCTGGCCGTCGCAAGATCAGCCAGTACACCCGCTACGGCACCGTTATCCTGGCGCTGGTTCAAGCCATTGGCATGTCCATTGGCCTGGCCAACCAGGGCGTGGCGTTTTCTGCTGGCCTGGGCTTCCATGTCGTTGCCGTCTCCACCTTCGTGGCTGGCGCAATGTTCATGATGTGGCTCGGCGAGCAGATCACCGAGCGCGGTGTGGGCAACGGTATCTCGATGTTGATCTTCGCAGGTATCGTTGCCGGTCTTCCGAGAGCAATCGGGCAGTCTTTCGAGTCTGCGCGTACAGGCGATATCAACATCTTCGCCCTGGTCGCTATCGGTTTGCTTGCAGTAGCGATTATCGGTTTCGTGGTGTTCATTGAGCGTGGTCAGCGTCGTATCGCCGTTCACTACGCCAAGCGTCAGCAGGGCCGCAAGGTCTTCGCTGCGCAGACCAGCCACTTGCCGCTGAAAGTGAACATGGCGGGCGTCATTCCTGCCATTTTCGCGAGCAGCATCTTGCTGTTCCCGGCTTCGCTGGGTGCCTGGTTCGGTCAGTCCGAGGGTATGGGCTGGCTGCAGGACATCTCGCAGTCGATCGCTCCTGGTCAGCCGTTGAACATTCTGCTGTTTAGTGCAGGGATCATCTTCTTCTGCTTCTTCTACACAGCGTTGATGTTCAACCCGAAAGACGTAGCGGAAAACCTGAAGAAGTCCGGTGCCTTTATTCCGGGTATCCGTCCTGGTGAGCAGTCGGCGCGCTACATTGATGGCGTTCTGACTCGTTTGACCATGTTCGGTGCTCTTTACATGATGGCCGTCTGCCTTCTGCCCCAGTTCCTGGTGGTGGCAGCAAACGTGCCGTTCTACCTTGGCGGGACCTCGTTGCTGATTGTGGTAGTGGTTGTGATGGACTTCATGTCCCAAGTACAATCGCACCTCGTTTCGCACCAGTACGAATCCCTGATGAAGAAAGCCAACCTGAAAGGCTACGGTGGCAGCGGTCTGCTGCGCTGATAGACCCCTAAGGTTCGAGGAGTCGGTAATGAAAGTTCGTGCATCGGTGAAAAAGCTGTGCCGCAACTGCAAGATCATTCGTCGCGAAGGTATCGTGCGCGTGATCTGCAGCGCGGAACCGCGTCACAAGCAGCGCCAAGGCTGAGTGTGATCTGCGCTTCAAACCCAGCAGCTAGTGTGCTGCTGGGTTGATTATTCGTTTCTACAGCGATATTATCTCGCGCCCTATTTCTTGGCTTCCGGGGCGTAGGTAGCTGTCAATTGGAGTCCCACTGAATGGCCCGTATTGCAGGCGTCAACATTCCAGATAACAAGCATGCTGTTATCTCGCTGACCTACATCTATGGTGTCGGTCGCACAACTGCACAGAAAATCTGTGCAGACGCTGGTGTAAATCCAGCCGCTAAGATCAAGGATCTGAGCGACGAGCAAATCGAAACCCTGCGTGGCGAAGTCGCGAAGTTCACCACCGAAGGTGACCTGCGCCGTGACATCAACATGAAGATCAAGCGCTTGATGGACCTGGGTTGCTACCGCGGCCTGCGTCATCGTAAAGGTCTGCCGGTTCGCGGTCAGCGCACCAAGACCAACGCACGCACCCGTAAGGGCCCGCGTAAGCCGATCCGCAAGTAATCGCCCAGGAATATAGACATGGCAAAACCTGCTGCTCGTCCTCGTAAAAAAGTCAAAAAGACAGTGGTTGATGGCATCGCCCACATCCATGCGTCTTTCAACAACACCATCGTGACCATCACCGACCGTCAGGGCAACGCTTTGTCCTGGGCGACTTCCGGTGGTTCGGGTTTCCGTGGTTCGCGCAAATCCACCCCGTTCGCAGCTCAGATCGCTGCTGAGCGCGCTGGTCAAGCTGCGCTGGAATACGGTCTGAAGAACCTCGACGTGAACGTCAAGGGTCCAGGTCCAGGTCGTGAGTCCGCCGTTCGTGCACTGAACAGCTGCGGCTACAAGATCGCCAGCATCACCGACGTGACGCCAATCCCGCATAACGGGTGCCGTCCGCCGAAGAAGCGTCGCGTGTAATCAGGAGACAGATAAATGGCACGTTACATTGGTCCAAAATGCAAACTGTCTCGCCGTGAAGGCACTGACCTGTTCCTGAAGAGCGGTGTTCGCGCTCTGGAATCGAAGTGCAACATCGAAGCAGCCCCAGGTGTACACGGCCAGCGCCGTGGCCGTCAGTCCGACTACGGTACCCAGCTGCGCGAGAAACAAAAAGTCCGCCGTATCTACGGTGTCCTGGAGCGCCAGTTCCGCGGTTACTACCAAGTCGCAGCCTCGAAAAAAGGCGCTACTGGTGAGAACCTGCTGCAACTGCTGGAATGCCGCCTGGACAACGTCGTTTACCGTATGGGCTTCGGTTCGACTCGTTCCGAATCCCGTCAGCTGGTTTCGCACAAAGCGATCAGCGTTAACGGCAAGACCGTAAACATTCCATCCTACCAAGTTCGTCCGGGTGACGTGGTCGCGGTTCGTGAGAAGTCGCTGAACCAGCTGCGCATTGTTCAAGCCCTTGAACTGTGCGCCCAGCGTGGCCGCGTTGAGTGGGTAGACGTTGATTCTGCTAAAAAGTCGGGCGTTTTCAAGAACGTTCCTGCTCGCAGCGATCTGTCCGCCGACATCAACGAAAACCTGATTGTCGAGCTCTACTCCAAGTAAGGGCTAGAAAATAGGTGCATCCATGCAGATTTCGGTAAATGAGTTCCTGACTCCCCGTCACATCGACGTGCAGGTAGTCAGTCCAACCCGCGCCAAGATCACGCTCGAGCCTCTCGAGCGTGGTTTCGGCCATACCCTGGGCAACGCGCTGCGTCGCATCCTGTTGTCCTCCATGCCTGGCTGTGCAGTAGTCGAGGCCGAGATCGATGGTGTACTCCATGAGTACTCCGCGATCGAAGGTGTACAGGAAGACGTCATTGAAATCCTGTTGAACCTCAAAGGCCTGGCGATCAAGCTGCACGGTCGTGACGAAGTTACGCTGACCTTGTCGAAAAAGGGTTCGGGGGTGGTTACCGCTGCCGATATTCAGCTGGATCACGATGTCGAGATCGTCAATCCCGATCACGTAATCGCGAACCTGGCGTCCAACGGCGCCCTGAACATGAAGCTCACCGTAGCTCGTGGTCGCGGTTACGAGCCGGCCGATTCCCGTCAGACTGACGAAGATGAAAGCCGCAGCATTGGCCGTCTTCAGCTGGACGCTTCGTTCAGCCCGGTGCGTCGTATCGCCTACGTAGTCGAGAACGCCCGTGTTGAGCAGCGTACCAACCTGGACAAGCTGGTCATCGATCTGGAAACCAACGGCACCCTGGACCCTGAAGAGGCCATCCGTCGGGCCGCGACCATCCTGCAACAGCAGCTGGCCGCGTTCGTCGACCTCAAAGGTGACAGCGAGCCGGTTGTGGTCGAGCAGGAAGACGAGATCGATCCGATCCTGCTGCGCCCGGTTGACGACCTGGAACTGACTGTACGTTCGGCCAACTGCCTCAAGGCGGAGAACATCTACTACATCGGCGACCTGATTCAGCGTACCGAAGTAGAGCTGTTGAAGACTCCTAACCTGGGCAAGAAGTCCCTGACCGAAATCAAGGACGTCCTGGCCTCTCGTGGTCTGTCTCTCGGCATGCGCCTCGACAACTGGCCGCCTGCAAGTCTTAAGAAAGACGACAAGGCGACTGCCTGATCGTCGTAATCACCGAACGTAGTGTTTGGTAAGGAATGAATCATGCGTCATCGTAAAAGTGGACGTCACCTGAGCCGTACCAGCTCTCACCGCAAGGCTATGTTCCAGAACATGGCAGTGTCGCTGATCGAGCACGAGCTGATCAAAACCACCCTGCCGAAAGCCAAGGAACTGCGCCGCGTTGCCGAGCCGCTGATCACCCTGGCCAAGGAAGATAGCGTCGCCAACCGTCGTCTGGCTTTCGACCGTACCCGTTCGAAATCCGCTGTTGGCAAGCTGTTCAACGATCTGGGCAAGCGTTACGCCACCCGTCAGGGCGGCTACCTGCGTATCCTGAAGTGCGGTTTCCGCGCTGGCGACAACGCGCCTATGGCGTACGTCGAGCTGGTTGATCGTCCAGTCGGTGGTGCTGTAGAAGCTGCCGAGTAAGACGTTCTGTCTGCTACAAGAAACCGGGCCTAGTGCCCGGTTTTTTGTGTCTTAATAAATTGTAAAAAACTATCGATATAAGCATATCTATAAATTAGATCTTGTCATGTTGCGCACCCATACTTGCTCTCAGGCCGATTAGCCGGCATTTCGAGACCGATAAGGAGAGCCCATGAGCAAGATTCTCACTACCGCCAGCGGTGCACCTGTAGCCGATAACCAGAATTCCCGTTCGGCAGGCCCACGCGGCCCGCTGCTGCTCGACGACTTCCATCTGATCGAGAAGCTGGCCCACTTCAATCGCGAGAACATCCCTGAACGTCGCGTACACGCCAAGGGGTCGGGCGCTTACGGCACCTTCACCGTCACTCGCGACATCACTCAATACACCAGCGCTCGTCTGTTCGAGAGCATCGGCAAGCAGACCGAAACCTTCCTGCGTTTCTCCACTGTCGGAGGCGAACGTGGTTCGGCCGACACCGAGCGTGACCCACGTGGTTTTGCCGTCAAGTTCTACACCGAAGAAGGTAACTGGGACATCGTCGGCAACAACACCCCCGTGTTCTTCATTCGCGATCCGCTGAAATTCCCGGACTTTATCCACACCCAGAAGCGTCACCCACAGACCAACCTGAAGAACGCCCAGATGATGTGGGACTTCTGGTCACATTCGCCCGAGGCGCTGCACCAGGTCACCATCCTGTTCTCTGATCGGGGTATTCCGGACGGCTACCGCCACATGCACGGTTTCGGCAGCCATACCTATAGCCTGCTGAGTGCCGATGGCCGGCGGACCTGGGTCAAGTGGCACTTCAAGACCCAGCAAGGTATCAAGAACCTGGCCCCGGCCGATGCGGCACGTATCGCGGGTACCGATCCAGACTACGCCCAACGTGACCTGTTCGAAGCGATCGATCGCGGCGACTACCCGCGCTGGACCGTCTGCATCCAGGTGATGAGCGAAGAAGAAGCGGCCAATCGCGCCGAGAACCCCTTTGACGTCACCAAGACCTGGTCGCAGAAGGACTACCCACTGATCGAGGTAGGTGTGCTGGAACTCAATCGCAACCCGCTCAACTACTTCGCTGAAGTCGAGCAGGCCGCGTTCGGGCCGAGCAACATGGTGCCAGGTGTTGGCCTGTCTCCGGATCGCATGCTGCAGGGCCGCGTATTCGCCTACGCTGATGCCCACCGCTACCGCATTGGTACCAATCACCAGCATTTGCCGGTGAATGCGCCACGTAGCCCGGTGCACAGCTACCAGCGCGATGGGGCGATGACCATGGGCAGCTACGGCAGCGCTCCGAACTACGAGCCGAACAGCTATGCCGATGCGCCCAAGCAGTCGCCTCGTCATGCCGAGCCTGCGTTGGCCCTCAATGGTGCGGCGGATCGTTACGACCACCGTGAGGACAATGACTACTACAGCCATGCGGGTGCGCTGTTCCGCTTGATGAACGCCGAGCAGCAAGCCCTGTTGATAAACAACATTGCCGGCACCCTGCAAGGCGTCAGCGAAGATGTGGTGCAGCGTCAGTTGCAGCACTTCTTCAAGGCAGATCCTGCTTACGGCGAGGGGATTGCAAACGCCTTGGGCATCAAGCTGGCCTAAGTCGAAGTGATAAGGAGAACCGCCCTCATTTGGGCGGTTTTTCAATGAAAATCACTACGGTTTGCCCGCTTTTTTCACACAAATTGCGCATTTTTCAGTGACCTTGAAGAAATCATGGTTCACACTATCTCCTTATCAAGCTTTCACTCAGGGAGAATCAGGGCGATGCAAGGTCACCCGGACGTAATCGATTACCTCAACACGTTGCTGACGGGCGAACTGGCGGCACGTGACCAATACTTCATCCACTCGCGCATGTACGAAGACTGGGGCTTGGCCAAGCTCTACGAACGCATCAACCACGAGATGGAAGAAGAGGCGCAGCACGCCGATGCCCTGATTCGCCGCATTCTCATGCTCGAAGGCACCCCGCGCATGCGCCCGGATGACCTCGACGTGGGCACCACCGTGCCTGACATGATCGCTGCCGACCTGCGCCTGGAGTACAAGGTCCGCGCCGCATTGTGCAAAGGCATCGAGTTGTGCGAGTTGCACAAGGACTACATCAGCCGCGATATCCTGCGCGCGCAACTGGCCGACACCGAGGAAGATCACACCTACTGGCTGGAGAAGCAGCAGGGCCTGATCAAGTCCATCGGGCTGCAGAATTACCTGCAATCGCAGATGTAACGTCCCTGCAGAGGGCAGGCATAGAGAGAAAAGCCCCTGGCATTTGCATGCCAGGGGCTTTTTTCGTCAGGCCCGGTCGCGTTCCAGCAGGGGCTTGAGGTAATGCCCGGTATACGACTGCTTCATCTTGGCCAGTTCCTCGGGCGTGCCGCTGGCAATGATCTGGCCGCCCTTGGAGCCACCTTCCGGCCCCAGGTCCACCAGCCAGTCGGCGGTCTTGATCACGTCCAGGTTGTGCTCGATCACCACCACGGTGTTGCCGTGGTCGCGCAGGCGATGCAGCACGTCCAGCAACTGCTGGATGTCAGCGAAGTGCAGGCCGGTGGTCGGCTCGTCGAGGATGTAGAGGGTCTTGCCGGTGTCGCGCTTGGACAACTCGCGCGACAGCTTCACCCGCTGCGCCTCACCGCCTGAAAGCGTCGTAGCCGACTGTCCTAGCTTGATGTACGAAAGGCCCACGTCCATCAGTGTCTGCAGCTTGCGCGCCAACGCCGGGACCGCGTCGAAGAACTCGCGTGCGTCCTCGATGGTCATTTCCAGGACTTCGTGGATATTTTTGCCCTTGTACTTGATCTCCAGCGTCTCGCGGTTATAGCGCTTGCTCTTGCACACATCACACGGCACGTAGATATCCGGCAGGAAGTGCATTTCCACCTTGATCAGGCCATCGCCCTGGCACGCTTCGCAGCGCCCGCCCTTGACGTTGAACGAGAAGCGCCCAGGGCCATAACCCCGAGAACGCGACTCCGGCACGCCAGCGAACAGTTCGCGGATCGGCGTGAAAATGCCGGTATAGGTGGCCGGGTTCGAGCGCGGTGTGCGGCCGATCGGGCTCTGGTCGATATCGACCACCTTGTCCAGGTGCTGCAGGCCATCCATGCTGGTGTGCGCTGCCGCTTCCAGGCTGCTGGCACCATTGAGCGCAGTGGCTGCGAGAGGGAACAGGGTGTTGTTGATCAGCGTCGACTTGCCCGAGCCGGACACACCGGTGACGCAGGTCAGCAGGCCGATCGGCACTTCCAGGTCGACCTTCTGCAGGTTGTTGCCGCGTGCCCCCTTGAGCTTGAGCGACAGCTTCTTGTTGCGTGGCGTGCGTTTGGCCGGCACGGCGATCTTCTTGCGACCGGACAGGTACATGCCAGTCACCGAGTCGGGGTGCGCCATGACTTCCTGTGGTGAGCCTTCGGCGACGATCTGCCCGCCATGCACCCCGGCGCCCGGGCCGATGTCGACGACATAGTCGGCCAGGCGAATGGCGTCCTCGTCGTGCTCCACCACGATCACCGTATTGCCCAGGTCGCGCAGGTGGTTGAGCGTGGCGAGCAGACGGTCGTTGTCACGCTGGTGCAGGCCGATCGACGGCTCGTCGAGGATGTACATCACCCCCACCAGGCCGGCGCCAATCTGGCTGGCCAGGCGGATTCGCTGGGCCTCGCCACCCGAAAGGGTTTCGGCGCTGCGGTCGAGGGTGAGGTAGTCCAGGCCGACGTTGACCAGGAACTGCAGGCGCTCGCAGATCTCCTTGAGGATCTTCGCTGCAATTTCTCCGCGTCGACCGCTGAGCGTCAGGGCGGCGAAGTACTCGCTGGCATCGCCGATCGGCAGGTTGGTGACGGCCGGCAGGGTTTTTTCGCCCACCCATACATGGCGCGCTTCGCGACGCAGGCGGGTGCCGCGGCAGTCCGGGCACGGCTGGGTGCCAAGGAACTTGGCCAGCTCCTCGCGCACGGTCGCCGATTCGGTCTCGCGGTAGCGG
Source organism: Pseudomonas putida (assembly GCF_001636055.1). NCBI lineage: Bacteria > Pseudomonadati > Pseudomonadota > Gammaproteobacteria > Pseudomonadales > Pseudomonadaceae > Pseudomonas > Pseudomonas putida. The sequence continues at coordinate 1,067,054 of NZ_CP011789.1, forward strand.
CGTTCCAGGTTCGGCACGATGCCTTCGAACGGGTGCGAGCGCTTGACGATGTCGCCGCGGTCGTTGAGGTACTTGAAGTCGACGCTTTGCTTGCCGCTGCCCTGCAGGATCACCTTCTGGTGATCGGCCGAGAGCTGGCCGAACGGCTCGTCGAGGCTGAAGCCGTAATGCGCCGCCAGCGAGCCGAGCATCTGGAAGTAGTAGACGTTGCGCCGGTCCCAGCCACGAATCGCACCTTCGGCCAGGGTCAGCTCGTGGTTGACCAGACGCTTGGTGTCGAAGAACTGCTTCACGCCCAGGCCATCGCAGGTCGGACAGGCGCCAGCCGGGTTGTTGAAGGAGAACAGCTTGGGTTCGAGCTCACTGATCGCATGGCCGCAGACCGGGCAGGCGAAGCGGGCGGAGAAGATCATGTCCTCGGCGCTTTCGTCATCCATCTGCGCCACCAGGGCGATACCGTCGGCCAGCTTCAGCGCGGTCTCGAAGGACTCGGCCAGGCGCTGCTGCAGGTCGTTGCGCACCTTGAAGCGGTCGACCACGACATCGATGCTGTGCTTCTTCTGCTTGTCGAGCTTGGGCAACTCGTCGAGTTCGTACAGCTTGCCGTTGACCCGCGCGCGAACGAAGCCCTGGGCGCGCAGCTCATCGAACACCGCCAGGTGCTCACCCTTGCGCTCGCGCACCACGGGTGCCAGCAGCATCAGCTTGCTGCCTTCGGGTTGCTCGAGCACCAGGTCGACCATCTGGCTGATCGTTTGCGCTTCAAGCGGAATGTCGTGGTCCGGGCAGCGTGGCGTACCGACGCGGGCATAGAGCAGGCGCAGGTAGTCGTAGATTTCGGTGATGGTGCCGACGGTCGAACGCGGGTTGTGCGAGGTCGACTTCTGCTCGATGGAGATTGCCGGTGACAGGCCTTCGATGGTGTCGACATCGGGCTTTTCCATCATCGACAGGAACTGCCGGGCATAGGCCGACAGCGACTCCACGTAGCGACGCTGACCTTCGGCGTAGAGTGTGTCGAAGGCCAGTGACGACTTGCCGGAACCGGACAGACCGGTGATCACGATCAGTTTGTCCCGGGGCAGGGTCAGGTCGATGTTCTTCAGGTTGTGGGTACGTGCCCCACGGATCAGGATCTTGTCCACTACGGCCTCGCTTGGCGGGCATAAACAAAGAAGTATACGGCGCGCTGCCACTACGCGGCAAAGCGTCGCGTATATGCCGTCTAGCCGTCGGACTGATAGAATCGCCGCCGGTTCACACGAGGTTTATCCATGCACGACACCCACAACGAGCGCATGAGTGGCAGCGAAACCCGCGCCGCAGGCGGCCTTGCCCTGGTCTTTGCCTTTCGTATGCTGGGCATGTTCATGGTCCTGCCCGTGTTGGCCACCTATGGCATGGACCTCGCCGGTGCCACGCCCGCGCTGATCGGCCTGGCCATTGGCGCCTACGGCCTGACGCAAGCCGTGCTACAGATCCCGTTCGGGGTGATTTCCGACCGCATCGGGCGTCGTCCGGTAATCTACCTGGGCCTGGTGATCTTCGCCCTTGGCAGCTTGCTGGCGGCCCAGGCCGATTCGATCTGGGGCGTGATCGCCGGACGCATCCTGCAGGGCGCGGGAGCGATTTCCGCAGCGGTCATGGCCTTGCTCTCCGACCTCACCCGCGAACAGCATCGCACCAAGGCCATGGCCATGATCGGCATGAGCATCGGCCTGTCGTTCGCGGTGGCGATGGTGATAGGGCCGCTGCTGACAAGTGCCTTTGGCTTGTCGGGATTGTTCCTCGCTACCGCAGGACTTGCCGTCGTCGGTATCGCCCTGATCGCCTTCGTCGTGCCCAGCGCGCATAGCGCACTGCAACACCGCGAATCGGGTGTCGCACGCCAGGCGCTCGGCCCGACCCTGCGTAATCCGGACCTTCTGCGTCTGGACCTGAGCATTTTCATCCTCCATGCGATCCTCATGGCCAGCTTCGTGGCCCTGCCGCTGGCCTTCGTCGAGCGTGGCGGCCTGCCCAAGGAAGAGCACTGGTGGGTATACCTGACCGCCTTGCTCGTCTCATTTTTTGCAATGGTGCCGTTCATCATCTACGGCGAAAAGAAGCGCAAGATGAAACGCGTGTTGGTTGGTGCGGTCACTGTGCTGCTGCTGATCGAGGTGTTCTTCTGGCGCTGGGCTGACGACTTGCGAGGACTGGTGACCGGCACCGTGATATTCTTTACCGCCTTCAACCTGCTGGAGGCATCCTTGCCTTCGCTGGTCAGCAAGGTGTCGCCCGCCGGCGGCAAGGGAACGGCCATGGGGGTCTACTCCACGAGCCAGTTCCTGGGTGCCGCGCTGGGAGGAATCATCGGTGGCTGGTTGTACCAGCACGGTGGCCTGGGCATGGTGTTCCTGGGATGTGCTGTACTGTGTGGTATCTGGCTGGTATCTGCCCTGGGCATGAACGAACCGCCGTACGTCACCAGCCTGCGCATGCCGTTGACACCGGAGGCTGTTCGCGAAGCCGGATTGACCGAGCGCCTGATGGCTGTGCCAGGTGTAACCGACGCCGTGGTGGTGGCAGAAGAAGCCGCCATCTATATCAAACTGGATACGAAAATTTTGGACCGTGCGACCCTCGAGCGTCTGGTGAACCCAGCCTCGGCGGCGTGCGAAGCCTAGGAGAACGTTATGGCCCGTGGGGTTAACAAAGTCATTCTGGTTGGTACTTGCGGCCAGGATCCCGAAGTCCGCTACCTGCCCAACGGTAACGCCGTGACCAACCTGAGCCTGGCCACCAGCGAGCAGTGGACCGACAAGCAGTCGGGGCAGAAGGTCGAGCGCACCGAATGGCACCGTGTCTCGCTGTTCGGCAAGGTTGCCGAGATCGCCGGCGAGTACCTGCGCAAGGGTTCGCAGTGCTACATCGAGGGCAAGCTGCAGACTCGCGAGTGGGAAAAAGACGGCATCAAGCGCTACACCACCGAGATCATTGTCGACATGCAGGGCACCATGCAGCTGCTCGGCGGCCGTCCGCAGGGCCAGGGTGGCGATCAGTACAACCAGGGCGGCGGCAACTACAACCAGGGCGGTGGCCAGCAGCAACAGTACAACCAGGCCCCACGCCAGCAGGCGCCGCGTCCGCAGCAGGCGCAACAGCGCCCAGCGCCGCAACAGCAGGCTCCGCAGCCTGCCGCTGATTTCGACAGCTTCGATGACGATATTCCGTTCTGATCGCGTCTGTTGCATCGGCTAGCCCGGTAATAAAAAACCCGATGAGTCTTTGATTCATCGGGTTTTTTATTACCTCTGCAAAGGACAGGCGAGAACCAGGACGCGTCATCGCCAAAACGACAAATGTTTCAATTTACCCATCGTTCACATCGATTCTCAGCGTTTCACAGCAATTCACGCCACATGGGCTAACGATGGACAGCTCCCGATCACGGATGCACAACATGAAAGCATCTGTGAAAGGGCTTGGCCAAACGCTACCGCCACGCGAGGACCGCACCGTGAACGTGAAACCATTGAACCCGAGCTCCAGCGAAAGATCCGAAACCGACGGCAAGCGATTCGATGGGGTCGTGCTCAACGCGAAGGTGAATGCAAAAGCGAACGACGACCGTACCGCCACCGACAACGAGAAATGGCCGCCGGTGGACAAGACCGAGGTCGAGCCGGCACTGGATGGCAAGATTCGCTACGAGCTGGATGGCATGGGTGTGGTGGTCGAGCGCTCGGTAAACCCCGAGCTCTACAAGTTCCTGGCCAATCTCTTCGAGCTGAACAAATCGCCTGGGCAAAAGGCCCAGGTGGTCGCTGCGATGAAAGACGATCATGCCATCGCCGACCGCAATACCGAATTGAAGAAGTGGGGCGACTACGATCAGTTCGAGTGGAAGGGCGATCTGGAAAAAGCCGAGGTCATCACCTACACCACCAAGGACGGCGAAACCGTAACGGTGTCGAAAGCCCTGACACCCGAGCTCTTCGCTTCGTTGCAACCCATGGCCCTGTCGCGCTACACCCTGGAAAAGCGCGCCGACGATGGCCGCGAAGTCGCTGGCGCCGATACCTATGTTGCCGACCACGATATTTCCACCTTCGGCTGGCCGGACGAGTTCGGCAATGGCGTGATCCAGTTCGAGACCAAGGACGGCAAGAAATACGTCGTCTCCGAGTTCGAGAACAAGGAAATGTACGATCGCGTGGCCTCCAAGCGCAGCGACTACAACAAGAGCGAGGGCTCGATCCAGGATCTGCGCGACAAATACGACCTGCCCGACCTCGACAGCCTGGACCTGCTCAACAAGAAGACCGGTGAAAAGGCCGACAAGGACGACAAGGAGTCGATGTCGGTGGTCGAACTGGCCACCAAGAACCTGCTCGACAAGTACAAGAAGCTGGTCGACGACGGCAAGGTGGACAAGGACAGCGACGTCTACAAACTGGTCAAGGCCATCGAAGCCAAGGCGACCATGGAGGGCGGGCACAGCATCACGCCTTACATCGAGGATCCGCGCGGCGGCGAAACCTGGCGGCAGTTCGGTGACGGGGAAACCCTGAGCAAGGAGGACATGCAGGACATCCTCGATGGCAACTCCGTGGACAAGTTGCTCAATGAGCTGTTCACCAACGGCAACGGCGAAAAGGACAAGATCGGCAAGGAGTACCAGGCCGAACTCGATGAAGCGATCAAGAAGGTCAGTAGCGAAGACAAGGACAAGCTGGCCGACCAGCTCTACGACACCCTGACCAGCCCCGACTACGTCAAATACCTGGCCGATCTGAAGAAGAACGGCATGGAGTCCGAGGCCAAGGCCGAAGTCGCCGGCCTCACCTCAAGCCTCGAGATGCTCGACCCTGAGCGCGCGCGCAAGGCCGAGGCCCAGTTGCAGCAGAACAGCATCGTCGCCGAGATCGACACCCTGCTCGGTGATCCGGGAGCGATTCCCGATGAATACAAGGAGTTGGCCTACAAAGACTTCGGCGCGCTGGTCAAGACGATCCTCAAGTCGGCCGACATTCCACGTCGGGTCGCAGACAGCATCGAGAAGTTCTACAACGAGCTGCTCAACGACAAGACCAAGCTCGACGACTTCAACAAGCTCACCGAGCGCCTGAACAGTGGTGAGATCACTCAGGACAAGTTCAACGAAGAGCTCACTGGCAAGTACAAGCCGCTGGATGTCAGCAGCAACGACTTCACCAAGGCGATAGGGACGCTCAACAAGTACGGCGTACTGGGCAGCGTTTCGGCGTTCGGCTCATTGGGCGGTGCCATCTATGCGCTGTCGGCGAAGAACGGCCAGTTGGCAGACGAGCCGCTGGAGCGTCTGGCCATCGCCCGCGACTTCATCGGCTTCCTTGGTGCTGGCGCGCAGTTCGAAAAGACCAAGGTTTTCGACCTGTTGACCGGTACCGACACCGCCAAGTTGCTGGGGCTGAGCAAGACCCTGCCGGAAATCTGGGGCAAAGAAAGCTCGCTCGGCAAGAAAATCGAGAAATCCCTGCACGACAAAGGTATTTCCGGAGTGCCGGATCCTGCGGCGGATCGGGTCGGCAGCCTTATCGAGCTGGGCTCGCTGCACAACAGCGGCGGCGGTGACGTACTGGATGAGGTCAGGCTGTCCGGGGAAGCTTCGGGGCTCGGCTCGCTGGAGGACAACGGCAGCCGCGAATTGCTCGATGACATCGTCACCCGCGCAGGCGGAACGCCGCCTACGGATTACTCGCGCTACCAGACCCTGTCGCAGCTGGCGCAGGACCAGGGGTTGGAACTGACCGACGAGATCATCAGAGACAGCATCAGCGAGCGCCGTGCGGCCAATGGCTTGGGCGATCTGCCGGATGACGATTCGGTGTTCGAGTTCACCGAGCGCGTCCAGGACTCGGCTCATCGCACACCCTCGATCAGTTCCTCCGACACCGTCACCTCGATCTACGAAGGGGTCGTGGAGTATTTCGAGTCGCGCAATCTTACGCCGCCGAGCCGCCGGTCCTTCGACCAGATCTGGAATGATCCCGAGAACTACCGTGGCAGTGGTGCCTCGGTGGGTAGCGGGGAGCTCCCGCACCCGGACACTTTCGAGCTGGATCGCGAATCCATCAACGAGATGTACGAGTTGGACAACCGCACCCCGCCACCGGCCGATGTCATCGATGACGCGCTCGAGCCGATCAACGAGTCCATCCGCAACACCCCGTCTACCCCGAGCGTGATCGATACCCGCACCGTCCAGGACGCACTCACGACCACCGACAAGCCACCCGTCAAGCCGGGCGTTGCGGCGAAGATCGGTGGCTCGCTGACCAAAGTGCTCGGCGTGGCTCCGGACCTGCTGAGCATTGCCGACATCGTTGTCGGCGGCCTGGCGATCAAGGACGCCATCAAGAGCGGCAGCGCCCTGGGCAAGGCCAACGGTGCGCTGCAGGTGGTCAGTGGGGCGGCAGGTTTCGGTGCCGGGGTGATCGGCACGGTTGGTCTGGTCGCCAACATCGGCGCCCTGGCGGGTGTGACCGGACCGCTGTTCCTGGTGACTGCTGGGCTTGGGCTGATCACCGGTATCATCGGTATCTTCGTCGACCACGAGAAGCGCCAGAAGGCCACGGACAAGGAAGGTCAGTGGTTCAAGGACCTCGCCGATATCGGCCTGACGCAGGATGACTGGGGCGACAAGCTCGAATATGCCCGCTACAGCTTCTACGAATACGACGGTCGCGATGCGCCGGACGGGCAGAGCATCTTCGATTACCAGAAGGACGAGTGGGATCACTTCAGGGAGACGCCGCAGGAGGGCGGCTCGTCGGTCAACCGCCTGGACGACGACAAGCACCTGAACACCTACGACAAGGCGTTCTACCAGGACAACCGTGAAGTGATCCACGACATCCGTGAATATTGGGATGCCTGGAACGGCAAGGACGACATCGTCAGCCGGAAGGATCTGAACAAGATCGCCGAGGGCGGCGGCAGCGAGCAGGAAAAAGCGGCGGCGCGATTCCTGCTCGAGCACGAGGGCTTCTTCGATCAGCTCGATACCCAGTGGGGCAAGGGTGGCCAGGATGGCAAGGTGAGCACCGACGATCTCAACACCTGGCTCAAGATCGTCGGTGCCCACGAGGATGGCTACGGCCGCGGTTTCTTCGATGAGCACAAGGACATCATCGATACCATCCGCGACCGTTGGGACGACTGGAACGGCAAGGATGACATCGTCAGCAGAAAGGATCTGGAAAAGATCGCCGATGGCGACGGCAGCGACGCCGAGAAGAAGGCCGCGCGCTTTCTGCTCGACAACCAGGGCTTCTTCGACCAGCTCGACAACCTGGCCAAGAACGATCGTCGTGACGGCAAGATCAGCACGGGTGACCTGGACACCTGGCTCAAGGCGATCGGGGGGGAGAAGACCGACAAGAGCGATCTGACCTACAAGCCCAACGATGATGTGCCGGCCTGGCGTGTCATGCGCGGGTGAGGTCAGGCGGATGAACTGAAAAAGCCCCGGACCGTCCGGGGCTTTTTCGTAGAGCGGGCTTGCTCCGCGATGCGATGTTGGCCACACCGCCGCCATCGCGGGACGAGCCCGCTCCTACAGGAAGCCGAGGTGCCTTGGCGGCATCCATTGACCCTTGTCATAGCACTTCTCGGAATCTTGTCTAGGCTTAACGCTGGCGGTATCTGTCTACCGCCACCGTGAAGTCCAGAGGCGCCGGCAATGTCCCGTGCGTCCAAACCTGATCAGGAGTGCACGATGGACCTGAACCGTCGGCAATTCTTCAAGGTCGCCGCCGTCGGCCTTGGAGGCTCGAGCCTCGCGGCGTTGGGCATGGCCCCGACAGCCGCGTTCGCCGAGCAGGTGCGCCACTTCAAGCTGGCGCACACCAAAGAAACCCGCAACACCTGCCCCTACTGCTCGGTCGGCTGCGGCCTGATCCTGTACAGCCAGGGCGATGCGGGCAAGAACGTCAAACAGAACATCATCCACATCGAAGGCGACGCCGATCATCCGGTCAACCGCGGCACCCTGTGCCCGAAAGGTGCCGGGCTGCTCGACTTCATCCACAGCCCCAGCCGCCTGCAATACCCCGAGATGCGCAAGCCGGGCAGCCAGGAATGGGTGCGGGTCAGCTGGGACGAGGCGCTCGACCGCGTCGCCACGCTGATGAAGCAGGACCGCGATGCCAACTTCATCGAGAAGAACGCCCAGGGCCAGACGGTCAACCGCTGGCTGAGTACGGGCTTCCTCGCGGCGTCGGCAGCGTCCAGCGAAGCAGGCTACCTGACTCATAAAGTCATCCGTTCACTCGGCATGCTGGGGTTCGACAACCAGGCGCGTGTCTGACACGGCCCGACGGTGGCAAGTCTTGCCCCGACGTACGGCCGTGGCGCGATGACCAATCACTGGTCTGACATCGCCAACGCAAACCTGGTGCTGGTCATGGGCGGCAACGCAGCCGAGGCCCACCCCTGCGGGTTCAAATGGGTGACCGAGGCCAAGGCGCACAACAAAGCGCGCCTGATCGTGGTCGATCCGCGTTTCACCCGGACCGCTTCGGTGGCCGACTACTACGCGCCGATTCGCACCGGCAGCGACATCGCCTTCATGGGAGGGCTGATCAACTACCTGCTGACGACCGACCAGATCCAGCACGAATACGTGCGCAACTACACCGACGTGTCGTTCATCGTCAAAGAGAACTATGGCTTCGAAGACGGCCTGTTCAGTGGCTATGACGCGGCCAAGCGGATCTATGCCGACAAGTCCGGCTGGGGCTACGAGCTGGGCGAGGACGGCTTCGCCAAGGTCGACCCGACGCTGCAGCACCCGCGCTGCGTGTTCCAGTTGATGAAGCAGCACTACAGCCGCTACACGCCGGAAATCGCCAGCATGACCTGCGGCATGCCGCAGGACCAGATGATGAAAGTCTGGAAAGAGATCGCCACCTGCGCCGTGCCGGGCAAGACCATGACGATCCTCTACGCCCTGGGCTGGACCCAGCATTCGATCGGCGCGCAGATCATCCGCAGTGCGGCGATGGTCCAGCTGCTGCTGGGCAACGTCGGCATGCCCGGCGGTGGGGTCAACGCCCTGCGCGGGCATTCCAACATCCAGGGCCTGACCGACCTGGGGCTGCTGTCGAACTCGCTGCCGGGGTACCTGACGCTGGCCGGCGATGCCGAGCAGGACTACGCCGCGTTCATCGACAAGCGCGCCTCCAAGCCGCTGCGTCCGGGCCAGCTCTCGTATTGGCAGAACTATGGCAAGTTCCATGTCAGCCTGATGAAGGCCTGGTATGGCGCCAACGCCACCGCCGAGAACAACTGGGGCTACGACTGGCTGCCCAAGCTCGATGTGGCGGCCTACGACGTGCTGCGCATGTTCGAGATGATGAGCCAGGGCAAGGTCAACGGCTACATGTGCCAGGGTTTCAACCCGATCGCCGCGCTGCCGGACAAGAACCGCGTCACCGCGGCGCTGGGCAAGCTCAAGTGGCTGGTGATCATGGACCCGCTGGCCACCGAGACATCCGAGTTCTGGCGCAACGCCGGGCCGTACAACGATGTCGACACGGCCAATATCCAGACCGAGGTGATTCGCCTGCCCACCACCTGCTTTGCCGAGGAGGACGGCTCGCTGGTCAACAGCAGCCGCTGGCTGCAGTGGCACTGGAAGGGCGCTGACGGCCCCGGCGAGACGCGCACCGACGTGCAGATCATGAGCGAGCTGTTCCTGCGTCTGCGTCAGCGCTACAAGTCGGAAGGCGGCGCTTACCCCGACCCGATGCTCAACATCAGCTGGCCGTACAAGATCCCCGAGGAGCCTTCCCCCGAAGAGCTCGCCAAGGAAATGAACGGCTGGGCGGTGAGCGACATGACCGACGCCAGTGGCCTGGCCATCAAGGGCGGCCAGCAGTTGTCGGGCTTCGGCCAGTTGAAAGATGACGGCAGCACAGCATCCGGTTGCTGGATCTTCGCCGGCTGCTGGACCGAGCAAGGCAACCAGATGGCCCGGCGCGACAACAGCGACCCTTACGGCATGCACCAGGTACAGAACTGGGCCTGGGCCTGGCCGGCCAACCGCCGCATCCTCTACAACCGCGCCTCCAGCGACCCGCAGGGCAACCCGTGGGACCCGCACAAGAAACGCCTGGTGTGGTGGAACGGCAAGGCCTGGGGCGGCACTGACGTGCCCGACTTCAAGGTCGACTCTCCGCCTGAAGCGGGGATGAATCCGTTCATCATGAACCCCGAAGGTGTGGCGCGCTTCTTCGCCATCGACAAGATGGCCGAGGGGCCGTTCCCCGAGCACTACGAGCCGTTCGAGACGCCGATCGGGATCAACCCGCTGCACCCGAACAACAAGAAGGCTACCAGCAACCCGGCAGGCCGGATCTTCGATTCGGTGTGGGACACCCTCGGCAAGCACGAGGAGTTCCCCTACGCAGCGACCACCTACCGGCTGACCGAGCACTTCCACTTCTGGAGCAAGCACTGCCGCCTGAACGCGATCATCCAGCCCGAGCAGTTCGTCGAGATCGGTGAAGTGCTGGCCGGCGAGAAGGGCATCAAGGCGGGAGATCGGGTGCGGGTGTCGAGCAAGCGTGGGCATATCGAGGCGGTAGCGGTGGTGACCAAGCGGATCCGTCCGCTGCAGGTCAATAACCAGACCGTGCACCAGATCGGCATCCCGCTGCACTGGGGCTTCACCGGTTCGACCCGGCATGGCTACCTGACCAACACGCTGGTGCCGTTCCTCGGTGATGGCAACACCCAGACGCCGGAGTCCAAGTCGTTCCTCGTCAACGTGGAGAAAATCTGATGGCCCAGCAAGATATCATCGCCCGCTCGGCCACCACGACCGTACCGCCTTCGGTACGCCAGCAGGAGCAGGTCGCCAAGCTGATCGACACCACCAAGTGCATCGGCTGCAAGGCCTGCCAGGTGGCGTGCTCGGAGTGGAACGAGCTGCGCGACGAGGTCGGCCACAACCACGGCACCTACGACAACCCGCAGGACCTCACCGCCGACACCTGGACCCTGATGCGCTTTACCGAGCACGAGCGCGACGACGGGAACCTGGAGTGGCTGATCCGCAAGGACGGCTGCATGCACTGTGCCGACCCTGGCTGCCTCAAGGCCTGCCCGAGCCCCGGCGCGATCATCAAGCACGCCAACGGCATCGTCGACTTCAACCAGGACCACTGCATCGGTTGCGGTTATTGCATCACCGGCTGCCCGTTCAACATCCCGCGAATCTCGCAGAAAGACCACAAGGCCTACAAGTGCAGCCTGTGTTCCGACCGCGTGGCCGTGGGCCTGGAGCCGGCATGCGTGAAGACCTGCCCGACCGGGGCGATCGTCTTCGGCAGCAAGGACGAGATGAAGGTGCATGCCGACGAGCGCATCGTCGACCTCAAGTCGCGCGGCTACGAGAACGCCGGCCTGTACGACCCGGACGGTGTCGGTGGCACCCACGTGATGTACGTGCTGCACCACGCCGATACACCCAGGCTGTATGCAGGCCTGCCGGACCAGCCGGTGATCAGCCCGCTGGTAGGGTTGTGGAAGGGCATCAGCAAACCGCTGGCGCTGCTGGCCATGGGCGCGGCGGTCCTGGCCGGGTTCTTCCACTATGTGCGGGTCGGGCCGCAGCGGGTCGAGGAGGACGAGCATCCCGCTCCGACCGATACCAGCGTGCACCAGGTGGACCCGGCAGTGCACGTCTATGACCCGGGCAAGCCCGGCGGGCAAGGGGAGCAGCGGCCATGAACGACAACAAGCCTATCCTGCGCTACAACGCCAACGAGCGGACCAACCACTGGATCGTCGCGATCCTGTTCTTCATGGCCGGGCTGTCGGGGCTGGCGCTGTTCCATCCGGCACTGTTCTGGCTCAGCAACCTGTTCGGTGGCGGCCCCTGGACACGCATCCTGCATCCCTTCCTCGGGGTGGCGATGTTCGTGTTCTTCCTGGGGCTGGTGATCCGCTTCTGGCGGGCCAACTTCATCACCGCCAACGACCGCCTGTGGCTGCGCCGTGTGGATCGGGTGATGCGCAACGAGGAAGAAGGCGTGCCGCCGATCGGCAAGTACAACGCCGGGCAGAAGCTGCTGTTCTGGACCTTGCTGGTGTGCATGCTGATCCTGCTGGTCAGTGGCGTGGTGATCTGGCGCGCCTGGTTCAGCCAGTACTTCGACATCGGCGCGATTCGCCTGGCCACCTTGCTGCACGCCCTGGCGGCGTTCGTGCTGGTGCTGAGCATCATCGTGCACATCTATGCCGGGATCTGGATCAAGGGCTCGGTCGGCGCCATGCTGCACGGCTGGGTCAGCCGTGCCTGGGCACGTAAACATCATGAGCTGTGGTACCGGGACGTGACCGGCGACAAGACGCCACACAACCCCGGACGGAAAGAAGGATGAGCGCTTGAGCACGATTCTCGAACCCGGGCAGATCGAAGCGTCGGCGGTAATGCCGCCGTTTCTCCACCAGCCCGCCGACAACCTGTTCGAACTGCGCGCGGCGCGACTGGAGCAGCTTGCCGAGGGCCATGCCCTTGGCGACTACCTGAGGCTGGTTGCGCGCCTGTGCCGGGTGCAGCAGCAGTTGCTCGACAATCCACCCTCCGGCGTGCCGGTCGCCGAGGAGCGTCAGCGCCTGTGCATCAGCCACGGCCTGCCGCCGCTGGCGGCCGACAGCCTGGTGCGCGAAGGGCCGTGGTTGGTCTGGCTGCAGGCGCTGCTGGATCGCTTCGAGGTACCGGAGCAGGGTGCCCTGGCGGATGCCCTGAAGGTTCTGCGCAGCAGCGAAGAGAGCCAGCGCAAAGGTTGGGGTATCGCCTTGCTGAGCGGTCAGTACGATGCCGTGCCCGCGGCGCTGGTGCCTTTCATCGGCGCTGCGTTGCAGGCGGCCTGGGCCAGTTGGCGGCGGGGCTTGCCCAGCGATGAGCTCAAGCCCGGCAGCAGCCTCGCGCAGTGTCCGTGCTGCGGCTCGCCAGCGATGGCGGGCCTGGTGCGCAACCGCGGCAAGCACAACGGGCTGCGCTACCTGGCCTGTTCGCTGTGCGCCTGTGAGTGGCATGTGGTGCGGGTCAAGTGTGTGTACTGCGAGTCGAGCAAGGATTTGCGCTACTCCAGCCTGGAGGATGACCGCCATGCCCCAGGCAAGGCGCCGCTGCGGGCGGAGTGCTGCCCTGGTTGCAACACCTACCTCAAGCACTGCTACCTGGAAAATGACGCGATGGGCGAGGCGTTGGCCGATGACCTGGCCAGCCTGGCGCTGGATATCCGGTTGGACGAGGAGGGCTTTCATCGGCTGGCGCCGAACCTGATGTTGGCGCCTGGAGGAGGATGAGGGTCTACACTGCACACCGAGCCGCCCCTATCGCGGGGAAAGTCGCAGCGGCGAACCGCCGCTCCTGCAATGACCCCGCCACCTTTGCGGACGACGGGCAACCTGTAGCAGCGGGCTTGCCCGCGAAAGGGCCATTACAGACACCGGATCAACCAAGGTAGTACCGCATGTCGTCAAGCCTCGCCAATCAAGCGCCACGCCTGCCCTCCATCGACACCCTGCTACGCCACCCCGCCTGCCAGCCCTTGCTCGATCGCCATGGTCGCGACGCCACCCTGGCCAGCCTGCGTCAACTGCTCGACGACCTGCGCGAGCCCGCTCGCCTTGGTCAGTTGAGCGCCGTCGAACTGGCTGCTGAAATCCTGCTCGGTCGCGCCGGCGAGCGCCTGGCGATCCAGCAGCGCAGCCAGGTGCGAAGGGTCTTCAACCTCACCGGCACGGTGCTGCACACCAACCTCGGCCGTGCCCTGTTGCCGGAAGAGGCCGTACAGGCGATGCAGACCGCCGCCCGTTATCCGCTCAACCTCGAATTCGACCTGGCCACCGGCAAGCGCGGTGACCGCGATGACCTGATCGAGGGCCTGATCCGCGAGCTGACCGGCGCCGAGGCAGTCACCGTGGTCAACAACAACGCCGCTGCCGTGCTGCTGGCGCTCAACAGCCTGGGTGCGCGCAAGGAAGGGATCATCTCCCGTGGCGAGCTGATCGAGATCGGCGGCGCCTTCCGCATCCCCGACATCATGGCCCGTGCCGGTGTGCGCCTGCACGAGATCGGCACCACCAACCGCACCCATGCCCGCGACTACGAGGCGGCGATCAATCCGCGCACCGGCCTGCTGATGCGCGTGCATTGCAGCAACTACAGCATCCAGGGCTTTACCACCCAGGTGCCGACCGCCGAGCTTGCGCGCATCGCCCATCAACATGATCTGCCGCTGCTCGAAGACCTGGGCAGCGGCAGCCTGCTCGACCTCACCCGTTGGGGCCTGCCCGCCGAGCCGACGGTGCGTCAGGCGTTGGCGGACGGCGCCGATATCGTCACCTTCAGCGGCGACAAACTGCTGGGTGGTCCGCAGGCGGGCATCATCGTCGGGCGCAAGGAGCTGATCGCCAGGATCAAGAAGAACCCGCTCAAACGCGCGCTGCGTGTGGACAAGATCACCCTGGCGGCGCTCGAGGCGGTGCTGGCGCTGTACCGCGACCCCGATCGCCTGGCCGAACGCTTGCCCAGCCTGCGCCTGCTGACCCGGCCCCAGGACGAGATCGCTGCCCAGGCCCAGCGCCTGGCGCCGGAACTGGCCGCGCGACTGGGCGAGCAGTGGACGGTCGCGGTCGAGCCCGCATTGGGCATGATCGGTAGCGGCAGCCAGCCGGTAGCGCGGCTGCCAAGCGCGGCGCTGTGCCTGCGCCCGCAGGTCTCGAAGAAGCTGCGTGGTCGCAGCCTGAGGGTGCTGGAGCGCGCACTGCGCGAGTTGCCGGTGCCGGTGCTCGGACGCATCGATGACGATGCCCTGTGGCTCGACCTGCGTCAGCTGGATGACGAAACCCAGTGGCTGGCCCAGTTGCCGGCGCTGCAGCTGGGGCCGGTGCAGTGATCGTAGGCACCGCCGGGCATATCGATCACGGCAAGACTGCGCTGCTCCAGGCCCTGACCGGCCAGGCCGGTGACCAGCGCCAGGAAGAGCGCGTCCGGGGCATGACCATCGACCTCGGCTATCGCTATGCGTCGCTGGCCGAAGGCGAGCCGTTGACCGGCTTCATCGACGTCCCCGGTCACGAGCGTTTTATCCACAACATGCTCGCCGGCGCCCATGGCATCGACCTGGTGTTGCTGGTAGTGGCCGCTGACGACGGCGTTATGCCGCAGACCCGCGAGCACCTGGCGATCATCGAGCTGCTGGGCATTCCCCAGGCGCTGGTGGCGATCAGCAAGTGCGACCGGGTCGAGGCACCGCGACTGCTGGAAGTGCAGCACGAGGTCGAAGCGCTGCTGGCCCCCGGGCCTTATGCCGGGGCTCGGCAGTTCGTCTTGTCCAGCGTGACCGGTGAAGGCGTCGAAGTGCTGCGCCAGGCGTTGGTCGAGGCGCGCACGCAGGTGCTGCGGCGTGGGAGCCAAGGAGGCTTTCGGCTGGCAATTGACCGTGCTTTCGCCGTTTCCGGTGCCGGTGTGGTGGTGACCGGCACCGCGCTGGCCGGGCAGGTGAGCGCGGGCGACACCCTGTTGCTGGGCAAGGCTGGCAAAGCTGTGCGGGTGCGTGGCCTGCATGCACAGAACCAGGCCGCGCTGGTGGCCGAGGCCGGGCAGCGCGTGGCGCTGAACATCAGTGCCGAGCGCCTGGCCGTGGAGCACGTGCACCGTGGCGATTGGCTGGTGCCCGAGTGGCTGCATGCGCCCAGTTCGCGTATCGATATCGAGTTGGCATTGTTGCCGGGCGAAACGCGCACCTTCGAGCATTTCAGCGCGGTGCATGTGCACCTCGGTACCCAGGACGTGACGGCGCGCGTGGCGCTGCTGGAGGGCGAGGCTCTGACGGCAGGCCAACGCATGTTCGCTCAGTTGCTGCTCAACGCGCCGCTGCAGGCGGTGCATGGCGACCGCCTGGTGCTGCGCGACCAGCGTGCCCAGCGCACCCTCGGCGGTGGTCGGGTGCTCGACCCTTTCGCCCCCAGCAGGCAGCGCCGCAGCGAGTCGCGCTTGCGCCAACTGCAGGTGCTGCGCGATGCCTGCGATCTGGAGCAGGCCCTGTCGGCCCTTCTGGCGGCGGCTCCCGCCGGGCTCGACCCGCAGCGCCTGGAGCGACAGTTCAACCGTCTGCGCGACAGTTGGCGGTTGCCCGATGACGTCCAGGTGATTGCCACCCGCCAGGGGCCGTTGCTGTTCGATCGTCAGCAATGGCAGGCGCTCAGGCATGAAGTGCTCGAGCAACTGGCGCAGTTCCACGAGCAGGAGCCCGATCAGCTTGGCCCCGACCGCGACCGCCTGCGCCGCTTCTGCGCCTTGCCGCTGGAGCGTGCCGCCTTTGTCAGCCTGCTGGACGAGTTGCTCGGTGAGGGCGCAGTCGCCAGCAGCGGCCCATGGTTGCACCTGCCGGATCACAAGGTGCAGTTGAGTGACGCCGATACTGCGCTCTGGGAGCGTCTGCAACCGCGTTTGCTGGAAGGTGCGTTCGATCCGCCCTGGGTCAGGACCCTGGCTGCAGCCGAGCAGGTGGAGGAAACCCAGGTGCGCCTGCTGATGCGCAAGCTGGCGCGGCTGGGAGTGCTGCACCAGGTGGTGCGCGACCTGTTCTACCCGCAGGAGACGATCCAGCGCATGGCCGAGATGTTGTTGCGCCAGATACAGGACACGCCGGTAGTGCAGGTGGCGGCGTTTCGCGATATGTTGGGCATCGGTCGCAAGCGCAGCGTGCAGATTCTCGAGTACTTCGACCGGCTTGGCCTGACCCGCAGGGTTGCCGAGCAACGTCACATCCGCGCCGATAGCGCGCTGGCCCGGCAGCAGGCCAGGCCCTGAGTTCAAGGAAGGCAATCGCGCCCGGTGGCGCGGCCGGGCTTCAAACCCGGTTGGGGACGGCAGCCGTTCCCGGGCAGGTTCGACTCCCGCTGCCTTCCGCCATTTTCGCCAGGCCTCTTCGCGGGCAAGCCCGCTCCCACAGGTACAGCACAATTCTCAAGAACTGTGGAAATCCCTGCGGGAGCGGGCTTGCCCGCGAAGAGGCCATGACAGGCTGAAACCTAAGCCCGCTCCCCACACAGGTCCAATGCAAACCACCGCTCTGCGGCCTCCACATCCAACCCAGCCCCCAACAGCGCGAACATCTTGCCCAGCGCCGCTTCGCGAGTCATCCCGCCACCACTGACCAGCCCGGTATCGCGCAGCTTGCTGCCGGCGGCATAGGTGTCGAACACCACCGCGCCCTCGGGACACTGGCTGATCGCGACGATCATCACCCCGCGTTGACGCGCACCGTGCAGCGCGTCGAGCAGTGCCTGGTCATCGGACGGGCCGGTACCGCTGCCATAGCACTCAAGCAGCAAGCCCTGGACCCCCGCGTCGAACAGCCCGTGCAGGTAATCCGCACACAACCCTGGGAACACCGGCAGCACCGCCAGCTTCACCGCTTGGCGCACCTGGCGGTAGTCCAGGCTGGCAGGGATCTGTGCAGCGCGCTCGCCCTCGCGGTGGCGTTCCATCACGGTGAACGCATCGAAGGCTTCGCTGCGCAGTTTCGAGGCGCGGCAGCCGTGCAGCAACCGGCCGTGGAAGTAAAGCTGCACGCCTTTGCCCAGGCCCTGCTCGAACTGACGCAACGCGCCGACCAGGTTGTCCCAGGCGTCGCTGTCTGGCGCACCGGCCGGCAGCATGGAGCCGGTAAGCAGGACCGGCACCTGCAGGCCGAGCAGCAGGAACGACAACGTTGCCGCGCTGTAGGCCAGGGTGTCGGTGCCATGCAGTACCAGCACGCCGTCATGGCCGTCATGCTCGACCGCCTCGACGATGGCATCACGCATCGCCAGCCAATTGGCCTGCTGCATGTTGGCGCTGTCGATCAGCGGGTTGAGCTCGCGCAAGGTCCATTGCAGTGTCGGCGCGTCATTGCGCTGTGCGAGGTGGGCACGCATACGTGCATCGAAGCCACCCGCCGGCGCCAGGCCCGCGGGGGTCTGCAGCATGCCGATGGTGCCACCTGTGTAGAGAACGAGGAGATTCTTGACTGCACCCATGGAAGGATTCCGAAGCGAGGAGCGAAGGAAAGCCGGCCGCCCACGAGCGGGGCGGCCGGGCAGGGCAGGGTATCAGCGCTGGTGCTGAAGTTCGCCAGCAGCTTTGTCAGTGGCTGTTTCAGCCTGAGGATTGGCTGGCCAGGCGGCACGGTCCAGGTCCAGGTCGGCAAATTTGCTGGAGTCGAACACCGGCTGCTTGATGCCGGCCTTGCGCTGTGCGTCGTAGTCGCGCATCACGCGCAGGCCGACCTTGAACAGCAGGGCCAGGGCGACCAGGTTGACGAAGGCCAGACAGGTCATGGTGATGTCGGCGAAGGCGAACACGGTCGACAGGTCTTGCATCGAACCCCACACCACCAGCGCCAGCACCAGGCCGCGGAAGGCCATCAGCACGACACGGTTGCGGCTCAGGAACTGCAGGCTGTTCTCGCCCAGGTAGTAGTTGTAGAGGATGCAGGTGAAGACGAACAGCGACAGCGCGACGCTGACGAAGATGCGGCCCCAGTCACCGACCACGGCGGCCAGCGAGTTCTGGGTCAGGACGATACCGTCGCCTTCGAAGCCTGGGGTGTAGAAGCCCGACAGCAGGATCAGCAGCGCGGTGCAGGTGCAGATCACGAAGGTGTCGAGGAACACGCTGAAGGCCTGCACCACGCCTTGGGCGCCTGGGTGCTTCACTGCCGCCACGGCCGCGACGTTCGGGGCACTGCCCAGGCCCGCTTCGTTGGCGAACACGCCGCGTTTCACGCCCATGACGATGGCGCTGCCCAGCAGGCCGGCAAAGGCCGGGTCGAGGCCGAAGGCGCTCTTGAAGATGGTTTCCAGCATGGCAGGCACGTGTTCGATCTGGGTGCCGATCACGTACAGGGTCACGCCGATGTAGGCCAGGGTCTTGATCGGCACCAGCAGGTCCGACACCGCAGCGATGCGCTTGATGCCGCCGATGAAGGTGATGGCCAGCAGCACTGCCAGGACGATACCGGTGTGGCGCGGGTCGAAGGCAAAGGCGTTCTGCAGCGAATGGGTCACGGTGTACGACTGCAGGCCGATGAAGGCGAAGCCGTAGGTGACCAGCAGCAGGATCGAGAACACGATCGCCATGCTCTTGAGCTTCAGGCCGTGCTGAATGTAATAGGCCGGGCCGCCGCGGTACAGGCCGTCGCCGTCGGCGCGCTTGTAGACCTGGGCCAGGGTACATTCGAAGAAGCTGCTGGACATGCCCACCAGTGCGGTGACCCACATCCAGAACACTGCGCCTGGGCCGCCCAGGGTCACGGCGATGCCGACACCGGCAATGTTACCTGCACCGACGCGGCCGGCGAGGCTCAGCATCAGGGCCTGGAACGAGCTCAGTTGGCCAGCCTGGCCGCGCAGGGACTCCTTGAACACGCCGAACATGTGGCCGAAGTGGCGGAACTGGACGAACCGGGAACGAATGGTGAAGTAGCTACCGAGCCCGACGATCAGGACGATGAGCAGTTTTCCTGAAAGGAAATCGTTAAGTGCTTCGAGCATTGGAAAATGACCTCGATTCTTATTCTTCGTGTGGAGTGACCAGCGGCGACAGAGACGCGCGCTATCGTTGGCGCGCATGGTTGGTCATGACACCTGTGGTTACAATTTCGCGGGTTGCTCTGTTTTGGTGCGACTTGATGCTAGACTTGCACCACTCGCATCACCTGGAACGCCGTTCATGGCCGATTTTCTAGCCGCCAATCTCAAACTCGCCTGCAGTCACTACCGCTCTATTTCAGAGGTTTGCCGACAGCTGTCGATAAATCGCGCGCAATTCAACAAGTACCTGAGCGGGCAGAGCCAGCCGACGACCTACAACCTCAAGCGCATCGGCGATTTCTTCGGGGTCGAGGATTACGAGTTGAACCTGCCGCCGGAACAGTTCGCCCGGCTGATCGGTGCGCGCAACCCTTCGGTGTCGTCAGGCCCGCAGGACGACCCGATCAGCGAGCTGTTCAAGCCCTTGCATGCCCAGGCCGGCAACCTGTCGCGCTATTGCGGCTACTACTTCGAATATTCCAACTGCATGTCGGTACCAGGCTCGATCCTGGTGTCGCTGGTACACCTGTGGGAAGAGCGCGGCAGCTTCCTGTTCGAGCGCCAGGAACGCCAGGAGCGCAGCAGTGCCGGCAGCCAGCATGCGGAGGTACGTTGCCGCTACTTGGGCGCAGCGTTTCAGTTGCAGGATCGGGTGTTCCTGATCGACTACGAGTCGCTGACCCTCAACGAGATGAGCCAGACCGTGCTCATCCCCAGCTTCAAGAGCCGTATCACCCGCCTCAACGGGCTCAAGACCGGGGTCTCCAGCGGCGACCGGCGCAACCCTGCCTGCACCCGCGTGGTGTGGGAGTTTCTTGGTGAAGAGATCAACCGTATCAACGCCTATCGCCAGGTGAAGCTCTATCGCCCGGACGACCCTCGCATCGACGATGATATTCGCGACCGGCTCGGCGCCGGCGCGATCAGCAACGGGTTGTTCGAGATCGAATAGGGGTTTCGGCTCTACCAGCGCGGCGTCTTTTTCGCGGGACAAGTGGGGTGCCGAACCAGTCACTCTCGGTCGAGTATGAACGCCGCCACCGCATCCGCTACCTGATCGGCAATCTCCGGTGCATCGCGCAGGTGTGCGGCGATGCCGTGGTCGCAGTCGGTCAGCAACAGGCACTCCACATGGGGCGCCGGCACCGAGCGCAGCAGCGCATGGGTGACTTCCTCCGGAATCGGGCTGTAGCGCTGCACCCCGCGCAGCATTCGGGTACCGGCGCTGGTGCCGGGGCCTTGGCCGTGGGTCTGGGAGTTGAGGCCGTCGTACTCGCCGATCACCAGCAGTACCCGCCCCTGGAACTGGCGCAGGAAGGCGTAGCTGTCGCAGTCGAGAAAGGCGTAGGGCTTGCGGATCGCCGCGCTGAAGGCCGGCCCGAATGGCGCGTCGTGGGCGTCATCGGGGTAGACCGCCGGGCAGATCAGCACCAGCTTGTCGATGTCTGGCAGTTGCGCCGCAAGCTTGAGGGCAATGGCGCCACCCAGGCTGTGGCCGACCAGGGTGCGGCAGCGTTCGGCGATATGCCGGTGGAAGCGCCGGGCCTCCTGCAGGTTGATCGCCAGGGTCGGTGCGCTGGCGCCGGGTTCGCTCGCCTGGCTGTGGCCGGACAGGTTGCCGGTCAGCGAGCCGATGCCCTGGCGTTGCAGGCGATAGAGCAGCGGGTTGAGGCGGGTGAAGTCGGAGCGCGCGCCGCCAACCACGAACAGCGGCGGCGCCCGCTCGCTGTCGGGCAAAAGCAGGCGTGCCTGCTGTTGATAACCGTCGAATGCTTCGTCGATGAAGCATTCGGTGCCCGGCGCAGGTTCGTCGTATTGCCAGCTGCCGCGTTGGTCGGAGGTGTTCGCGAAGTCCATGGCGCTCCTAGGCTCTGTATGAAAAACCTTGATACTCGGTGATGCTGCGTTGAAAACAGCCTCGGAATGCTCATTTACAACCCGTAAACTCCGCTTCCTCGGCTGTTTTCGCCTTGCCTGACCTTCGTCTCAAGGCTTTTCATACAGACCCTAGAGGAACTGATGTTGCAGCCATTCGCCGAGCGGGTTGCCTGCGCCAAGCAGCAGCTTGAGGGCCATGATGCAGCACACGCAGACCAGCAACGGCTTGATCAGCCTGGGTCCGAAATGCACCGCGCAGCGTGCGCCCAGTTGCGCACCGATGACCGCGGCACAGGCCATCGCCAGGGCCAGGGGCCAGATGATCGCCCCGCTCAGCGAGAATACCGAGAGGGCGCCGAGGTTGCACGCGGCGTTGAGCAGCTTGCTGTTGCACACGGCGCGCAGCAGGTGCTGACCAAGCAGGATTACGCAGGCGAGCATGAAGAACGAACCCACCCCAGGGCCGAACACGCCGTCATAGAAGCCGATCAGCGGGGCGGCGGTCAGGCAGAACACGGCGTTGGAGATCTTCGCCTTGCGCTCGTGCTCATCGGGCTTGGGGCTGAAAGCGAAGTAGGCCGCAACCAGGATCAGCAGCACCGGCACGCAGGCTTGCAGGAACGTCTTGGGCACCAGGCTCACCGACAGCGCGCCGAGGGCGCCGCCGGCGAAGGCCATGGCGGCCATAGGCAGGCCGCGTTGCCAGTCGATCATGCCCTTGCGGGCGAAGGCGACGGTGGCCGACACCGTCGCCGAGGCCGCCTGGAATTTGTTGGTGGCGATGGCCGCCAACGGGTCGATGCCGGCGACGAACAGTACCGGCAGGGTGATCAGCCCGCCGCCACCCGCGATGGCGTCGAAGAAGCCGGCCATCAGCGCCACCGACGCGAGGGTCAGCAGCAGGGGGACATCGATTTCCATCATTACCGCACGTTCCTTTTATTCAGCCGCGCACCAGCAGCGGATCCGGAGTGATCACCCGAGGTTGGGCGAAGGGGGAGTAGCCGAACAGCCGCACCAGCAGGCGACGGTTGTCCTGGACGATGTCGCGACCATGCAGGGCGCGGTTGTTGTTGATCACCAGGGCGGTGTCCGGTTGCAGCACGAAGGGCCTTGGCCGCGTCTCGGCGACCCGCTGCTGGAAGGCGTCGAAGGCCTGGGCGGCGAGGTCGCTGGCCTGGTCGTTGAGCGAGAACCGGTACGAGTTGTAACGCAGGGCAAAGCCGCCGTTGGCGTCGAACTGCAGCATCGCGGTGGCCTGCTCCGGTTCACCGCTGCCCGCGACGAAACAGTCGCTGCGGGTGAAGTCGAACGACGCTGAGGTTAGCGCCAGCGCGTGCAGGCTGCCCAAGCCTTCTATGACCTCGCGCATGGGAATGACGTGGGTCGGCTCGTTCGCCGGGTTCCAGCGCGCGGTGAGGATCAGCGCAGAGGGGGCCGGGGAATGGTCATCGCGAGCGATCACCGAGCAGTTGTACGGAGCTTCGGTGTGTGGGCCCAGGCGCAAGCCAGCGTGGGAGCTGAGTTCCACGCGGGTGTCGCGGGTTTCCTGCGGACGCGGCTGGCTGCCGCCGCCCTTGAAGTTGCCGACCAGACGCACCTGCTTGCCTTCGTTGTCGATATCGAAGGCGAACGCCCGGTAGCGCACCAGTTCCAGCAGGATCTGGTTGCGTGAAGCCAGGTAGAGGCAGCGGGGGTCGTGCTCCAGGCCCTGCAGCTCAGGCAGGTCTTCGGGGATGGGATCGTGCTCCGGGCAGCTCATGCCGCGGTACATCAGTGCAGACAGCGTGCCGTCGGCGAAGCGCCGCAGTGTCGCTTGTTGCTGGGCATCGAGCGATCTTGTCAGCGCTTCGGCGCATTGCCGTGCCTTGCCGGCTGCCCCGAAGACTTCCGGGCCGCCGAGTCGGGCGAGGGATTGGCTGGCGACGAACAGCGCATCGGCTTGATCCTGGGTAAATTCCAGGTACGCGACTTCGGAATCCTGCATGGGAAACCTTCCTTGTTATTGTTGTGTTGGCGTTCCGTGCCGGCCGACAGCTGGAGTGAGTTGACCTGACTGGTGTAACTCCAGTCGGTAGTGGCCAACTGCCGCGCAGTATCGGGTAGTTTCCGAAGGTGCAAAAGAGGGGGTGGAAAATTTCACAGCCGTGAAACGTTGTGAAGATCGAAGCCGGCGCGTCATGGTGGTGCTCCTGGTTATCGGGTGCGCATACGGGGCTGCCATGCCCCGGCCTCTGCTATTAACTCAGGGTTTTCGTCTGGCGTGGTGCAAGACCGGTTTTATGTGAGCGCCAGAGAAAGCTTCGATGCCTGTTGGAAACTTCCTACCTACAGACGAGGAAGCCCCTAGGGTTGGACTTCCCCTGGCGGAAACCGCAAAATGACCCCTTTCCCTAATCGATCTGAGCGGACCTGCTGACTCTATGCGTATGCGCCTGATGCTGTTGGGTGGTGGCAATGCCCTCGGGCAAGCGCTGATTCGTCTCGGGGCCGAGGAAGACATCGCGTTTCTGGCACCGCGCCCGCCGGACGAGGGCTGGGATCCGGCCAGCCTCACCCAGTTGCTCGACGATCACCGCCCCGATGCCCTGGTCAACCTGGCCTATTACTTCGACTGGTTCCAGGCCGAGTCGGTCAGCGAACAGCGCCTCGCCCTTCAGGAACGTGCCGTGGAGCGTCTGGCCGAATTGTGCCAGCACCACGAGATCACGCTGGTCCAGCCTTCCAGCTATCGCGTGTTCGACGGCTCGCGCGCCACCTCCTACAGCGAGAAGGACGAGCCGGTGCCGCTGGGCCTGCGTGGCCAGGCGCTGTGGCGCATCGAGCAGAGCGTGCGTGCGGCCTGCCCGCAGCATGTGCTGCTGCGTTTCGGTTGGGTGCTGGACGAAAGCCTCGACGGCGCACTCGGGCGCTTCCTGACGCGCGCCGAGCAACCGCAGGAGCTGCTGCTGGCCGATGACCGCCGCGGCAACCCGACGCCGGTCGACGATGCCGCCCGGGTGATCCTCTCGGTGATCAAGCAGCTGGACTGCGATGCGCCGCTGTGGGGCACCTACCATTACGCTGGCAACGAGGCGACCACACCGCTGGCGCTGGGACAAGCTATCCTTTCCGAGGCAGCGCAGTGGCACAAGCTGGCCGTGCAGGCCCCCACCGCACAGGCCCATGCCGCGCGCCCGGATGCCAGCGAGGAGCCGCAGCACGCGGTGCTGGCCTGCAAGAAGATCCTTCACACCTTCGGCATCAAGCCCCGCGCCTGGCGCGCCGGCTTGCCGCCCCTACTGGACCGTTTCTATCGTCATGGCTGATGCCCCCATCCTCATTACCGGCGGAGCTGGTTTCATCGGCTCCCACCTGTGCGATGCGCTGCTGGACAAAGGCTATGCGGTGCGCATTCTCGATGACCTGTCCACCGGCAAGCGCAGCAACCTGCAGATCGACCATCCACGCCTGCAACTGATCGAAGGTGATGTTGCCGACACTGCACTGGTTACCCGTGCAGCCGCCGGTTGCGCGGCGGTGGTCCACCTCGCTGCGGTCGCGTCGGTGCAGGCGTCGGTGGACGACCCGGTCAAGACCCACCAGAGCAACTTCATCGGCACTCTCAATGTCTGCGAGGCGATGCGCATCAATGGTGTGCGCCGGGTGTTGTTCGCCTCGAGCGCGGCGGTCTACGGCAACAATGGCGAAGGCCAGTCGATCACCGAGGACACGCCCAAGGCGCCACTGACGCCCTATGCAGTGGACAAGCTGGCTGGCGAGCAGTACCTGGACTTCTACCGCCGCCAACATGGGCTGGAGCCTGTGGTGTTCCGCTTCTTCAATATCTTCGGGCCGCGCCAGGATCCCTCGTCGCCGTACTCGGGGGTGATCAGCATCTTCTGCGAGCGTGCGACAAAGGGCTTGCCGATCACCGTGTTCGGCGATGGCGAGCAGACCCGCGACTTCCTCTATGTCGGCGACCTGGTGCAGGTGATGGTACAGGCGCTGGAGCAGCCGCAGGTGGAAGAGGGCGCTGTTAACATCGGCTTGAACCAGGCGACTTCGCTGAATCACTTGCTTGCAGCATTGCAGCAGGTGGTTGGCAGCTTGCCGACGATCAGCCATGGCCCGGCGCGCGCGGGTGATATCCGCCACTCGCGGGCGGACAACCACCGGCTGTTGGCGCGTTTCGATTTTCCCCAGGCGACGCCGATCGCCGAGGGGCTGGCGCGTTTGTTGGGCAAAGACTGACAAACACGTTGGCGTTCCAGGTACTCCACTGATCTCCAGAACAGTGGAGTACCCGCGAACAAGCCCTGATAGGCCAGAACACCATCAAGCCCGCCGACAATCCTCCGGCCCCAGCACCCGCCCATCCCGCGCCCGTACTTCCAGCTTCGCTACAGGTTCGCCCTTGGCATTGTCCAGCAGCACCGAACGCGTCTCGCCCGCCTCGAACTGAAACCGCTCCCCCCACTGACGCAGGCCCACCACGATCGGAAACACCGAGCGGCCTTTTTCTGTCAGCACATATTCCTTGTACGCACTGCCATCCGACGCCGGCTGCAGCTCCATGAGCCCTGTTTCCACCAGCAGCTTCAGGCGCGTGGCGAGGATGTTCTTCGCCAGCCCCAGGTTCTTCTGGAACTCGCTGAAACGGCGCAGCCCATCGAACGCGTCGCGCAGGATCATCAGTGCCCAGCGGTCGCCCAGCACTTCGAGTGCCCGGGCCACGGGGCATCGGCTGTTGTTTTCGTCGAGCATCGATCATTCCGGATGAGACAGTTTGGTTGCAGATTAAAACCAGGTTTGTTAGAAATCCAGCTTGTGGTTTTGTTTTGAAACCAGATTGCCAGGAGTCTGCATGTCATCTGCCCACGATGCATCTTCGTTTCAACTCACTCGCGGCCTGACCCTGTTGCTGGCCGCAGCCTGCGCACTGGCGGTGGCCACGGTGTACTGCGCCCAGCCGCTGTTGGAGTCCATGGCCCAGAGCCTGGGCGTGCCGAGTCGTCAGGTCGGCTGGGTGGTCGGCGCAACCCAGGCAGGCTACGCACTAGGATTGCTGCTGATCGTGCCGCTAGGGGACCTGCTCGACCGCAAGCGCTTGATCCTTGCGCAGTTGCTGCTGTCGGCACTGGCGCTGGTCGCGGTCGGCCTGGCCCAGCATTGGGCGGCGCTGTTGGCGGCCATGGGCATGGTCGGGCTGATGGCCGTGGTGGTGCAGCTGATGGTCGCCCAGGCGGCCACCCTGGCGACACCGGCGCAGCAGGGGCAGGCGGTGGGAACGGTTACCAGCGGCATCGTAGTGGGGATTTTGCTGGCGCGGCTGGTGGCGGGAGTCGTGGCTGATCTGGCTGGCTGGCGAGGGGTTTATTTCGCTGCTGCCGGGTTGGCGCTGCTGATGGTCGTGCTGCTCGGCTGGCGTATGCCCTCTGCACGACCTCTGGGGCAGCGCCAACATTACCGGGCGTTGTTGCGCTCTATGGCGGTGCTGCTGCGCGATGATCGCCTGCTGCGCCAGCGGGGTGTGTTCGCATTACTGATCTTCGCCGCGTTTAGCGTGCTGTGGAGCAGCATGGTGCTGCCGTTGAGTGCGCTGCAACTGACCCACACCCAGATCGGCCTGTTCGGCCTGGCCGGTGTCGCCGGAGCCCTTGCCGCATCGCGTGCCGGGCGTTTGGCCGATCGCGGCCTTGGGCAGCGCACCACAGGGCTGGCGCTGGGGCTGCTGACACTGTCGTGGCTGCCGAGCCTGTTCGTCGGGCAGTCGCTGCTGGCGCTGGTAGCCGGTGTGGTGATGCTGGACCTCGCCGTGCAGGCAGTGCATGTGACCAACCAGAGCCTGCTGCTGGCCGGGCGGGCGGAGATGGCCAGTCGTCTGATTGGCGCGTACATGTGCTGCTATTCGGTGGGTAGTGGGGCGGGGGCGGTGACGGCGAGCTGGGTCTACGGGGCGTGGGGGTGGGGCGCGGTATGTGGACTGGGAGCTGGAGTCAGCGCGTTGGCGTGGGGGTATTGGTGGTGGCTGCAACGCCAGGGCTGAGCGGCAGCCAGAGGCCCCGCTGTACGGCGGGGCCTGAGTGCGTTGCGTGTCAGAACTTGTAGCCGATACCGACCATGTAGACCCACGGATCGACATCGACGTTGACCTTGGTCTTGCCCACGCCCAGGGCGCTCGGACCGTCGATGGTGGCCTTGGTGTCGATGTCGACGTACCAGACCGCGGCGTTGACCAGCAGGTTGTCGGTCAGCATGTAGTCCATGCCCAACTGGCCAGCCAGGCCGATGGAGTCCTGCAGCTTCATGTTACTGAAGCCCTGCTGCTTGCGGGCGCTGCTGAGGTCTTCATCGAAGAACAGCGTGTAGTTGATGCCGATACCGGCATAGGGCTGGAACTTCGACGAGGCTTCCATCGGGTAGTACTGCAGCGAGAGGGTCGGTGGCAGTTGCTTGATGTCGGCCAGCTTGCCGTCGAGCCCGCCGCCCAGGCCCTTGACGCCCACGGTGTGCTTGAACGGCGTGGCAGCGAGCAGCTCGATGCCGACGTGGTCGGTGAGCATGTAGGCGAAGGCCAGGCCCAGCTGGGTGTCGCTGTCGAGGGTGGCCTTGGTGCCGGAGACCTTGGCGCCGTCGAGCTTGAGGTCACTGCTGCTTTCATTCGGCGCAGTGGTGATGGCGCCGGCACGCATGATGAAGTCACCCGCCTGGTGGGCGTGGGCAACGGGGGCTGCGAGCGCCAACGCGACGAGCGAGGCACCGAGCAATGTCTTGTTCATGGAAGCTCCCAGAGGACGTAAGTAATCGAGTAGTCCAATGGTAAGGAGCCGTCCAAACACATTGTTTGACTCAGCTCAACGAAGCGGGCTTCACACGGGCGACACAGTTCTCATTTCAGCTCATATGCGTAGATTTTCTCGGCTTCCATCTGGTAACCGGCGTCGGCCAGCTCGCTGCTGGTGTTCTTGACCTGCATACGTCCCTCGATCCAGTAGGGCTGGTACAGGTCTTCGACGCGCACGCCCATCTCGCTGAAGATGTGCACGATCTGGTTGGACGGCGGCGGCGGCACGTGGATGCAGGCGCCGTAGTAGGGCACCAGGAGAAACTCGGTGGTGCGGCCTTCTTCGCTGACTTCCAGCGGCACGATGTAGCCGGGCAGTTTGACCTGCTGCCCGTCCAGCGCCTTGACCACCGGTGCGTCGGGCGCCTGCTGGCGGGCTGCCGGGGCAGACTCGGCCGCGAGCGCGTCGCCCAGCGAATTGCCCATCTGCGAGAGGTCATGCAGCGGGGTGAGCTGTGGGGGGATGACTGGCGCGCCCTCGGGGATCAGTGCCGGCCAGTCCAGCTCGCGCGGCTCGTCCGCCCAGGCCGGGATGATCAGCACCAGCAGCAACAGCAGGAGGATCTGTAGTGCTCTCTTCGCGGGCAAGCCCGTTCCCACAGGGATCGACATGACAAACTCTCAGAGGTGGATCGACAGGCCATCGGCCAACGACTGCCGGTAGGCACGCCAGGCCGGAACGCTGCCCATCAGCAGCGCCGCACCGAGGATGATCGCCAGCAACGTCCATTCGTGCGGGCTTGGCCAGGCCAGCGGCAGGAACAGCCCGTAGTTGGACTGTACCGCGTCCTGGGCCAAGGCGATTCCCCCATAGAGCAATCCCAGCCCGGCGACGATACCGCTGACCGACAGCGCCAGCGCTTCGAGCACCAGCAGCCCGGCGATATGCCAGGGGCGCGCACCCACCGAGCGCAGGATGGCCATTTCGCGTCGCCGTTCGTTGAGGCTGGTGAGAATCGCCGTGAGCATGCCGATCAAACCGGTCAGTACCACGAACAGCGACACCACGAACAACGCCTGCTCGGCGATGCCCATCATGCCCCACAGCTCTTGCAGGGCCACGCCGGGCAAGATCGCCAGCAGCGGCTCGCTGCGGAATTCGTTGATCTCCCGCTGCACGCTGAAGGTGGCGATTTTGCTGTTCAGGCCGAGCATGAAGGCCGTGATGGCGGTGGGTTGAAGGTCCATGGTGCGCGCCTGGTCGGCGCTGATGCGCGCGGCGCCGCGGGCTGGCACGCCGTTCTGCCAGTCGACGTGGATGGCTTCCATCCCCGCCAGGCTGATGTGCAGGGTGCGGTCCACGGGGGTGCCGGTGCGCTGCAGAATGCCGACCACGGTGAAGGGCTTGTCGTCGTGCTTGACCAGGCTGATGGTGGCGATGCCGTGGGCCAGCACCAGGCTGTCGCCGAGCTTGTAGTGCAGGGCTTCGGCCACTTCGGCGCCAAGCACCACTTCGAACGGGTCGTTGGCGAACTGGCGGCCCTGGCTCAGTTGCAGGTGCTGCTGGCGGCCGTACTGGTAGTGGGTGAAGTAATCGCTGTTGGTGCCCATCACCCGGTAGCCGCGGTGCGAGTCGCCCAGGGAGATCGGGATCGCCCACTTGACCCGCGGGTCCTTGGCGTAATGCTCGAAGCTGTCCCAGCGGATGTTGTTGGTGGCGTTGCCGATACGGAACACCGAGTACAGCAGCAGGTTGACCGACCCCGAGCGCGCCCCGACGATCAGGTCGGTGCCGCTGATGGTGTTGGCGAAACTGGCGCGGGCTTCGGTACGCACGCGCTCCACCGCCAGCAGCAGGCACACCGACAAGGCGATGGCGAAGGCGGTGAGGAAGGCAGTGAAGCGGCGGTTGGCCAGGCTGGCCAGGGCTAGACGGAGCAGGTACATCAGGCCTCCCGAGGCTTGGCGGCGCGGTTGAGCTCGGCCAGCGACAGGTCGCGGTCGAACAGGGGCGCCAGGCTCTGGTCATGGCTGACGAACAGCAGGCTGGAGCCTGCGGCGCGGCATTCGTCGAACAGCAGGCGGATGAACACCTCGCGGGTGTCGGCGTCGAGCGCGGAGGTCGGCTCGTCGGCGATCACCAGTTCCGGTTGGCCGATCAGTGCACGCGCAGCGGCGACCCGCTGTTGCTGGCCGATCGACAGGGTGTCGGCGCGCCGGGCGAGCAGGTCGGGGTCGCCCAGGCCCAGGTGGGCGAGCAATTGCGCCGCTGCCTGGTGGATGCTGCCATGGCGCTGCGCCGCACGTTCGGCACGGCTGCGCGAAAAGCGGCAGGGCAACTCGACGTTTTCCTGCACGGAGAGAAACGGCAGCAGGTTGAACTGCTGGAAGATGTAGCCGGTGTGGTCGACACGGAAACGGTCGCGAGCGCCCTGGCCCAGCTCCGCCAGGTTCTGCCCGAGCAGCCGCACTTCGCCCTGGTCGGGCAGGTTGACCCCGCCCAGCAGGCCGAGCAGGGTGGTCTTGCCGCTGCCGCTGGGGCCTTTGAGGAACAGCGCCTCACCGGCCTCCAGACGGAACTGGGAGATGTTCAGCAACGGCTGCTGACCTGGCCAGGCGAAGACCAGGTCATGCAGTTCGATCAGCGGCTGGCTCATTCAGAACGCAACCACGGCCTTGGCCGGGGTGCTTTCGAAGCCCTTCTGGCCGTTCGGGCCGACCAACTGCACATTGATCTTCTGGGTTTGCGGGTACGCCTTGTACAGCGACGACAGGTCGATCTGGGTCAGCTTGGCCGGAGCTGCGCAGGTCAGCTGGTAGTGCGCGTG
Organism: Pseudomonas putida; assembly: GCF_001636055.1. Lineage (NCBI taxonomy): Bacteria > Pseudomonadati > Pseudomonadota > Gammaproteobacteria > Pseudomonadales > Pseudomonadaceae > Pseudomonas > Pseudomonas putida. The sequence goes on from NZ_CP011789.1 coordinate 1,098,152, forward strand.
GATCTCGCTGTGCTGGTGTTCATGCGCGTGGTCATGGTCATGGTCGTGATCGTCGTCACCGTCGTCGTCCTTGGCCGATGGCTCGTCACCGAACAGCGGGCTTTCCAGCTCCTGCTGGTCTTCCTTGCAACCGGCCGCGCTGGCCAGGCCGAACAGCTTGAGCGGCTGTTCGAGTTGCTTGCGCACAGCCTCGACCTTGGCCTTGTCGGCATCGCTGCCGGGCATGTGCTCGAAGCCGACCAGGTTCATTGCCGGGCTCTCCAGCGCCAGCTCCAGGGTATTGCCATCCAGGCCGACGTTCAGGCGTGCGACGCCGTGCTCGTGGGCAGGCAAGGTGCCGTGGGCATGATCGTGGTCGTGATCGTCATGGGCCTGGGCAACGGCCAGGGGCAGCAGGGCGAAGGGCAAGGCGAGGAGCAGGCGGCGCATGGACGACTCCAGAAGCGGACGGGAAAGATTTGGTAATGTTATAACAACTTTTCTTGTCGATGCCAGACGCTTGGCGCAGGTTTCATGTCGTGGGAGCATGCACGTCATCGATCCGCGATTGAAGGAAGGCAGCGTGAGAATCCGAGGACAGATCGGCGACTGGCCGGTGGACCTGACCATCGAACTGGATCCGGCGGAGTGGGCCCAGCTTGGGCGCAGGCTCGAAGAGGCGCCTGCGCTGGCAGAGGTGGCGAGCGCGCCTGGTGCTGCGCCAGTGCGGCAGGATGATAGCCAGTGGTCGGCGGCGCGCGAGGTGTTGCGTCAGGCTGGAGCGCTCAGTGGGCCTGAGTTGCTGGAGCGGCTGGAAGGGTTGGCCGGGAGTGTCGCGGCAGGCAAGCGGCTGCTGGTGCGTTTGCGCCACAGCAGTGAAGTGAAGGTGGAAAGCGGTGCGGATGCGCCGGTATATCGCTGGGTAGGCTAGTTGCCGGGGACGGTGCGTGGCTGGAGGCCACCTCCTGCAGGAGGTGGCGGCTTAGGGCTCAGAACATCGCCGAAGACAACCGGCGGCGGTACACGCCCACCAGCGGATGGTCACCGCCGAGCAGGTCGAACACCTGCAGCATGGCTTTCTGCGGCAGGCCGTTGTCATAGGCGCGATTGCGCTGGAACAGCTTGAGCAGCCCGTCCAGCGCAGCTTCGTACTGCTGGCGCGCCAGTTGCTGGATGCACAGCTGGTAAGCCGCTTCGTCATCCTGCGGGTTCTGCGCCAGGCGGCTCTTGAGCTCGGCGGCCTCCGGCAGGCTGGCGGCCTGGCGCAAGAAGGTCAGTTGCGCCTTGGCACCGGCCAGCGCGGCCTTGTGCTCATCGCTCTTGACTGCGTCCAGCACTTGCTGCGCTGCGTCCAGGTCGCCGCGTTCGGCCAGGCAGCGGCCGTAGTAGATCAGCGCCTCGGCGTTGCTGTTGTCTTCACCGAGCACGGCCTGCAGCAGCGCTTCGGCCTCGCTGAAACGGCTCTCGGCGAACAGCGTCTTGGCCTGCTCCAGTGGCGAGGCAGTCGGCGGTGCAGGCATCTGCACATGCGGCTCGAGCATGGCGCGAATCGCCGACTCCGGCTGGGCACCGGCAAAGCCGTCGACCGGCTGGCCATCCTTGAACAGCACCACGGTCGGCAGGCTGCGGATACCGAACTGGGCCACCACCTGCTGCTCGACGTCGCAGTTGATCTTGGCCAGCAGCAGCTCGCCCTGGTAGCCCTCGGCGATCTTCGCCAGCAGCGGCATCAGCGCCTTGCAGGGCGCGCACCACTCGGCCCAGAAGTCCACCAGCACGGGCTTGTGGAAGGAATTCTCGATCACCAGTTGCTGGAAGTTGGCATCGGTGGCGTCGAAGATGTAGGGCGTGGCGGTATTAGAGGAAGCTTGGCTCATCGCAACTCTCGCAGCTTTCGCAAATTCGGAATGGCACCACTATAAAGGCTCGCGGCTGGCGTGGTACAGGCTGACCCGGCGGAATTCGTGCGGCTCGGCCAGGTCTGGCAGGGTCAGGGCGTCGAGCACGCCGAGCTGGCGATAGAGCGGGTGGCTGAAGTCGCGTACCCGCGAGTCGGCGACCAGTGCCTGGCGACCCCGGCCGAGAAAGGCATCGAGCAAGGGCAGGTTGGCGCGGTCGTACAGCACGTCGGCGACGAGGATCAGGTCGAAGCGGTCGGCTTCGGCGAAAAAATCCTCGCTGTAGCCCAGCGTCACGCCGTTGAGTGCAGCGTTGGCGCGGCATGCGTCCAGGGCCAGCGGGTCGAGGTCGCAGGCGACCACCTCGCGCGCACCGGCACGGGCTGCGGCGATGCCGGCGATCCCCGAACCTGCGCCGAAGTCCAGCACGCGCTTGTCACGTACCCATTCGGGGTGTTGGGCCAGGTAGCGAGCCATGGCCAGGCCGCTGGCCCAGCAGAAGCTCCAGTAGGGGGGCTCGTCGAGGATGCGCCGGGTCTCGTCGGGGCTGAATGCCCGGTCCATGTTCTCGGCGTCGAGCAGCCACAGCTTGAGGTCGCAGCCCGGCAATTCGCTGATGACCAGGCGCGCTTCGCCAATCAGGCCGCTGAGGGCCTGTTGCAGGTGTAGCGGTGTCACGTTATGGCGCCTTCTCGAAACGCAGTGGGCCGGTGGTCTGGGTTTCGGCCTGGACGATGCGCTGCGGCGGCAGGTGCATGATCAGTTGGCCGGAGCGGCTGGCGCGCCCGCGCAGCTCGACCCGGGCGCCGGCAGGAAAGGCCTCGGGGTTGAAGCGTAGATGATAAGGCAGGGCCTGGCCGGTGCCGGTCAGGTCGCTGCTGGCCAGCAGGCGTTGGGGGCGGCCGCGCTCGTCGATCACCAGCAGTGCCAGCTCGACTTCGGCGCCTGCGGGGATTTCCATCAGGGTGCCGCTGAGTTCGCGCTGGTAGGCCGGCAGCGGGCCCGGTTCGTCGCTCTTCTTGACCGTCTTGGGCGCGCTGGGCGCCACAGGCTGTTCGGGCTTCGGTCGGTCGCTGCCGCAGGCGGCGAGCAGGCCGGCCAGGCACAGGACGACGAGGGCTCGATGGTGCATGGGGTAATCCTTCACAGGCAGATTTCTCTGGATGGTAACCCCTTTGGCTTGTCTTGCCAGTGGGATGCGCTACCATGGCCCTCCCTTTTTTTGTTGCCTGCCACCATGCACTGTCCCTTTTGCGGTGCCAACGACACCAAGGTCATCGATTCGCGACTGGTCGCCGAGGGCGAACAGGTCCGCCGCCGCCGCGAATGCGTCGCCTGCGGCGAGCGCTTCACCACCTTCGAGACCGCCGAACTGGTCTTGCCCCGGCTGATCAAGCAGGACGGCACGCGCCAGCCCTTCGACGAAGACAAACTGCGTGCCGGCATGCAGCGGGCGCTGGAGAAGCGCCCTGTCGGCGTCGAGCGCCTGGAAGCGGCGCTGGCGCACATCAAGAGCCGCCTGCGGGCTACCGGCGAGCGCGAAGTGAAGTCGCTGGTGGTCGGCGAGCTGGTGATGTCCGAGCTGCGCAAGCTCGACGAAGTTGCCTACATCCGCTTCGCTTCGGTGTATCGGCGCTTCCAGGACCTCGACGAATTCCGTGAAGAAATCGACCGCCTGGCCCGTGAGCCAGCCAAAGAGTAAGCATGTCCAGCCAGACCGCGTTGCTTGACGCCCATTACATGGCCCGTGCCCTGGAACTGGCCCGCAAGGGCCTGTACACCACCCACCCCAACCCGCGGGTGGGCTGCGTGATCGTTCGCGACGGCGAAGTGGTCGGCGAGGGCTGGCATGTGCGTGCCGGCGAGCCGCATGCCGAAGTGCATGCCCTGCGCCAGGCCGGTGAGCGTGCGCGTGGCGCCTGCGCCTACGTCACCCTCGAGCCCTGCAGCCACCATGGCCGCACGCCACCGTGCGCCGAGGCGCTGGTCAAAGCAGGTGTGGCGCGGGTGGTGGCGGCGATGCAAGACCCCAACCCGCAGGTGGCCGGGCGTGGCCTGGGTCGGCTAGCCGAAGCCGGTATCGAGGTTGCCAGTGGCGTGCTCGAGGCCGAAGCCCGCGCGCTCAACCCGGGCTTTCTCAAGCGTATGGAGCATGGGCTGCCATTCGTTCGTGCCAAGCTGGCGATGAGCCTGGACGGCCGCACTGCCATGGCCAGCGGCGAGAGCCAGTGGATTACCGGCCCCGCTGCGCGCGCCGCGGTACAGCGCCTGCGCGCCCGCTCCAGCGTGGTGCTGACCAGCGCCCAGAGCGTGCTGGCCGACAACGCGCGGATGACCGTGCGCGCCGCCGAGCTTGGCCTGGACGACGAAATGACTGCGCTGGCCGTGTCGCGCCCGCCGCTGCGGGTGTTGATCGATGGCCGTCTGCGCCTGCCGCTGGACGCCCCGTTCTTTCAGGCCGGTCCGGCGCTGGTGGTCACCGCCGCCGCGCAGGACCCGCGCTACGCCGCCGCCGGCCACGAGTTGCTGGTGCTGCCCGGCAGCGATGGCCAGGTCGACTTGCCTGCGCTGCTGCGCCTGCTGGCCGAGCGCGGTGCCAGCGAGGTCCTGCTCGAAGCGGGCGCCGGTCTGGTCGGCGCCTTCGCTCGCCACGGCCTGATCGACGAATACCAGCTGTTCGTCGCCGGCACTTTCCTCGGTTCCCAGGCCCGCCCGTTGCTGGAGTGGCCGCTGGAGCACATGAGCGAAGCGCCGCGGCTAAAGATCATCGAAATGCGCGCCGTGGGCGATGACTGGCGAGTCACGGCCATCCCCTTGCCCGCGCCCGGCGTATAATGCCGGGCTTGCTTCGCGCAGCCCGTACCTGAGGAGAACACCATGTTCACCGGCATCATCGAATCCATCGGCACCATTCGCAGCATGACCCCCAAGGGCGGTGACGTGCGCGTCTACGTCGAAACCGGCAAGCTCGACCTGGGCGACGTCAAGCTCGGCGACAGTATCGCGGTCAACGGCGTGTGCCTGACCGCCGTGGAACTGCCAGGCGATGGCTTCTGGGCCGACGTCAGCGTCGAGACCCTCAAGCGCACCGCGATGGTCGAGCTCAAGAGCGGCAGCCGCGTCAATCTCGAAAAGGCCCTGACCCCCACCACCCGCCTGGGCGGCCACCTGGTCAGCGGCCATGTCGACGGTGTCGGCGAAATCGTCTCGCGCAGCGATAACGCCCGCGCCATCCAGTTCCGCGTACGCGCCCCGAAAGAGCTGGCCAAGTACATTGCCCACAAGGGCTCGATCACCGTCGATGGCACCAGCCTGACGGTCAATGAGGTCGATGGCGCTGAGTTCGAGCTGACCATCGTCCCGCACACCCTGTCCGAAACCATCATGGCCGACTACCGTGCAGGTCGTCGGGTGAACCTTGAGGTCGACCTGCTGGCCCGTTACCTGGAGCGTCTGCTGCTGGGCGACAAGGCCGCCGAGCCGAGCAAAGGCAGTGGCATCACCGAAAGCTTCCTGGCCGCCAACGGCTTCTTGAAATCCTGATTGAGAAGGGGGTGCCGCGTGGCGCTCAACAGCATCGAAGAACTGGTCGAAGACATCCGCCAGGGCAAAATGGTCATCCTCATGGATGACGAAGACCGCGAAAACGAAGGCGACATCATCATGGCAGCCGAGTGCTGCCTGCCCGAGCACATCAACTTCATGGCCAAGCACGCCCGTGGCCTGATCTGCATGCCGATGACCCGCGAGCGCTGCGAAACGCTCAAGCTGCCGCTGATGGCGCCGCGCAACGGCTCCGGCTTCGGCACCAAGTTCACCGTGTCGATCGAGGCCGCCGAGGGCGTCACCACCGGCATCTCCGCCGCTGACCGCGCCCGCACCGTGCAGGCTGCCGCCGCGAAGGACGCCAAGGCCGAGGACATCGTCAGCCCTGGCCACATCTTCCCGCTGATGGCCCAGCCTGGCGGCACCCTGGCCCGCGCCGGCCACACCGAAGCGGCCTGCGACCTGGCGCGCATGGCCGGTTTCGAGCCGAGTGGCGTCATCTGCGAAGTGATGAACGACGACGGCACCATGTCGCGCCGCGCCGAGCTGGAAGTGTTCGCCGCCGAGCACAACCTCAAGATCGGCACCATCGCCGACCTAATCCACTACCGCATGATCCACGAGCGCACCGTGCAGCGCGTCTCCGAACAGCCGGTCGAAAGCGAGCTGGGCCAGTTCAACCTGGTCACCTACCGTGACTCGGTGGAAGGCGACGTGCACATGGCGCTGACGCTGGGCAAGATCTGCGCCGAAGAGCCGACCCTGGTGCGTGTGCACAACATGGATCCGCTGCGTGACCTGCTGCTGGTCAAGCAGCCGGGCCGTTGGAGCCTGCGCGCGGCCATGGCCGCAGTGGCCGAGGCCGGCAGCGGCGTGGTGCTGCTGCTGGGTCACCCGCTGGACGGCGATGTGCTGCTGGCGCATATCCGCGAAAGCGCGGGCGATGTGCAGGCCAAGGTGCCGAGCACCTACAGCACCGTGGGTGCCGGTTCGCAGATCCTGCGCGACCTCGGTGTGCGCAAGATGCGCCTGATGAGCTCGCCGATGAAGTTCAACGCGATATCCGGATTCGATCTGGAAGTTGTAGAATACGTGCCCTCCGAGTGACACAGGTGCGCCAGCATTGTCCTGGCGCTCGTGTCCGAACCCTCCCGAAGGCCGCCTGGTGCGGCCTCGCTCTTTAATATGAGAATACCGGAATGACCCTGAAGACCATCGAAGGTACCTTCATCGCCCCCAAAGGTCGCTATGCTTTGGTGGTTGGCCGCTTCAACAGCTTCGTCGTCGAAAGCCTGGTGAGCGGTGCCGTCGATGCCCTGGTTCGCCATGGCGTCAGCGAAAGCGACATCACCATCATCCGTGCCCCGGGTGCCTTCGAGATCCCGCTGGTGGCACAGAAAGTCGCCCAGCAAGGCGACTACAGCGCGATCATCGCCCTGGGTGCAGTGATCCGTGGCGGTACCCCGCACTTCGAATACGTGGCGGGCGAATGCACCAAGGGCCTGGCCCAGGTGTCCATGGAGTTCGGCGTTCCGGTATCCTTCGGCGTGCTGACCGTCGACTCCATCGAGCAAGCCATCGAGCGTTCCGGCACCAAAGCCGGTAACAAAGGTGCCGAAGCTGCCCTGTCCGCCCTGGAAATGGTCAGCCTGCTGGCGCAGTTGGAGGCCAAGTGATTAGCGACGACAGCGATCGTTTCAACCCGCGCGATCCAAAACCTGCGGATGCCGGCAAGCCCTCCAAGAGTGCCAAGCGTCGCGAAGCCCGCAAGCTCGCCACGCAAGCGCTCTACCAGTGGCACATGGCGCAGCATTCGCTGAACGAGATCGAGGCTCAGTTCCGGGTCGATAACGATTTCTCCGATGTCGACGGTGCCTATTTCCGTGAAATCCTCCACGGGGTTCCGGCAATCAAGGGCGAAATCGACAGCGCACTCAGCCCTTGCCTGGACCTGGCACTGGACGAACTCGACCCGGTCGAGCTGGCCGTGCTGCGTCTGTCCACCTGGGAGTTCATCAAGCGCGTCGACGTACCGTACCGCGTGGTGATCAACGAAGGCGTGGAGCTGGCCAAGGTCTTCGGTGCCACCGATGGCCACAAGTTCGTCAACGGTGTGCTCGACAAGCTCGCGCCCAACCTGCGCGAAGCTGAAGTCAAGGCCAACAAGCGCTGATCGCGGCGCTGACGAGCCATGGGTGAGTTCGAGCTGATCCGTCACTTCTTTGCCGCCGCGCCTTGTGCGCAGGGCGGTAACGGCGTGGCCCTGGGGATCGGTGACGATTGCGCCCTGCTGGAGCTGCCGGCCGGCGAACAGCTGGCAGTCTCCACCGACACGCTGGTCGCAGGTGTGCACTTCCCGGCAGTCTGCGACCCCTCGCTGCTCGGCCAGCGCTCGTTGGCCGTGGCCGCGAGCGACCTGGCGGCCATGGGCGCGACTGCCATCGGCTTCACCCTGGCCCTGACCTTGCCGGAGGTCAGCGCGGATTGGCTGCAAGCCTATGCCCAAGGTCTGCAGCGCATGGCCCACCGCTGTCGCATGAGCCTGATCGGCGGCGACACCACCCGCGGCCCCCTGAGCATAACCGTCACCGTGTTTGGCCGGGTTCCGGCCGGGCAGGCCTTGCGCCGTGACGGTGCCAGGCCGGGCGACCTGCTGTGTGTCGGCGGCAACCTGGGCAACGCCGCAGGGGCCTTGCCGCTGGTGTTGGGCGAGCGCCAGGCGCCGGCTGAACAGGCCCAGGCGCTGCTTGCGCAGTACTGGTCGCCGATGCCGCAGCTCACCTTGGGCGAGCTGCTGCGTGGCCATGCCACGGCGGCGCTGGACGTTTCCGACGGCCTGCTTGCGGACTGCGGTCATATCGCCCGGGCCTCGGGCGTCGCCCTCGAAGTGAACCAGCATCAGGTTCCGGTATCTACCGAACTGGAGGCTTTCCTCGGGCGTGACGCTGCCGCGCACGCGGCGCTCACCGGCGGCGACGACTATGTGCTGGCCTTCACCATCCCCGCCGCGCAACACCAGGCATTGCAGCTGCCGGGGTTCATCCATGTCCATGTCATCGGCCGCGTCCTGGACGGGCAGGGCGTCACGCTGCGTGATCGCCAGGGTCGTGACATCACCCCCACGCAACGGGGCTATCAACATTTCAGGGAGACACCGTGACCGACCACCCCAATCAGGTGCCTGCGGAGTTCGTTCCGCCTTCGGTCTGGCGCAATCCATGGCACTTCATCGCGTTCGGCTTCGGCTCCGGTACCTTGCCCAAGGCGCCGGGCACCTGGGGCTCGCTGGTGGCGCTGCCGTTCATCCCGCTGTGGCAGATGCTGCCGGATTGGGGCTACTGGCTGCTGCTGGGAATCACCATGCTGTTCGGCTTCTGGCTGTGCGGCAAGGTGGCGAATGACTTGCGCGTGCACGATCATGAAGGCATCGTCTGGGACGAGATGGTCGGCATGTGGATCACCTTGTGGCTGGTGCCCGAAGGTTGGCAGTGGCTGCTCGCAGGGTTCCTGATGTTCCGCTTCTTCGACATCCTCAAGCCTTGGCCGATCCGCTGGATCGACCGCCATGTGCACGGCGGTGTCGGCATCATGCTCGACGATATCCTGGCCGGCGTGTTTGCCTGGCTGGGCATGCAGGTACTGGTTTGGGCGGTAGCCTGATACAGGGAGCGGGTCGATGGCCATACGGACTGTGCTACTGGCGCTGATACTGGTTTTCCTGCCCTGGAGTGCCGGGGCCGCCGAGCTGCCGAAGCAGGTGCGGCTGGTCAGCGAGGAGTGGATCGACTACACCAACGCCGATGGCAGCGGGGTTGCCTGGGATGTGCTGCGCAAGGTGTTCGAACCGGCCGGGGTGAAGGTCGAGGTAACGAGCGCGCCTTACAGCCGTGCAGTCGGGCTGGTCAAGCGCGGCGAGGCCGACGCCTGGGTGGGTTCGTACAAGCAGGAGAACGACGACAACCTCTACCCGCGCTGGCACTTCGATATGGACCATATCTATGCATTGGGGCTTGCCAGCAAGCCGGTTCCGACGCTGAACAGCGTCGGCGAGTACCGCCTGGCGTGGGTGCGCGGCTATGACTACCAGAGCTACCTGCCCGATGTGAAAAACTTCCGCGAGATCCAGCGCCGCGAAGGCATCCTGCCGATGCTGGAGCATGACCGGGTGGATTTCTATATCGATGCCGAAACCGAAGTGGATTACGTGCTGCACCAGGCCAGCAAGCCGCAGGACTTCCGCCGCACCCACATCGCTGAGCTGCCGCTGTACCTGGCCTTTACCCGCAGCGATCAAGGCAAGGCCCTGCGCGACCTGTTCGACCAGCGCATGGAGAAGCTGGTACGCAGTGGCGAGCTGCGCTCGATCTTCGAACGCTGGAAGCAGCCGTACCCGTTCGCTTCCGACAGCCAGCCGCATTGATCGCCGAGGCTCCGACCACGGGGGCGTATCTGGCGAGCCTATGCATCGAACTTTTCGATCTTAGGCCGCGAGATTCAGCCTGCGCATGCCCGCTGGGCTGCTGATACAATCTGGCCCATTGAAATTTCCTACTTATCAGGAGCACAACGTGCCCGTCGTCTTTGTTGCCGCCTCCAAACTCCCAACGCCCTTTGCGACATTCACCATGCACGGCTTTCTCGACGAAGCCACCGGCCGCGAGCATGTGGTGCTCAGCCTGGGTGATATCGCCGACGGTGAACCGGTGCTCGGGCGTCTGCACTCCGAATGCCTGACCGGCGACGCTCTGTTCAGCCAGCGTTGCGACTGCGGCTCTCAACTGGAAGCCGCGCTGCAGGCCATCGCCCGTGAAGGTCGTGGCGTGCTGCTGTACCTGCGTCAGGAAGGTCGAGGCATCGGCCTGTTGAACAAGATCCGCGCCTATGAGCTGCAGGATGGCGGTGCCGATACCGTCGAGGCCAACGAGCGCCTGGGCTTTGCGGCCGACCAGCGAGACTACGCCATGTGCCTGCCGATGCTCGAGCACCTGGGCGTCAAGTCGCTGCGCCTGATGACCAATAACCCACGCAAGGTCAAAGCCCTGACCGACATGAACATCGTGGTTGCCGAACGCGTGCCGCTGCACACTGGCCACAACCCGCACAACCGCCTGTACCTGGCGACCAAGGCCGACAAGCTCGGTCACATGATGGGCAACCGTCACCAGGGCGAGGCGCCCCAGGCGTGACCCGTGGCCAGGTGAAGCGGCGCCTGGCGCTGGCCTGGTGGCAGTATCTGGCTGTCGGGCTGGTGCCGCTACCGGTCATGGCCTGGGCCTTTGGGGGCAGTGAAGCGCTGATTCCGGTGCTGGCGATGCCACTGTTCATTGCCGGTGCCGCCACCATGTTTCTCAGCCTGCCGCGCTTCGGTGCCTACAAACGAGCGCTGATCGCCACCTCGAAAGTGCTCGACACCCCCGAAGAGCCCGCCGCCTGGATCGAACTGGCGCGGGTTCGTCGCCTGGCCATGACCTACGCCTGCTTCCCGGCCTGGATCGCCGCGCTCTCGGTGCTGGTGGGGCTGGAGGCGGTGCCTCAGGTGCTGTTGGCGTTGTCCACCGTGGTGCTGCTCTACCTTTACCGCATCCCGCGCCAACTGGGCTGATGCGCGCCTTTTTCGTTGCCGTGCTGCTGTCGATCGGTGCATTTGCCGAGGCTGGGCCGCGCGTGATCAGCCTCGGGCCGTCGATGACCGAGATCGTCCTGGAGCTTGAAGCGGACGATTTGCTGGTGGGCGTGCTCGACAGCGGCGAGCGGCCGCAGCGTCTGAAGGATCTGCCATCGGTCGGGCGCTACGGGCAACTGGACATGGAGCACCTGCTGGCGCTCAAGCCCGACCTGCTGCTGCTCTGGCCCGGCAGCGTGCCTCCGGCCCAGCGCGACCAGTTGCGTCAGCTGGGGATTGCCACGTTCAGCAGCGAGCCCCACGACCTTGAGCAACTGATCGAGCAGATCCAGGCCATCGCCGTGCGCCTGGGGCGTGCCGAGCAGGGGCAGCGCTACGCTGAGAGGCTGCGCGAGCGCCTGACCGAACTGCGCGAGCGCTATCGCCGCGAACAGCCACTCAAGGTGTTCTATCAGGTCTGGGATCAGCCGTTGTACACCCTGGGTGGCCGTCAGGTGGTGAGTGATGCACTGGCGGTCTGTGGGGCGCGCAACGTCTTTGCCGACCTTGAGCAGCCTGCGCCGCAGGTGAGCGTCGAGTCGGTGCTGGCGCGCGACCCTGATGTGATCCTGGCCGGCGACGCTGCGCAGTTGGCTGGTTGGAAGGCCTGGCCAAAGCTCAGCGCCGTTGCCGGTGGGCACCTGCTGGTGGTGCCCGACAAGGGCCTGGAGCGCCCCAGCGGACAAATGATCGAAGCGACGGCGCGCCTGTGTGCGCTGCTGGCGTCTACAGCGCCGGTGTCCAGGTAAGGCTCAGCAGCCAGGTGCGGCCTTCTTCGCGGTAGCCGTAGTCACTGCCGTCATAGTTGTAGAGCGCGCGGCTGTAGCCTTTGTCCAGCAAGTTATCCACCTTGGCCTCGAACTTCAGCGCATCACTTGCCGCCCAGCTGCCGCGCAGGCCCAGCAGTGCATATCCGCCGAGCCTGTTGCGATTGGCCTCGTCGTCATAGCTGTTGCTCAACGCCTGCCAGCTCGCCCCCACACTGAAGCGCTCGAACTGTCGGTCCAGGTCCAGGCTCAAGGTTCGGCGGGCGCGGCGAGCCAGGGTATGGCCGGTGTCACGGTCACGTGGGTCGATCAGCGCAAGGCCAAGCTGGCTGCGCCAGGGCCCCCAGTCCTGGGTCAGTGACATCTCCATGCCGTTGATCCGCGCCGAGGCAACGTTTCGCGGGATCGAGCCCTCGCCGAAGATGATCGCATCGCGCAGATCGGTGCGGTACAGCGAGGTTTCCAGGCGGCTGCTATCGCTCAACTGGCTGCGCCATTGCAGTTCATAGCTCCTGGAGCGCTCAGGGTCGAGGTCAGGGTTGCTGTACTGCGGGTAGTACAGGTCGTTAAAGGTGGGGGCACGAAACCCTTCGCTGTACGACAGCAGCACGTCGTTGTCGGTGTTCAGCGGCAGGGTCAGGCTGGCGCTCCAGGTGGTCTGGCCGCCGAACTGCTGGTTCTGATCGCGCCGCACGCCCAATTCGGTGGAGAAACGTTCGCCGCTGTAGCGATGCTGGAGGAAGGCTGCCCGGTTGTAGCGGCTGTCCTCGGCGAAGTCGGTGCTGCCGTGCACCCGGTCCTGATACCAGTCGGCGCCCAGCGAGAGGTTGTTCCGTGCATCGAGGGCGAGATCATTCTGCCAAGTGATCTGGTCGCGATAGGTGTTGAACACGCTGCCATCGTCGCTGAGCTTGTCGCGCTTGCGGTCGCGGTTCTCGCTATGGCCGATCTCCACGCGCGAATGCCAGAGGTCGCTGAGCTGGGCATCGATATAGGTGCCCAGGCTGCTGACGGTGAAGTCGGTGTAGGGTTTCTGGCCGAAGCTTTCGAATCTGACGGGGTCGAATCGGCCGAAGGGGTTGTCGTATTCGCTGCGCCCCCGGCTGTCGAGCAGGTTCGCCCCGGCCTCGAAGCGCTCACCGAAGGTGTGGCTCAGGCTCAGGTTGAAAGCCTTGTTGCGGTAGGCGTCGTGATCGCCATCGCTGGCGAAGGACGGCCCGGTCGAATCGATGCCTGCGGTTTCGTCGAGGCTGGCGCCGAGGTTGAAGCGTGTCTGGCCATCGCCACCGGACAGTCCCAGGCTGCGCTGGAAGGTCTGGTTGCTGCCGGCCGCCAGGCGCAGCCGCGGTTGCAGGCCGGGGCCGCTGGCGCGTCGGGTGAAGATCTGGATCACCCCACCGATGGCGTCGCTGCCGTAGACCGCCGAGCGCGAGCCGCGCAGCACTTCGACGCGCTCGATCTGGTCGACGTCGAGAAACTGCAGGCCGCTGTCGCCGGAGGTGGCGTTGGCAATGCGTACACCATCGACCAGCACCAGGCTCTGCGCGGCCTTGGTGCCGCGGATGAAAATCCCGGGCAGGCTGCCGCGGCCACCGGTGGGGGCGACTTGCACGCCGGGCACGCGGGTCAGCAGGTCGTTGACGCTGGAGGGTTGCAGGCGGTCGATGTCGGCGCGGGTGAAGACCGTGTTGGCGGCGCTGGTGGCGCTGCGCGATTCGACTTCGCGGTTGGCGCTGATCAGCACGTCGGGGAGCTTCAGGGCGTTGTCGCGTTCGGCGGCCAGCAAGGGCAGAGGGAGGCAGAGCAGCGGTGCAAAGGTCAGGATTTTCATGGGCAGTACAATAGCATTCGCGGGCGAGCCCGCTCCCACAGGGTTTCTACAGTACTCGAATACTGTGCAATCCCTGTGGGAGCGGGCTTGCGCGCGAAAGGGCCTTACAGGCCGAGCTTGGCCATGCGGGCTTTCACTGAGGCCTCGATGCCAGCAGCATCCAGCCCGCACTCGGCCAGCATCTGCGCAGGCTTGGCATGCTCGACATAGATATCCGGCAAGCCCAGGTGCAGCAGTGGCTTGACCACCGCCTCACGCGCCAGGAACTCGCTGACCGCCGCACCGGCGCCGCCCATGATGGCGTTTTCCTCGATGGTCACCAGCAGCTCATGGCTGCCGGCCATCTCCAGTACAAGCGCTTCGTCGAGCGGCTTGACGAAGCGCATGTCGACCACCGTGGCATCGATCTGCTCGGCCACCTGCAGCGCTTCGGTCAGTTGCACGCCGAACACCAGCAGCGCGACTTTCGAACCCTGGCGACGAATCACACCCTTGCCGATTTCCAGCGGCTCCAGGTCGCCGTCGATCGGCGCGTTGGGGCCGGTGCCGCGCGGGTAGCGTACGGCGGCCGGGCCTTTGTACAGGTGCCCGGTGCTGAGCATCTTGCGCAGCTCGTTCTCGTCGCTCGGCGTCATCACCAGCATCCCGGGGATGCAGCGCAGGTACGAGAGGTCGAAGCTGCCAGCGTGGGTCGGGCCGTCCTCGCCGACCAGGCCGGCGCGGTCGATGGCGAACAGCACGTCGAGGTCCTGTACCGCCACGTCGTGGATCAGTTGGTCGTAGGCGCGCTGCAGGAAGGTCGAGTAGATCGCCACCACCGGCTTGGCGCCTTCACAGGCCATGCCGGCAGCGAAGGTGACGGCGTGCTGCTCGGCGATCGCCACGTCGAAGTAGCGCTCCGGGAAGCGCTCGCTGAAGGCGACCAGGTCCGAACCTTCCTTCATTGCCGGAGTGATGCCCACCAGGCGGTTGTCGGCGGCAGCCATGTCGCACAGCCACTGCCCGAACACGGCGGAATACTTGGGCCCGCTGGGCTTTTTCGGTGCGACGGGCTTGTCGACAGGTTCGAGCTTGGTGATGGCGTGGTAGCCGATCGGGTCGACCTCGGCGGGGGCGAAACCCTTGCCTTTCTTGGTGACCACGTGCAGGAACTGCGGGCCCTTCAGGTCGCGCATGTTGCGCAGGGTGGCGATCAGCGTCGGCAGGTCATGACCGTCGATCGGGCCGATGTAGTTCCAGCCCAGCTCCTCGAACAGGGTGCCGGGCACCAGCATGCCCTTGGCGTACTCTTCGGTGCGCCGGGCGATCTCCCAGGCGCCGGGCAGGCGCGACAGCACTTTCTTGCTGCCTTCGCGCATGCTCGCGTAGGTGCGGCTGGACAGGATCTTGGCCAGGTAGTTGGACAGCCCGCCGACGTTGCGCGAGATCGACATGTCGTTGTCGTTGAGGATCACCAGCATGTCGGCATCGACTTCCTGGGCATGGTTCAACGCTTCGAAGGCCATGCCAGCGGTCAGCGCGCCGTCACCGATCACGGCGATGGACTTGCGCGGGTCGTTCTGCAGACGGGCGGCGATGGCCATGCCCAGTGCGGCGCTGATCGAGGTGCTGGAGTGGCCGACGCCGAAGGTGTCGTACTCGCTCTCGCTGCGGCGCGGGAAGGCAGCGACGCCGTCTTTCTGACGCAGGCTGAGCATGCGCTGGCGACGACCGGTGAGGATCTTGTGCGGGTAGGCCTGATGACCGACGTCCCATACCAGACGATCGTCCGGGGTGTCGAAGACGTAGTGCAGGGCGATCGTCAGCTCGATGACGCCGAGGCCTGCGCCGAAGTGCCCACCGGTCTGGCCAACTGTATAGAGCAGCTCCTGGCGCAGTTCGTCGGCCAGGCTCTCCAGGTCGGCTTCGGCTAGCCGGCGCAGGCCGGCTGGCGTGTCGGCGCGGTCCAGCAGAGGCGTGACCGGGCGTTCGCGGGGGATCTCTTGAAACGTCGTGGGCATCAGGCGAGTCGTTATAGGTTTGAAGACGCGGCAGTTTACCCCATTGTGGGAAAAGTGCCCATTGGACCACGGGTTACGCCGACCCTGTGGGAGCGGGTTTACCCGCGAAGACGGCGGTAGGCCCGGCATCGCATTCGCGGGTAAACCCGCTCCCACAGGGGATTGGCATCAACGCTTAATGGCGGCGCTCGACGATATAGCGCGCCAGCGCCCGCAGCGGCTCGGCGCTTTCGCCGAACCCTTCAAGTGCGACCAGCGCCTGGTCGCGCAGTTCGATCGCATAGGCCTTGGCGGCATCCAGGCCGAGCAGGGCGGGGTAGGTTGGTTTGTCACGAGCGATGTCGGCGCCCTGGCGCTTGCCCAGGGTGGCGGTATCGCTTTCGACGTCGAGGATGTCGTCCTGCACCTGGAACGCGAGGCCGATGGCCTGTGCATAAGTCTGCAAGGCATCCAGTTGGGTGGCTTCGGCACGGCCGCTGGCCAGGGCGCCGAGACGCACGCTGGCCTCGATCAGTGCGCCGGTCTTGTGCCGGTGCATGTATTCCAGGGCCTGCTGGTCGAGCTTGACCCCGACCGAACCGAGGTCGATGGCCTGGCCGCCGACCATGCCGGCCGGGCCTGCGGCCTTGGCCAGGGCCTGGACCATGGCCAGGCGGATGGCGTCAGGCTGCGGGCTCAGGCGCGCATCGAGCAGCGCGCTGAAGGCCAGGCTCTGCAGGCCGTCGCCAGCGAGGATCGCGCAGGCTTCGTCAAATGCCTTGTGGGTGGTCGGCTGACCGCGGCGCAGGTCGTCGTCGTCCATGGCCGGCAGGTCGTCATGCACCAGCGAGTAGGCATGGATCAGCTCTACCGCGCAGGCTGCGCCGTTGGCTTGCTCGGGCGCAACGCCAAAGGCTTCGCAGGCGGCGTAGGCGAGCAGCGGGCGTACACGCTTGCCGCCGTTCATCACGCTGTAGCGCATCGCTGCGTAGAGCCGTTCGAGCTCCTTGGACGGCGCCACGAACAGCGGCTCGAGGGCGGCGTCGACGCGCGCCTGGCAGGCGCTCTGGTAGCTGTTGATCATTCCTGCGGTTCCGCGTCGAAGGGCTCGGCGGCCAGTTCGCCGTCACGCTCCAGGAGGATCTGCACCTTCTGTTCGGCCTGGGCCAGCGCGCCCTGGCAGTCGCGGGTCAGGGCGATCCCCTGCTCGAACGCTGCCAGCGACTCTTCCAGCGACAGCTCGCCGGTCTCCAGGCGCTCGACCAAGGCTTGCAGGTCGGCGAGGGATTGTTCGAAATCGATGGAGGTTTTCTTGCGGGCCATGGCGACTGTCTCGGTGGCGTTTTTAACGGCGCGACACTAGCAGAGCGGGGCGGGGGGAGCAAATTGCGGTACCTCCCAGGAGGCAATCCGTTGGTAGTATTTTGTTGCACTTGCTTCAGAAGTTTCTTATTGCAATTTGAGACGTGGTCGGATTGTGACCCCATGGGGGCTCTGCCATAATCCCGCGCGCTCTGGCCTGGGCATCTTGATGGCCTTGGGCCATCTTCTTCTCGACGTCACGTAACGGACTACGTTGTGAGCTTCCTTTCGATCGAATTCGGCCTCTGTTTCACGCTCTTCTTCATTGTCTACTGGAGCCTGTGCTGGAGCCTGCGCCTGCAGAATCTGCTGCTGCTTGCGGCCAGCTACGGGCTGGTGGCGAGTTTCAGCCTGCAATCGTTGTACATCCTGCTCGGCTACAGCGTGCTGGTGTATCTGCTGGGGTTGCTGGCTGCGCGCCAGCCCGGCCGCTGGCTCAATGGCGTTTTGCTGCTGGCGCTGGTATTGGGGTGTTTCTACCTCTTCAAGTACCAGGAGTTCTTCGCCGCCAGTGTGCAGGGCGCATTCACGGCTGTCGGGCTCGAGGTGTCGCTGCCGGTGCTCGAGCTGCTGGTGCCGATCGGCCTTTCGTTCTATGCCTTCCATTCGGTCAGCTACCTGGTGTCGATCAACCGCGGCGAGATGGTCTCGGCGCCGCCGCTGGACCTGGCCCTGTACCTCGCCTTCTTCCCCAGCCTGATCGCAGGCCCGGTCAATCGCGCGGCGCATCTGCTGCCGCAGATCCGCCCGCAGGCCATGCGTGAAGTGCTGGAGCCGCAGCGGGCGCTTGGCCTGATCGCCCTGGCGGTGGTCAAGCTGTTCCTGCTCAGCGGCTGGCTGGGCAGCCAGTGGGTCGATCCGGTATTCGAAACCCCGGGCAGCTTCACGCCCGAGCAGGTGCTGCTCAGCGTCTATGGCTACAGCTTCCTGATCTATTTCAACTTCAGCGGCTATACCAACCTGGTCACCGGCATCGCCCTGCTGCTGGGTTTTCGCCTGCCGGAGAACTTCAACGCGCCTTATGCCGCGCGCAACCTCAAGGAGTTCTGGGGGCGCTGGCACATCAGCCTGTCGCGCTTCATTCGTGACTACATCTACATCCCCCTGGGCGGCAATCGCAAAGGGGTGTGGCGCGGCAACCTGAACATGCTGTTGGCCATGCTGATCTCCGGGCTGTGGCACGGCGCGAGTCTGAATTTCATTCTCTGGGGTGCGCTGCATGGGGTGGGGCTGGCGCTGTACAAGCTGTTCGAGCAGTTGTGCCCAGGCTTTGTGCGCCTGCCGGGCAGCGGGCTGCTGGCGCGCCTGCTGACGTTCCACTACGTCGCCTTCGCCTGGATCTTCTTCCGCAGCCCAACCCTGGATGGCGCCTGGGAGATGCTTGGCGATATCGCCCAGGTCAGCCTGGCCGGGCTCGACTCGGCCACCGGTGTAGCGCTGCTGGCCTGTGTGTTGTACGTCGCCACGTATCCACAGTGGCTGGCGTCCCTGCGCCAGGGCTTCGTAGCTAGCCAGCGCCTGCCCTGGCAACTGTACCCACTGCCACTGGCGATCTTCGTGTCGCTGGTGATCTTCGCGTCGCAATCGGGTGTGCCGGGGTTCATCTATGCAAGCTTCTGATATCCGTCAGCTGGTCCGGGTGCAGATGGGCGCGGCGCGCACGCTGTATGCCATGGTGGTCGCCACAGGCCTGCTGTTCTGGCTGAACCAGGACTCGATCAGCCTGTATTGCCAGCAGAAGTATCACGACAGTTGCGAACTGCCGGTGCTGGGGCAGTTGCCAGCCTGGCGCCTGGGCGCGGGCCTGACCACAGCGCTGGAGCAGGGCCGTGACAGCTTCCTCGACAGCCTCAACGGGCAGGTTGCGGTGGCGAGTACAGAGCCTGTGGTGGAACTGCCGCCGCCGATGCCGGTGGTGAGTGTCGATCTGCAGGCGCCTGTGGCCAGGCCTGAGCATGTCGCTGCAGCTGCCCCGCACCCTGTCGCACCGGCACCGGCACCGGCACCGGCACCGGCGCCACCGCCCGCTGCCGTGGTCGTGAAGCCACCGCTGCCGCAGATGGTGGCACCGGGCACCCTGGCGTCGTTGGCGGCGGGCGATGAAGTGTTCCTGGTGGGGGACTCGCTGATGCAGGGCGTCGCCCCGCACCTGGCCAACAGCCTGCGCAAGCGCTACCAGATCCACACCATCAACCTCAGTCGGCAGAGCACCGGGCTTGCCTACCCGGGCTTCTTCAACTGGCCGAAGACCGTGGCCGACACGCTCGCCAGCGCGCCGAAGGTCCGCCTGATGGTGGTATTCCTCGGCCCTAACGACCCGTGGGACATGCCCCAGGGCAAGGGCAAGCCGTTCCTGCGTTTCAAGTCGCCGGAGTGGGAAGTGGCCTACCGTGAGCGCATCGACGCGATCCTCGAGCAGGCCCGCGAGCACAATGTCCAGGTGATCTGGGTCGGCCCGCCGAACATGGAGAAGTCGCGGCTGTCGACGGCGATGAGCTACCTCAGTGGCCTTTATCAGGAGCGCACCAAGCAATTCGGCCAGCACTACGTCTCGGCCAACCCGATTCTCGGCTATCCCGACGAGCAGTTCTCGTATACGGTGCAGACGCCGGAGGGCAAGCGGGTCAAGGTCCGGGTCGACGACGGCATTCATTTCACCATCACGGGCCAGAAGATGATCGCCGCGCAGGTACTGTCACTGATCAGCTTCCCGGTCCTGACTGCAACAGGACATTGAGATGCGCCTATGGCATCACCTGCTGGGCGTGGCGCTGCTGATCAGCGCCTTGCCCGCGTGCAGCACCGGCGCCAGCGCGCCACCCCAGCCTGCGGCCAAGCCCGCCGTTGTCGCCAATGTGCGCGACGACGGCAACCTCGCGCTGCTCGCCGGCAAGTTCCGCAACGCCGGCCGTGCGCCCATTTCCATCGTCCAGCTGGGTGATTCGCACACCGCTGCCGACCTGTTCAGCGGTGAGTTGCGCAAGCTGCTGCAGGCCCGCTATGGCGACGGTGGCATTGGCCTGGTGCCGGCTTCGCCCGTGCCGGGAATTCGCAACGACCGCGTGATCGTCACCAGCGAGCGCCGTCAGTGGGAACTGGTTTCTGCGCGCAACCAGCAGAGCAGCCAGTTTCCGTTGGGTGGCTACTTGTCGTTGCCGGTGGTCGATCGCCCCGGCGTGAAGATCCAGGCCCGCGACCCCGACGCACAACGCTACCGGATCTCGGCCCTGTATCAGGCAACGCGCAGCAGCACGTTGGTGGCCAACGGCAGCCAGCGCCGCATGCTGCCGGCCACCAACGGTGAGTGGCGCTTCAGCCCAGCCTTCATCAATCTCGGCCTGCCGGTGCAACTGAGTGTGGAGGGTGTCCAGGGCGTGGCGCTGGGTGGTTGGTATATCCAGGGCCAGAAAAACGCCGGGGTCACCTATTCGTCGCTGGGTATCAACGGCGCACGGCTGGAGGTGGTCGACAAGTGGCAGGCGGGTTGGCAAGGCACGCTTAAGGCGCTGCGGCCTGACCTGGTGATCCTGGCCTATGGCACCAACGAAGCCTTCGACGACAAGCTCGATCTTGCCCTGTACCAGTCGCAGTTGGAGGCCACCTTGGCCCGGTTGCGCCAGGAAATGCCCAAGGCGGCGATCCTGCTGGTCGGGCCGCCCGATTCGATCAAGCAGCGCAAGGCCGCCAGTTGCGCTGCGCGCCAGCCACAGCCGCTGGCGAGCGTGATCCGCATCCAGCGCCAGGCGGCGCAGAAGTACAAGGCACTGTTCTGGGATTGGCAGGCAGAGATGGGCGGGCCGTGCTCGATTGTCGCCTGGCAGGCCAGCGGCCTGGGGCGACCAGACCTGGTGCACCTGACTGCCGAGGGTTATCGCAAGAGTGCGGCGATGTTGTACGCCTATCTCAAGGGGCAACTGGGGCTGCGCTGAGTGCTGTACTGGTAGGAGCGGGGCAAGCCCGCCCCTACCAAAGAGCAGCGCCGCAGATCAGGCGGGTTGTGCCTCAAGCTCCAGCATCGCTTCGCGATAGCGCGCCAGCTCCTCGATGGTCACTACCGGCAGGTTGTACTGGCGCGCATACACGGCCACCTGCTCGCCCCGGGCCATGCTGCCGTCGGGGTTCATCAGCTCGCACAGCACCGCGGCTGGCCGCAACCCGGCCAGCCGCGCCAGGTCCACCGAGCCTTCGGTATGGCCGCGACGGGTCAGCACCCCGCCATCACGCGCACGCAATGGGAACACATGGCCAGGGCTGACGATGTGACGTTGCTCGGCGGTCGAGCGCAGTGCGGCCTCGATGGTGGTGATCCGGTCCTGGGCCGACACGCCGGTGCTCACACCCTCGGCCGCCTCGATGGTGACGGTGAAGCCGGTGCCGTGGCGGGCCTGGTTGTTCTGCACCATGGGCGCGAGCTGCAACGCATCGACCGTAGCTTCATCCAGGCACAGGCAGACGATGCCGCTGCAATCGCGAATCATCATGGCCATGGTCTGCAGCGACAGGTTTTCGGCAGCGGCAACGATATCGGCTTCGTCCTCGCGATCGTCGTCGTCGAGCAGCAGCACGGGGCGCCCGGCCTGGAAGGCGGCGATGGCGGCGGTGACGTTGGGGAATTTCGAGTGGTGCAAGGTGGACATGAAACGCTCCTCGTGAATGATCGATGAACGTCTCGGGGCGAACAAAATGCGCGCGCAAGGGCGCCCGATGGCCCCGCGCTTGCGCCTTCTTTCATCCGGACTATGACCGTCGGCTCTGGAGTCTCACCAGATCTGCTGACCCCCGGCATGGCCGGGGCGCTCGCGGGCTCATCTTTCGATTTACCGCCGGTGGGGACTTTCACCCCGCCCTGAAGACCGGGGGAGCATACCGCAAACCGACCGTTTGCTGGCAAGCCCTGCTTAAGTCGATGCCCGCCTTTCCCTTGATCCCTTTAGCAGCGGCGGTTCGGCGTCCCGACTTGTCCCGCGGTCGGGCGCGCAGCGGCCGTAAAACCAGGCCCCGAGGTGTTTCAGGAAGCATTTGATTTCAGATTGGGAAACGTCCTACGGCCTAGCTGTCACCCCTGACCCTTCACCTGCTGCCAATCCAGCCCGAATCGCGCCAGGTACTTTCTCAGGCGATCGGCGTCGTTGGGGTTGGCCTTCTCCTGGCGCGACACCGCGAACAATTGGCGCCCGGCCTCGGACAGGCTTGCTGCGCGGCGACAAACGTCGATCACCGCCTGCAACTGCACCTGGTCGAACAGGTCCAGTTCGCGCCCGGCCAGTACCGGCTCGCTCTCGCCCTCCAGCCCCCAGGCATGACGCAAACGCTCGATCTCCTCTGCCACCAGGGCTTCGTCTATTCGCCCGCTGTCGGCCAGTGTCGCCATGCGCGTGATCGAGGCCGACAGCTCGCGAAAGTTTCCGGCCCAGCGGGCTTCGCTGGCGTGGGCGAACGCCAGGTAGCTGCGTTTGGCCTCCAGGTTGAAACGTACCTGCCGGCCTTGTTCGCGGGCATGGCGCTGCAACTCGAAGTCCAGGTTCGGCTCGATGTCTTCGCGCCGCTGCGCAAGCCCCGGCAGGGCGAAGGTCCACAGGTTGATACGGGCGAACAGGTCTTCGCGAAACGAGCCTTCGGCGACCTTGGCGCGCAGGTCGCGATGGGTGCCGGCGATCAGTTGGAAGTCGCTCTGCACTTCGCGGTCCGAGCCCAGCGGGAAGAAGCGCTTCTCTTCGATGGCCTTGAGCAGCATGGCCTGCTCGTCGGCGCCAAGCTCGCCGATCTCGTCGAGAAACAGCATGCCGCCGTCGGCAGCGCGCAGCAGGCCATCGCGGGCGTTCTGCGCACCGGTAAAGGCGCCCTTGGCATGGCCGAACAGGGCCGACATCGCGCCATCGCCTCGCAAGGTCGCGCAGTTGACCTCGATGAACCGCCCCTGCAACTGGTGCCGGCCGCGCTTGAGCTCGTGAATGCGCCGGGCCAGGAACGACTTGCCGGCGCCGGTAGGCCCGACCAGCAGGATCGGTGCCTTCGAGCGCAGGGCGACGCGCTCGATCTGTTCGATGGTGCGGTTGAATGCCGCGTTGCGCGTGGCAATGCCGGACTTGAGCAGCGACTGCGCCTCGACCTGCTCGTGGCGAAAGCGCGAAGCGATCAGGTCGTAGCGCGACAGGTCAAGGTCGATCAGCGTGGCAATACCGGCCGGGTCGCTGGCTTCGTCGTGCTTGCGTGAGGGCGAGGTCTGCACCAGGCGTGCGGGCAGGTAGCGCGCTTCGGTGAGCAGGAACCAGCAGATCTGCGCGACATGGGTGCCGGTGGTGATGTGCACGAGATAGTCCTCGCGCTCGGTGTCGAAGGGGTAGCCGCTGGAGAAGTCGTGCAGGGCGCCATAGACCTCTTCGAAATCCCATGGGTTACGCAGGCTGAGCGGGTGCAGTCGCACCTCGGTGTGGGGTGACACCTGCTGGACGTCGGCACGGATGCGTTCGGCCAGGCTGACGTCACGTACGCCGGGGCCGTGAATCAGCTCCAGGCGATCGAGCGGCAGGTCTGGCTGGCGGCACAGGCCGATCGTGGGGCGCCAGCGGTTCCAGCGTGCGGCGCCCTTGCCATTGCGGTCGAGGGTGGTGCCGAGAAAACCGATGGCAACACGGGCTTTGCTCATGGAGTTATCCCAGAAGATAAAGTCTTATCCAACTATATATGAATGACCGGGTTTCCTGCGGCCACTAAAATTGCCAGCAAACCAGATTTAAAAAATAAATCGTTAAAAATCAGTTATTTAATAAATAACTCGAGCAGTCTCCAAAAGCTGGCATGCCGCTCGCAATATCCCTCTCGACCGAATCGCCAGGCAGGCCCAAGGGCAAGGGGTTGAGACCCCGCTGGTGCACGTACCCACTCAGGTGTCGGTGTCGTGCATGCCGCCGCTGCAACGACCGGTCGCCCTGTGCAGTACCCGTGAAACGGCTGCGCAGACGCTCGCCGGGAAGCCCCGGCACTACCCTCCTACGGTAGCTGTGAACGTAACACCCGCTGGTGCGGTGCAGGTCAGGCAAGCAGGGCCAGGATGGCCCCTCGACGGCCACGGACGTCTGCACCACCGCCGGCCCACCCGGCCTGCCGGCCGGACCTGGCGCAACGAAGGACGCCGCCTGAGCCTTGCTCACGGTGCCTGACTCCGCCAGGTCTCGCCCGCAGTGCCCGGTGTGCCGGCACCACCGGCAACCCTGGATATGGATGAAAAGGATAGAAAGATGAAATTGTTCAAACGCTTTGTCGTGAAGAAGAACGAACGTGGCCTGCTGCTCGATGAAGGCGACTTCGAGGCCATCCTCGAGCCTGGGCAGTATTCGCGTGTCGACTGGCGCGACCGGCTGACGGTGCAGACCTTCAGCCTCAATTCCCCGCTGTTCGACCATCCGCTGGCAGGCTACCTGCGTCAGCACCAGCCGCAGTTGGTCGAGCAGTATTTCGAGCGCATGGACCTGGGCGAACATGAGCTGGGCCTGCGTTTCGAGGACGGTCGGCTGGTCGAGCTGCTGGCACCGGACAGCCGTCGCCTGTACTGGAAGGGCCAGGCCCGGCAGACCCTGGAGCGAGTCGACCTGAGTGGCGGACGGCGCGTGGCGCCTGCATTGCTCGCACGCTTGAACCGTCCAGGCATGGCCGGCCTTGAGCATGTACTGCTGGTGAGCGTGCCGGCGTTCCATGTCGGTGTGCTGAAGATCGACGGCGCCGTGTTCGACTTGCTCGAAGCCGGGCAGTATGGCTTCTGGCGCTGCGGCAGCCAGGTGACGGTGGAAACCGTCGATACCCGTGTGCAGGCGCTGGAGGTCGGCGGCCAGGAAATCCTTACCCGCGACAAGGTGAACCTGCGTCTGAACCTGGTCGCCAACTGGCGCTACGCCGACGTGCTGATGGCCCATGCACGCTTCAGCAAACCGGTGGAGCACCTGTACCGTGAACTGCAATTCGGTCTGCGCGCCGCAGTGGGGACTCGGACCCTGGATGAGTTGCTGGAAGACAAGCAGTTCATCGACGACAGCATCAGCCGCCACCTGCAGACGCAACTGCCGGGCAGCGGTCTGGAAATCAGCAGCCTCGGGGTGCGCGACATCATCCTGCCGGGCGAGATGAAGACCCTGCTGGCGCAAGTAGTGGAGGCGGAAAAGGCGGCGCAGGCCAACGTGATTCGTCGCCGTGAGGAAACCCAGGCGACGCGCTCGCTGCTCAACACCGCCAAGGTGATGGAAGGTAGCCCGACGGCCCTGCGCCTGAAGGAGCTGGAAACCCTGGAGCGGGTGGCCGAACGCATCGACCGGATCTCGGTATTCGGTGGTCTGGATCAGGTATTGAATGGCTTGGTTAGCCTCAAGGCAGGCTGATCGAACGCGAGGAACAAGGACATGAACCTGTTGGAAGTGGCCGGCGGCAAGCCGATCAAACTGTGGACCGATGGCGTGCCGGTCGAGGACGACGCGCGTCGGCAACTGATGAACACCGCACGCATGCCGTTCATCTTCAAGCACCTTGCGGTGATGCCGGACGTGCACCTGGGCAAGGGTTCGACCATCGGCAGTGTGATCCCCACCGTGGGTGCGATCATCCCGGCAGCGGTTGGTGTCGACATCGGTTGCGGCATGATCGCCGCACGCACCTCGCTGCACGCGCGCGACCTGCCGGACAACCTGCATGGCCTGCGCAGTGCCATCGAGAAGGCCGTGCCCCATGGCAAGACGTTCGGTCGTCGTGACCAGGGCGCTTGGGGCGAAGTGCCGAGCCAGGCCGACCAGACCTGGGGCCGCCTGGCCGGACGTTTCAAGGTGATCACCGACAAGCATCCGCAGTTGGAGAAGACCAACAACCGCAGCCACCTCGGTACCCTGGGCGGCGGCAACCACTTCATCGAAGTCTGCCTGGACGAGGCCGACCGGGTCTGGTTCATGCTGCACAGCGGTTCGCGTGGGGTGGGCAATGCTATTGGCAACCTGTTCATCGGGCTGGCCCAGGCCGACATGCGTCAGCACCTGGCCAACCTGCCGGACAAGGACCTGGCCTATTTCGAGGAAGGTAGCCGGCATTTTGCCGACTATGTCGAGGCGGTGGAGTGGGCGCAGGACTTTGCCCGGCAAAATCGCGAACTGATGATGCAGGCGGTGGTGGCAGCGACCCGCAAGGTGCTGGGCAGGCCTTTCGAGGCCAGCCTGGAGGCGGTCAATTGCCATCACAACTATGTGCAGCGTGAGCAACACTTCGGGCGCGAAGTGCTGGTGACCCGCAAGGGCGCGGTATCGGCGCAGAAGGGTGAGCTGGGCATCATTCCCGGCTCCATGGGCGCGAAGAGCTTCATCGTCCGTGGGTTGGGCAATGAAGAGGCTTTTTGCTCGTGCAGCCACGGTGCAGGGCGGGTGATGAGCCGGACCAAAGCCAAGAACCTGTTCACCGTCGAGGACCAGCAGCGTGCCACGGCCCATGTGGAGTGCCGCAAGGACAAAAGTGTGATCGACGAGATTCCGATGGCCTACAAGGATATCGATGCGGTCATGCAGGCCCAGCGCGAGCTGGTCGAGGTTGTGCACACCCTGCGTCAGGTGGTGTGTGTGAAAGGTTGAAGCAGGCGCCAGGGGCGCCCTGACAAGGAGTGAAAGTATGTACCAGGACGACCCACATCCACTGTCCGACGCCATGCGCATGCGGGTGCTCGAAGAACTGCAGCGCATCGAGCGCGAGCATGACGTGACTGTGCTGTACGCCTGCGAGTCCGGCAGCCGCGCCTGGGGCTTCGCCTCGCCGGACAGCGACTACGACGTGCGTTTCGTCTATGTGCAGCGTGCCGAGTGGTACCTGCGCGTGGAGGAACCGCGCGATGTGATCGAGCGGCCCCTGAGCGATGAGCTGGACGTCAGTGGCTGGGAGTTGCGCAAGGCACTGCGTTTGCTGCGAGGTGCCAATCCGAGCCTGCTCGAATGGCTGGGCTCGCCGTTGGTGTACCGGGCCGACGAGCAGGCCCGTGAGCAACTGGGCGCGCTGGCTCGTGCGTTCTATTCGCCACGCGCTGTGCGCCACCACTACCTGTCGATGGCCCGCAAGAACCTGCGCGGCTATCTGTCGGGTGACACGGTGCGGCTGAAGAAGTACCTCTACGTGATCCGCCCGTTGCTGGCGGTGCGCTGGATCGACCAGGGCCTGGGTATGCCTCCGACTGCGTTCACGGCACTGCTCGAGCGAACCGTCGATGAGGTAGATGTGCGCCAGGCGATCGATCAGTTGCTCGAGCGCAAGCGCCGGGCGGGCGAGGCGCAGCACGGGCCGCGGGATGACGTGCTGCACCGGTTCATCGAGGCCGAGCTGGCGCGGGCCGATACGGTGGAGGTGGCGCGTGGCGAGCGCAGCGACACTGGAGTGCTGGATCGCTTTCTGCTGGAGACGGTCGGGCGGTTTCAGGCGCAGTACGGTTGAGCCTGTGATTTCGAGGCTGGCGCAGCATCTGTGGGAGCGGGCTTGCCCGCGAAAAGGACACCGCGCTGCCTGGCACGGGCTCCGCCCGTGTTCGCGGGCAAGCCCGCTCCCACAGGGGTTGGGCGGATCTTTGGGTTTTGAGCAAGACAGTTGCTGCTACACGTGTCGGGTCGGGTTGTGAGTGCTCATTCCATGCAGCGGCTCCCAGGCACGGATGCCGCTGTTGATGTTCACGCTGCGCTCCAGGCAAACCCGTTCGCCTGCAAAGCTCAGGTACACCCGATCGCGGAATGCCGAGCGCGGGTACACCCATTCCAGCTCCAGTCGATCTGCCGCCACCCAGCGCGCCGTCGCCACCACCGGTGCATCACGCAGTGCATAGCCATGGTGCAGTTGTGCCCCCGGCAACGAGCTGGTGCCCGCGACCCAATGATCGATCCCGGCTTCGATGCGCTCGCTGCCCGTCGCCTCTACCCACTCCATTACCAACCGCTCGCCCGCCTGCAACAGGTTCAGCGTTTCGATGCCATACGGATTGGCCTCGAGCGCAAAACTCATCCGTGCAGGGAGCGGCTGGGTCGGACGTGCGAGCGAGCGCAGTGGTTGCTCTTCGGCGAAACGCTGTAGCACCTCGCGTAGTCGTTCGTCACCTGCGGCCCCAGCTTGTTCACCGCGCAGCGCCGCGCTCAGATGACGATCGATGAAGGGCGTCACCTGCGCCGACTTCTCCATCGCGCCGAATACCGTCAGCGTGGCGCGCTCGCCGGGGATCACGGCGGCCATCTGGGCGAACACGCCCACGGCGCTGTAGCCGTTCGCCGGGCGGTCGGTCCACCAGTGATAGCCATAGCGGCTGCCCTCGCCACCCTGGGCGCGCGTTGCCGCCTCCACCCACGCCTGCGGCAGAACCTGCTCGCCGTTCCAGCGCCCGCCGTCGCGGTGCAGCATGGCCAGCTTGAGAACATCCACAGGCCGCGCCGTCAGGCCGTTGCCGCCGGGGCTGATGCCTTCCGGGCTGATGTCCCAGTGCTGCTCCTCGAAGCCCAGCGGCTCGAGCAGGCGCGGCTTGAGGTAGTCATGCAGGGTGACGCCAGCAACCTGGGTCAGCACCGCCGAGAGCATGTAGCTGGCGGCGCTGGTGTAGACGAAGTCGGTGCCCGGCGCGCTGGTCAACGGAATGCGGAAGAACTCTTCGACCCAACTGCCATCGATGCCGCGCCAGATCGAGCCGGAGGTGTTGCCGCCGTGGCCGGTGCGCATGGTCAGCAGGTGCTCGACGGTGATTTGCGCGGCGCGTGGGTCGGTGGCGCCTGCCGCCGCTTGCGGGAAGAACTTTGTCAGAGGGTCGTCCAGGCGCAGCAGCCCTTCGTCGATGGCCAGGCCGATGGCGCAGGCGGTGAAGCTCTTGGTGATCGAGTGGGTCACCCGTGGCGTCAGCGAATCGTACGGCCAGCGCCAGGCGTCCACCACCAGCACGCCGTCGCGCTCGAGCATCACCCCGTGCAGTTCGAGCCCGGCCTGTTGCACCGCCTCGAGAAAGGCGGCGACCTCGAAGCCGTCGATGCCGACGCTGGAGGGCAGCCCACGGGGCAGGTCATGGGTGGCAGGCTGATCGGCGGTGATTGGCTGGGGCATGGGTATTCCTCATGATGCGGGGCGTTGTTCAGTCGGCGGTGCGCGGGTGGACCAATCGGCTGTAGGACACCAGCATGCCGATGAAGACCTGGGCCACGCTGGTCAGCGTCGCGTTCTTGCGGGTGATCAGGGCCACGTCGCGGTGGCTCAGGCGCTCCTCGATGGGGATCTTCACCAGCGAGGAGGAGAACAGTTTCAGCGACGGAATGATCGCCGGCTCGATGGTCAGGTAGTCGGTCTCGGCGACGATGTGCAGGGTCTCGAGCAGCGATTCGGTGGTGATGCCGATCTTCGGCATGCCCAGCCCGTGGGCGCGGAACAGCTCGATCAGGCGGCCCTCGGTGCCGCCGACCAGGCCGTCGCGGCGCACGCTGATCCATTTGCACTGGGTCAGGTCGCGTACCGAGCGGGCATCACGCAGCGGGTGATCCTTGCGTGCGATCACCCCGGCGCGGGACGCGTGCAGGCGCTGGATGGACAGGTCGATTTCATCGACGTGGGCGGGCAGGGCGCACAGGGCGAAGTCCAGGCGGCCTTCGCGCAGTTTCTCGATGAGGATCTTGGTCGAACCGCTGGTCACCTCGAGGCGGGTCTGCGGGTGCTGCGAGGTAAAGCTTTCGAACACCGGCACCAGCAGTTCGGCCAACGGTTCGGAGGTGACGCCCAGGGCTACATGGCCCTGGGGTTCGACCAGGGCACGGACGTCAGCCACGGCGCGGTCGCAGTCCATCAGGATGGCGCGGGCGTGGGCGATGAAGCGCTGGCCGGAGTCGCTGAGGCGGATGCCCTGGTTGGTGCGGTGCAGCAACGGGCCGCCGAGCTCGCGCTCCAGCGCCTGGACCGACTGGGTGAGGGTGCTTTGCGCGATGTTCAGTGCGCGGGCCGCAGCCCGGAAGCTGCCCATGTCGACCACGGAGCAGAAGGCGCGCAGGTGGGTCAGGGTCATTATTGTTCGAACTCCGCAGGGTGCGTGGGGGCCGTGCTTGATGCGGCCATGTTAGAGAGCGATCGAATTTGCCGTCAGTGCGCTTTTGCTGATCCCGATAGCTTTATTGGATCAGGTGTTTCCGGGCGAAGAGCCCGTTATGACCAGCGCAGCATGGCCTTTGCCGAACGATTTTGGCAGGGGTGCACGGCAAGTCTGCGATCAGCGTGATTGGCTATGTCACTCATGATCGGAATTTATGTGCTTACGCAGCGACGCCACCTGAGACAGGATGCGCCAGGCATCGCTACCGGGCCTCGGGCGTACGTCACCCCAGAGCCACGGTCATAACAACAACAACGAGTTCCCGGATCGGGGCGCAACCTTTCACGACTCTGCCGCCGACTGCATTGGATCTCGAGCCCGAGGGGAATAACTTGAACAAGACTCTGATTCTGATGACTGGCCTGATGGCCTCCATCTGCGCCAACGCTCAGACACAAAACACCCTGAATGTCGCCCTCAACGCCGACATCCGCAGCACCCAGCCAGGCGTGAACCGCGACACCAACTCCGATGCGGTGGTGCTGCACCTGTTCGAAGGCCTGGTCGCCTTCCGCGAAGACGCAAGCGTCGGCCCGCTGCTGGCCAAGGAAGTCGTCACTTCCGACGACGGCCTGACCTACACCTTCAAGCTGCGCGACGGCGTCACCTTCCACAA
Organism: Pseudomonas putida; assembly: GCF_001636055.1. Lineage (NCBI taxonomy): Bacteria > Pseudomonadati > Pseudomonadota > Gammaproteobacteria > Pseudomonadales > Pseudomonadaceae > Pseudomonas > Pseudomonas putida. Next base: position 1,128,900 of record NZ_CP011789.1, read on the forward strand.
CGGCAAGCCGCTGACCTCAAAGGAAGTGCTGTGGACCTGGCAGCGCTACATGGACCCGGCCACCCAGTGGCGCTGCACCGCGTCGTTCGACGGCCACAGCGGCGCGAAGATCGTCGATATCAAGGCCCCTGACGCGCAGACCGTGGTCTTCACCCTCGACCAGCCCAACGCCCTGTTCCTGGCCAGCATGGCGCTGCCCGAGTGCGGTGGCAGCGGCATCATGCACCCCGACTCGGTGGTCAATGGTGAGTGGACCACGCCGATCGGCACCGGCCCTTTCAAGCTGGCGACCTGGAAACCGGGTCAATACGTCGACCTGGACCGTTTCGCCGAATACAAGGCGCGTGACGAGGCTGCCGATGGCTATACCGGCAACAAGTCGACCACCCTCGACCGCGTGCACATGACCATCATCCCGGATCCGGCCGCCGCCAAGGCTGCGCTGCTGTCGCGCAACGTCGACATGCTCAACGACGTCAGTGCCCTGGAAGCCAAGGAGCTCGAAGCGCTGCCTGGCGTGCGTATCTCGGCGAGCACCACCATGTCGACCAGCGCCGTGCTGTTCCAGACCAAGGACCCGCTGTTTTCCGACGTGCGCATGCGCCAGGCATTGGCCCACGCGCTGGACACCAGCACCATCGTCACCGCGCTGACCGAAGGCCGCTCCAAGCCCAACCCTTCGATGGTCGCCTTGGGCAGCCGTTACCACACCGCGGCGCAGGACAAGGGCTGGGGCTACTCGCCCGAAGAAAGCAAACGGCTGCTCAAGGAGGCCGGCTACAAAGGCCAGCCGATCCAGCTGATCACCAACAAGCGCTACCCGAACATGTTCGACATCGCCGTCTATGTGCAGGCCATGGCCAGCCAGGTCGGCCTGAACATCCAGTTGCAGACCATGGAATGGGGCACCCAGCTCGAGCGCTACCAGAGCGGTAACTACCAAGTGATGGTTTCCACCTATTCCGAGCGCCTGGACCCGGCGCTGAACTACGATGCTGCCGCCGGCGACAAGAGCAAGGAGCCGCGCAAGGTCTGGGATGACGCCAAGGCCCGCGAACTGATCGCCGAAGCCCGCCGCGAAGGCGAGCCGGCCAAGCGCCAGGCGCTGTTCGACGAGCTGCACAAGGACATGCTGCGCGACCTGCCGCTGATCCCGCTGTACAACGGCAATGCCATCACCGTGACCCGCGAGTACGTGCAGGGCCAGCGCCCATGGCCGGTGTCCAAGCCGCGCCTGTGGATGCTCAGCCTCGATAACCAGGGGAAGAGCTGACATGTTTCGGTACATCCTTCAGCGGCTGGGCATGGCGATCCCGACCCTGCTGCTGATCGCGGTAGCGGTGTTCACCATCATTCGGCTGATTCCGGGCGACCCGGCCCTGCTGATGCTCGGTGACATGGCCGACGAACAGAGCCTGGCGAGCACTCGCCAGGCCCTGGGGCTCGACCAGCCGATGGCCGTGCAGTTCGTGATCTGGTTCAAGGCCGTGCTCAGTGGCGACCTGGGCCACTCCATCACCACCCGCGAAGCAGTGCTGCCGATGATGCTCGAGCGCTTCGGCGTCAGCTCCAGCATCGTGCTGATCGCCGTGCTGCTCGCCAGCCTGATCGCGGTGCCCGCCGGCATGCTGGCGGCCTGGAAACAGAACGGCTCGCTCGACCTGTCGGTGGTGGCGGTGGCCACCCTGCTGCTGTCGATCCCGTCGTTCTGGCTGGGCCTGCTGCTGCTCTATGGTTTCGGCATCAAGCTGGGCTGGTTGCCGATCGTGGGCTACGTGAGCTTCGACCAGGACGCCTGGCAGTCGATGCGCTACATGATCCTGCCGGTGGCGACCCTGACCCTGGTGGAGATCGGTGCGATCACCCGCATGGCCCGGGCCAATGCCATCGAGGTGCTGCGCCTGGAATACATCACCCATGCCCGGGCCAAGGGCCTGTCGGAAAGCGCAGTGCTGTGGAAGCACGCCCTGCGCAACGCCTTTGCCCCGACCATGACCCTGATCGGGCTGATCCTGGGCAACTTGCTGGGCGGTATCGCGGTGCTGGAAACGGTGTTCACCTTGCCTGGCATCGGGCGCCTGATGGTCGATGCGATCTTCGGTCGCGACTATCCCGTGCTGCAGGGCTGCCTGTTGCTGGTCACCTTCATCTTCGTACTGGTCAACCTGCTGGTGGACCTGCTGTACCCACTGTTCGACCCAAGGGTGAAGCTATGAGCAAGCCTCAGACTCCGACCCTGTCCCCTGCGGACATGTCATCCACGCCAGCACCGCGCGCTCGTCGCCGTCGGCCGCTGCAACTGAACGCGCTGGTCGGCCTGACCCTGCTGGCGATCCTGACCCTGGTGGCCTTGCTCGGCTTGGTCTGGACGCCCCACGACCCGGTGCGACTGGACCTGTTGACGCGCCTGCAGCCACCTTCGGCCGCGCACTGGCTGGGCACCGACGAATACGGCCGCGATGTGCTCAGCCGCCTGATGGTCGGCGCACACACCAGCCTGTGGGTGAGCCTGCTGACGGTGATCGTCGCGGTGACCTGCGGCACCATTCTCGGTCTGCTCGCCGGCTACCTGCGCGGCAACGTCGACCGGGTGCTGATGATGATCAACGACACCCTGCTGGCCTTCCCGGGGATTCTCATGGCGCTGGCGCTGATGGCGATCATCGGCCCGAGCCAGTACGGCATCATCCTGGCCCTGAGCATCGCCTACACGCCGTCGGTGGTGCGTGTGGTGCGCAGCAGCGTGCTGTCGTTGCGCGAGCGCGAGTTCGTCGAGGCCTCGCGGGTGATCGGCAACTCCGAGCTGTACACCATGCTGCGCCATGTCGCGCCCAATTGCGTGGCGCCGGTGTGTGTGATCGCCACCAGCATGTTCGGCTGGACCATCCTCGCCGAAAGCTCGCTGAGCTTCCTCGGCCTGGGCGTGCCGCCACCCGCTGCGACCTGGGGCAACATGCTTGCCGCCAGCCGTCCCTTCATTGCCTCCGCGGGCTGGCTGGGGCTGTTCCCCGGCATGTGCATTGCCCTTTCGCTGTTGGCCTTCAACCTTGCCGGCGACGCCCTGCGCGACCGCCTCGATCCGCGCATGAGGACGCTGCAATGAGCCAGACCCAACCCTTGCTGGCCGTCGAGGGCCTGAAGATCCGTGCCGGTGTCGATGGCCCGGTGGTGGTCGATGACCTGGCGTTCGACATCGCCCCGGGCCAGATCGTGGCGCTGGTGGGCGAGTCCGGCAGCGGCAAGACCATGGCCGCGCGTGCCGCCATCGGCCTGTTGCCGCCGCCGATGCGGGTATGCGGTGGCAGCATCCGCTTCCAGGGCCAGGACCTTGGCAGCCTGAGCCCGCAAGCCCTGCGCGAGATTCGCGGGGCGAAGATCGGCATGGTGTTCCAGGAACCCATGGTGTCGCTCAACCCGGCACTGCGCATCGGCGAGCAGATGGCCGAAGGCATGCGCCTGCACACCGAGTTCGACGAGCAGACCATTCGCCAGAAATGCCTGCAGATGCTCGGCGACATCGGCATCCGCGACGCCGAGCGCTGCCTGCAGGCCTACCCGCACGAGTTTTCTGGCGGCATGCGTCAGCGCATCATGCTCGCCTCGGTCATGCTGCTGCGCCCGGCGCTGCTGATTGCCGACGAGCCGACCACCGCGCTCGACTGCCTGGCCCAGCTCGATGTGCTCAAGCTGATGCTCGAGCTGACCGCCAAGCAGGGCACCGCGGTGCTGTTCATCAGCCACGACCTGTCGCTGGTCGCACGCTATGCACACAAGGTGGTGGTGATGCGCAATGGCAAGGAGGTCGAGCAGGGCCCGATCGACCAGGTACTGCTCAACCCCCGTGCCGAGTACACCCGTCAGTTGCTCGAAGCGCTGCCCAGCCGTGGTGAGTTGCCGCCACTGCCGCAGGCCAACGCGCCGCTGTTGCAGATCGATGGCGTGCAGATCGCCTATCCCGGCCCGCGTCGGATGTGGCGCAAGAGCGAGGCGCGGCCCGTGGTGCATGGCGCCAACCTGCACATCGCGCCGGGCGAGACGCTGGCGCTGGTGGGCGGCAGTGGTTCGGGCAAGACTACCCTGGGTCGGGCCATCGTCGGGCTGGTCAAGCCCAGCGCTGGCGAGATCCGTTTCCAGGGCCACGACATTGCCCAGGCGGCCAATCGCAGCCATCGCCTGCAATGCCAGATGATCTTCCAGGACCCGTTCTCCTCGCTTAACCCGCGCATGAGCATTGGCCAGATTCTCGCCGAGCCGCTGCGCCACGTGCCGGACATGAGCCCGGCCCAGCGTCGCGCACGGGTGTTGGCGACGCTGAACGACATCAACCTGCCGGAGCGCCTGATCGACCGCTTGCCGCACGAGCTGTCCGGCGGCCAGCGCCAGCGTGTGGCAATCGGCCGGGCGCTGGTGCGCAGGCCCAGCCTGGTGGTGGCCGACGAGCCGATCTCGGCGTTGGACATGACCGTGCAGAAGCAGATCCTCGAGCTGTTCGAGCGCCTGCAGAAGCAGTACGGATTCGCCTGCCTGTTCATCTCCCACGACCTGGCAGCGGTGGAGCGCATCGCTCACCGGGTCGCGGTGATGTGCCAGGGCGATGTGGTGGAAATCGGGCCGCGCGACGAGATCTTCGATCGCCCTCAGCATGCCTATACCCGGCAATTGCTGGCAGCGTCGTGCCCGTTGGAGAAGCTCGAAGGTGGCGGTTTCAGGCTGCGCCAGACGCCTGCGACGAGCTGATCCACAAACCTTGATTCACCTTCCTCGGATGGCGCCAACCCCCGGTTGAGCGCCCAGGGGGAAGTCATGCCTTCAAAACATCCAACAACGAAAAAAGCAAGAAGGTGGGGAGCACAGACATGAACCGAGATTTCAAGAAAATCCTGATGGGCGCGAGCGTCGTCACGGTCCTGCCGGGGGCGGCCATGGCCGACTTCTTCAAGGACTCCAGCGCCAACCTGGATACCAAGAACTACTACTTCAACCGCGATTACCGCGAGGCCGCCAAGCAGTCCAAGCGTGACGAATGGGCGCAGGGTTTCACCTTCAATTTCATCTCCGGCTACACCCCAGGCACCGTCGGCTTCGGCCTGGATGTCACCGGCATGCTGGGTGTGAAGCTGGACTCCAGCCCCGACCGTTCCGGCACCGGCCTGCTGCCCAAGGGCAGTGACGGACGTGCCGCCGACGAGTACTCCAAGCTCGGCGTGGCCGGCAAGGTGCGCATCAGCAAGACCGAGCTGCGCGTCGGCGAGCAGGTGCCCAAGCTGCCGGTGTTGCAACCCAACACCAGCCGTCTGTTCCCGCAGACCTTCCAGGGCGCGACCGTCAGCTCCAAGGACATTTCCAACCTGACCTTGGGTCTGGGCCAGTTCGACCGCATGCGTGACCGCGAGTCGACCGACCGCGAAACCATGAGCATGACCGCCCAGAACGGCGCCTACAAAGCCGCCACCAGCAATCAGTTCCGCTACGCGGGCGGTGACTACAACCTGCTGCCGGATCTGCAGCTGAGCTACTACTACGGCGAGCTCGAGCGCCTCTACCAGCAGCACTTCTTCGGCCTCAAGCATGCCTTCAAGTTCGGCCCCGGCACCGTGCGCAGCGAGTTGCGCTACTGGGATGCCGACAAGGACGGCGTAGGCCTGGCCGGCAAGGTCGACAACCGCGCGCTGAGCACTCGCTTCAGCTATGAGTGGGCTGGCCACAACTTCGGCGTGGGCTACCAGAAGCAGTACGGCGACACCCCGTTCCCGTATGTCGATGGCGCCAACACCTACCTGTTCACCGAGTATCAATTGGTCAACTTCTCGCAGACCAACGAGCGTGCCTGGCATGCCCGCTACGAGTACGACTTCGCCGCCCTCGGCGTGCCGGGCCTGACCTTCGGCATGCGCTACGCCCAGGGCTGGGGCATCGAAACCACCAAGCTGGTCGGCGAGCAGGGCCGTGAGTGGGAGCGCGACCTGGATATCGGCTACGTGGTGCAGTCCGGCCTGGTCAAGGGCTTGTCCTTGCGCTGGCGCAACGCCCAGCTCAACTCCAGCTATGCCAACGACATCAACGAGAACCGCTTCATCGTGGGGTACACCTGGGCGCTCTGGTAGCGCCGGGTTTCCCGCGGGAGGTGGCTTGCCTTCTGCTTCATGAACGACGCCGCCCGCGGCCATGGAATTCTGTATGAAACGAATCGCACATCCACTGCTCACTGCCACCCACGGCACCCAACGCGAGATCGTCAGCGAGCACTTTGGGCCGGACGTCTACACCAGGAAGGTGTACATCCAGGCCTGCCTGCACGCCGACGAAACGCCGGCGATGCTGGTCGCCACCGACCTGCGCCAGCGCCTACTGGCGCTGGAGGCGGCTGGCCGGCTGACGGCACAGATCGTCCTGGTGCCGGTGGCCAACCCGGCAGGGCTCGCCCAGTTCGTCATGGGCGCGCCGAGCGGACGTTTCGAACTGGCCAGCGGGCGCAACTACAACCGTGATTTTCCCTTCCCGCTCGAGGCGATCCTGCAGCGGGTGGAAGGGGAACTCACCGACGATTCCCAACACAACCTCAAGGCTGTGCGCGCCGCCTGGCAGCAAAGCCTGGAGGCGATCGCCCCGCGCGATGAAATGGCGTCGCTGCAGCGTCGGCTGATGCTGCTGGCACACGATGCCGACCTGGTCCTGGACCTGCACTGCTCGCGTGAGGCGGTGATGCACCTGTACACCTCCGAGTGGAGCTGGGAGCAGGTCGAGCCGCTGGCCCGCTACATTGGCGCGAAGGCTTCGCTGCTGTCGGTGGACTCCCAGGCGCTGTCGTTCGACGAGGCGCTGAGTCTGATCTGGTGGCGCCTGCGCGAGCGTCTGCAAGGCGCCTACCCGATCCCGCTGGGTAATGCCTGCGTGACCGTCGAGCACCGTGGCCAGCGCGACGTCGATAGCGCCCTGGCGCAACAGGATGCCAGCGCGATCATCGACTACCTGTGCCATGCCGGCTTCATCAGCGGCGAGCCGGCAGCGCTGCCGGAACTGCGGTGGCCGGGCACCCCGCTGGCTGGCAGCGAGCAGTTCATCGCCCCGGTCGGTGGCGTGCTGGTGCACCGCGTTGCCCTGGGCACCCAGGTGCAGCCGGGCGAACCGATGTTCGACCTGATCGACCCGCTCAGCGGCGAGGTGACCACGGTCCGCAGCGCCACCGCTGGCGTGTTGTACATGCGCCGCGACGTGCGCTTCGTGCGCCCTGGCGATCCGCTGGGACGCGTCACCGGCACCACCCCCATTCGCACCGGCAAGCTGCTCAGCGCCTGATCAGGAGTTTTCATGAACATCACCCGTATCATCGACCGTGAACAGCGCTTCGGCGCCAACAATTACTCGCCGCTGCCGGTGGCCATCAGCCGTGCCCAGGGTGTCTGGGTCGAGGACTGCGACGGCAAGCGCTACCTGGACATGATGTCGGCCTACTCGGCGGTCAGCCATGGCCACGCCCACCCGCGCATCGTCGCTGCCGCCATCGCCCAGTTGCAGAAGGTCAGCGTGGTATCGCGAGCCTTCCACTCCGAAACCCTCGGTCACTTCCTCGAAGCCCTGTGCGAGATCGCCGGCTTCGAGGCCGCCTTGCCGATGAACAGCGGTGCCGAGGCGGTGGAGACCGCGATCAAGGCCGCGCGTCGCTGGGGCTATCGGGTCAAGGGCATCGCCCGTGACAAGGCGCGTATCGTCACTGCCACCGACAACTTCCATGGTCGCACCACTACCATCGTCGGGTTCTCCACCGAGCCGCAGTACAAGGATGGCTTCGGCCCGTTCAGCGACGGTTTCGACACGGCGACCTTCGGCGATATCGATAGCTTCCGTGCAGCCATCGGTCCGGATACCTGCGCCGTGCTGATCGAGCCGATCCAGGGCGAGGCCGGCATTCGCGTGCCGCCACAGGGGTTCCTGCGTCAGTTGCGCGAGCTGTGCGACGCCACCAACACCCTGCTGATTCTTGACGAGATCCAGTCCGGCCTTGGGCGTACCGGCAAGACCTTCGCCTTCGAGCACGAGGGCATTCGCCCGGATGGCCTGATCGTCGGCAAGGCGCTGGGCGGCGGGATCCTGCCGGTCTCGGCGTTCATCGCCGATCACGCATTGATGGACCTGTTCGATGCCGGCAGCCATGGTTCGACCTTCGGCGGCAATCCGCTGGCGGCAGCGGTAGGCCTGGAGGCGCTGCGCGTGCTGGAAGACGAGCAACTGGCGCACAACAGTGCCGAGCTTGGCGCCTACCTGCAACAGCGCTTGCGTGAGATGGCCGTGCCGTTCGTGCGTGATATCCGTGGCCGTGGGCTGTGGGTCGGGATCGAGCTGGATCGCCCGGCGCGGCCATACTGCGAGGCACTGATGGCGCTGGGCGTGCTGGCCAAGGAAACCCACGAGACCGTGCTGCGCATCGCGCCGCCGCTGTGCATCAGCCGCGAGGAGCTGGACTGGGGGCTGGAGCGCATCCAGCAGGTCCTGCTGGGCTGAGGTATCGACCCTGTCGCGGGGGCCTCCGTCCTTTGTGGGTGCGACGGTTCGGCGCCCCGACTTGTCCGCAAAGAGGCCCGCTCAGGCAAGCACATTGTCCAGGGTGCTGCCATCGCGGCTCAGCGCCGCCAGCACCACCGCGGTGGCGGCGGTACGGGTTTCCACCCCCAGCTTGATGTACACATGCTCCAGGTGCTTGTTCACGGTGCGTGGGCTCAGGTCGAGGATGGTACCGATGTCGCGGTTGGTCTTGCCGCAGGCCACCCAGCGCAGCACCTCGACTTCGCGTCCGGTCAACTGGAAACGCGCCGACAGCAACCGGCTGGCCGGCGCATCGTCCAGGCTCAGGGTTGCAGGCTGCGAGGCTGCGCGTGCCGACAGCAACGAGCGAGAGGTGCGCAGATGGGCGGCAACGCGGGCCAATACTTCGTCGATGCGGATCGGCTTGGTCACGTAGTCGCTGCCACCGACTTCGAAGCCTTGCACCACATGTGCGCTTTCGGTGAGGGCGGTCATGAACAGCACCGGGATGTCGCTGCTGGCGGGCTGCGCCTTGATGCGCCGGCAGGTCTCGAAACCGTCCAGGCCCGGCATCATCGCATCGAGCAGGATCAGGTCCGGGCGTCGGCGTTCGATGCGGTTCAATGCGCTCAGGCCATCGAGGGCGACCAGCACCATGTGTCCGGCGTCGTTGAGGGCGTCGGACAACAGCGCGAGGTTGTCCGGGGTGTCGTCTACGATCAGCACGACGCCAGGTTCAGGGGCGGTGGTCAGCGCATTCATCTTCGGCCTCCTTGAGAGTGCGGGTGAGTTCGTCCAGGCGAAATTGCCGCAGCAGCGGGCGTAGCGTGTCGAGGAAGGCTGCCGTCTCGGGCGCCTCGGCCTGGATTGCATCGAGCCGGGCCTTGATGCCATGCACATGGCCGATGGCGCTGAGCTCGCCCAGGGCCACCAGCTCGGCGTAGGCCGGCAACACGCGTTGCGTGCAGGCGCCTGTGGCCTGGCGGCGGCGCCACTGCAGGCCGAGCTGGCGCTGGATGCGCTCGAGCAGGTCGGGGGTGCGCACGGGCTTTGCCAGGTAGTCGTTGCAGGTGCTGGCCAGGGCGCGCTCGTCGTTGAGGGCGTTGGCCGAGATGACGATGATCGGAGCCTTGGACAAGGCGTTGCGACGGATCAGCCGACTGGTGTCCCAGCCATCCATGCCGGGCATCGACAGGTCCATGAGGATCAGGTCCGGGCCGAGCAGGGCGACCTGGCGGATCGCTTCATGGCCATTACTGGCCTGCACCACCTCGAACCCCAGCGGCGTGAGCATGCCGCTGAGCACCTTGCGGTGGTCGACGTGGTCGTCCACCACCAGCACGCGCTGCGGGGGGCCGTCGTAGCCGATGATGTCGTGGGCCACATGCACCACCGCCTGCGGTGCGCGCACCTGGGGCAGATACAGGCGCACCTGGAAGCAGGTGCCTTTGTCCCGCTCGCTGCGCACCTGCAGTTCGCCGCCCATCAGCGAGGTGAGCATGCGGGTGATGGTCAGGCCCAGGCCAACCCCCTTGTCCTGGCGCATCAGGTCGCCGCGCTCGAATGGCTGGAAGAGTCGCTCGAGCTGGCCAGGGTCGATGCCGATGCCGGTGTCGATGATTTCGAAGGTCGCAGTTTCGCGCAGGTAGCCCACACGCAGACGCACTTCACCGCTGTCGGTGAAGTTGACCGCATTGCCGAGCAGGTTGATGAGGATCTGCCGCACTCGTTTCTCGTCGCCGCGTACCACCGCCGGTAGCGCACCGAGCGGCTCCAGGTGAAAGCGCAGGCCTTTGTCGCGTGCTTGCGGGGTGAACATCAGCTCCAGGTCGTGGAGCAGTTCGGGGAAGGGGATCTCGGTTTGCTCCAGGCGCAGCTTGCCGGCCTCGATCTTGGCCACGTCGAGCAGGCCGTCGATCAGCGACAACAGGTGCGAGCCGCTGCGCAGGATGGTCGCCAGAGCATCCTGGTGCTGGGCCGGCATGGCCGCGTCACGCTGCAGGACCTGGGTGAAACCGAGGATGCTGTTGAGCGGCGTGCGCAGCTCGTGGGACAACCCGGTGATGTAGCGACTCTTGGCCGCGTTGGCGGCCTCGGAGGCTTCCTTGGCGTCCTGCAGGGCCTGGTCGGTGACCCGGTGCGCGGCGATCTCCTGCATCAGTAACTGTGTCTGGCGGTTCGACTCTTCCTGGGCCACGTGGCGGCTCTCGCGGGTCAGCACGGTCCACCAGGCGAGGATCGCCGCCAGCACCGACAGCACCAGAAAGGCCTTGAAGAACGCTTGCTGCAGGGTGGCCTGGGCCGAGACGGGCAGGGGCTGCGAGGCCTGGCCGTAGATCAGTGCGAGGGCGCCACTGAGCAGCAGGATCAACACCAGCAGCAGGCCGAGATAGTGCATCAGGCGCGTGTGCAGGCGCGGCAGTTCGGTGTTGGGCAGCAGCCAGCGCAGCAGGCTCTCGAACTGTGCCGACAGCCGTGCCTGTGGAGATTTGCAGCGGTCGCCACAACGGGCGTCCAGCGAACAGCACAACGAGCAGATCGGCGTGGCGTAGGCTGGGCAGAACGCCAGGTCGGCGCTTTCGAACGGGTTGCTGCACAGGCCGCAGGTGACCTGGGTGAGCGGTGTCAGAGGCTGCAACTGCAGCGGGTCGCTGCTGCGGGCGACGTAGTAGCGGCTGCGCGTGAGCACCGCCAGCACGGGGGTCGCCAGCAGCGCCGTGGCCAGGGCGATGAGCGGCGGCGCGGCCTGGGCCAGGGCGCCGAACAGGCCGACGTGGGCGAGCATGGACAGCAGTGAGGCAATCAGCATCGAACCGACGCCCACCGGGTTGATGTCGTACAGGTGCGCGCGTTTGAACTCGATGTGTTTCGGTGACAGCCCCAGGGGTTTGTTGATCACCAGGTCGGCGACCACCGAGCCGATCCAGGCCGTGGCGATATTGGCGTAGAGCCCGAGTACCTGCTCGATGGCATCGAACACGCCCAGTTCCATCAGCATCAGGGCGATCGCCACGTTGAACACCAGCCATACCACGCGCCCAGGGTGGCTGTGGGTGACCCGGGCGAAGAAGTTCGACCAGGCCAGGGAGCCGGCATAGGCGTTGGTCAGGTTGATCTTCATCTGCGAGACGAACACGAACAGTACCATCGCCCCCAGTGCCCACTCCGGTGAGGCGAACACGTAATGAAAGGCCACCAGGTACATCTGCGTGGGTTCGGCGGCGTGCTCGATGGGGATCTCGTGCTGCAGGGCAAGAAACGCCAGGAAGGCGCCGCCGGCCATCTTCAGCGCGCCCGGGACGATCCAGCCGGGGCCGGCACACAGCAGTGCGGCCCACCAGCGCTTTCGGTTGGCCGCGGTCTTTTCGGGGAGAAAGCGCAGGTAGTCGACCTGCTCGCCGATCTGCGTCACCAGCGACAGCGCCACGGTACAGGCGGCGCAGAACGCCAGCAGATTGAAATCGCCGCCGCTGGCGCTACGGCCCTGGAAGCTGGTCCAGTCGCTGAAGGCCTGGGGGTTTTTCAGCAGCACGAACAGGTAGGGCAGCACCAGCAGCACCAGCCACAGGGGCTGGGTCCACAGTTGCAGGCGGCTGATCAGGGTCACGCCATAGGCGACCAGCGGAATCACCAGCAGCGAGCAGATGACATAGGCGAAGGCCAGCGGGATGTGGAAGTACATCTCCAGGGCCAGTGCCATGATCGCCGCTTCCAGGGCGAAGAACAGGAAGGTGAAGCTGGCATAGATCAGCGAGGTGATGGTCGAGCCGATGTAACCGAAGCCGGCGCCCCGGGTCAGGAGGTCCATGTCCACACCGTAGCGGGCGGCGTAGTAGCTGATGGGCAGGCCGGTGAAGAAGATCACCAGGCTCGCCGCCAGGATCGCCCAGAAGGTGTTGGTGAAGCCATAGCTCAGCGCCAGTACCCCGCCGATCGCTTCCAGGGCCAGGAACGACACCGCGCCCAGGGCGGTGTTGGCGATGCGGGTTTCCGACCATTTGCGAAACGACTTGGGGGTGTAGCGCAGGGCGTAGTCCTCCATGGTCTCGTCGGCGACCCAGCGGTTGTAGTCGCGGCGGATCTTGGCGATGCGCTGGGTACCGGGGGCTGGCACGGTGAGGTGGCTCCTGCGGTGGTGGCGGTCCGTGCCTGGCGGGTGTGGTTGGGAATCGAGCAAGTTTCATGCCCCGGGATTGTCGGGGCCGCGACCACAGGTACCCCGCAGGCTCCGAAATCAGCGGGGTACCTGTGGGAGCGGGTTTACCCGCGAAGAGGCCGCCACTGACTCACAAAGACAGTCGCCCCGGCATCCTGCCCCATGCTGGTGCAATTCACCCTACGTCAAATGACGTACGCCGCTACGTCAGGCTGCGTATACCTGTCGCTGTCGTGCAGCTCCATGCTGGTGCCACCACCGCATAGGAGTAGCAGCATGGAACCACGATTGATCCGCACCAAAGGTCTGTTGCCGCGCCGCCTGGCGCTGGGCGCCGCCGCGCTGTCGCTGCTGGCGGCGAGCGTGTTCAGCCAGGGCGCACTGGCCGACGAGGCCAATAGCACCGGCCTGGCCGTTACTGCCACCGAAGTCACGGTCGGTCAGTTGCATTCGGCCACCGGCACCATGGCGATTTCCGAAACCGGTTCGATCCAGGCCGAGCGCCTGGCCATCGAGCAGATCAACGCCGCAGGCGGCGTGCTGGGTCGGCAGATCAAGGTGGTTCAGGAAGACGGCGCCTCCGATTGGCCGACCTTCGCCGAAAAAGCCAAGAAGCTGCTGGTCAACGACAAGGTCGCCACGGTGTTTGGCTGCTGGACCTCGGCCTCGCGCAAGGCCGTGCTGCCGATCTTCGAGAAAGAGAACGGCTTGCTGTACTACCCGACCTTCTACGAAGGCCTGGAACAGTCCAAGAACGTCATCTACACCGGCCAGGAGGCGACCCAGCAGATCCTCGCCAGCCTCGACTGGATCGCCAAGACCAAGGGCGCCAAGACCTTCTACCTGGTCGGTTCGGACTACATCTGGCCACGCACCTCGATGAAGATCGCGCGCAAGCACATCGAGAACGTGCTGAACGGCACGGTGGTCGGCGAGGACTACTACCCACTGGGCAACACCCAGTTCGGCTCGCTGATCAACAAGGTCAAGCTGAAGAAGCCCGACGTGGTGTTCGCCGCCGTGGTCGGTGGCTCCAACGTGGCCTTCTACAAGCAGCTCAACGCCGCCGGCGTGAACGCGGCCAAGCAGACCCTGCTGACCCTGTCGGTGACCGAGGACGAACTGCTGGGGATCGGCGGCGAGAACATGGCCGGTTTCTACGCCTCGATGAAGTACTTCCAGAGCCTCGACAACCCCAACAACAAAGCCTTCGTCGAGGCCTTCAAGGCCAAGTACGGCAAGGACGCGGTGATCGGCGACGTGACCCAGGCCGCCTACCTCGGCCCATGGCTGTGGAAGGCCGCGGTGGAGAAGGCCGGCAGCTTCGACGTCGACAAGGTGGTCGCCGCCTCGCCAGGCATCGAGCTCACCACTGCACCGGAAGGCTACGTGAAGGTGCACGAGAACCATCACCTGTGGAGCAAGACGCGCATCGGCGAAGTGCAGCCCAACGGCCAGTTCAAGGTGGTCTACGAGTCCGACCTGATCGAGCCGAACCCCTTCCCCAAGGGCTACCAGTAATCCCTCGGCCCTCGCCCTGGCATGCCGGGGCGCGGCGCTCCCATCCCACAGCAGGAGACCATCATCATGGAATGGCTATCGGAATTTGGTGCCATCGCGGCGATGCAGGGGTTCAACGGCCTGTCCGTGTTCTGCGTGCTGCTGTTGATGGCACTGGGGCTGGCGATCATCTTTGGCCAGATGGGGGTCATCAACATGGCCCACGGCGAGTTCCTGACCATCGGCGCCTACACCACCTACGTCTGCTCCAGCCTGACCAGCCACTTCGCCCCGGGCTTCCAGCCGTACTACTTTTTCTTCGCCATCGCCCTGTCGTTCCTGGTCGCCGGTGCCATCGGCTGGCTGGTGGAGTGGGCGATGATCAGCCGCTTGTACAAGCGCCCGCTCGATACGCTGCTGGCGACCTGGGGCCTGTCGCTGGTCATGCAGCAGACCTTCCGTTCGGTGTTCGGTGCCCGTGAGGTCAGTGCGACGCCGCCGGATTGGCTGATGGGCTCGTTCAACCTCACCGACGCCATCGAGATCCCGCGCAACGGCCTGTTCATGATCGCCCTGACCGTGTTGCTGACGGCGGCCATCTTCGTGCTGCTGTATCGCTCACGCTGGGGCCTGCATGTGCGCGCCACGGTGCAGAACCGCCTGATGAGCCGGGCGGTGGGCATCAACACGCGCAAGGTCGACCGCATGACGTTCGCCCTGGGTTGCGGCGTGGCCGGGGTGGCGGGCGCGGCCTTCACCACCATCGGCTCCACTGGCCCCACCTCGGGCGCGCAGTACATCGTCGACACCTTCCTGGTGGTGGTCTTCGGCGGCGCGCAGAGCCTGTTCGGGACCATGGCCTCGGCCTTCGTCATCGCCCAGACCCAATCGATCTCGGAGTTCTTCCTCAGCGGCTCGATGGCCAAGGTGCTGACCCTCTCCGGGGTGATCCTGATCCTGATGCTGCGCCCGCAAGGGTTGTTCTCCATCAAAGTGCGCAAGTAGAGGCGAGCCGATGAACGTTCTGGACAAAATGCTGGCAGGCAAGCCCAACCTGCTGGGCGTGGCGCTGCTGGCGCTGCTGATTTTCGTGGTGTTCCCGCTGACCCTGGACGCCTTCCGCCTGAACATGGTGGGCAAGTACCTGACCTATGCCTTCGTTGCCGTGGGCCTGGTGTTGTGCTGGGGCTACGGCGGCATCCTCAGCCTGGGGCAGGGGGTGTTCTTCGGCGTGGGCGGGTACTGCATGGCGATGTTTCTCAAGCTTGAAGCCTCCGACCCGGTCAGCACCAAGATCCAGACCACGCCGGGCATCCCCGACTTCATGGACTGGAACCAGCTCACCGAGCTGCCGCTGTTCTGGGTGCCGTTCAACAGCTTCGGTTTCACCCTGCTGGCGGTGATCCTGGTGCCGGTGCTGCTGGCCTTCGTGATTGGCATGGCGCTGTTCAAGCGGCGGGTGGGCGACGTGTACTTCTCCATCGTCACCCAGGCCATCGCGCTGATCCTCACCGTGCTGATCATCGGTCAGCAGGGCCTGACCGGTGGCGTCAACGGCATCACCGACCTCAAGACCCTGATGGGCTGGGACCTGCGTACCGACAGCGCCAAGCTGATCCTGTACTTCATCAACGCCGCGCTGCTGTTCGGCTGCATCTTCATTGGCCGCTTCGTGCTGAGGTCCAAGCTGGGCCGGCTGTTGATGGCGATGCGCGACAAGGAGGAGCGGGTCCGGTTCTCCGGTTACGACGTGGCGACCTTCAAGATCTTCGTGTTCTGCATCGCTGCGGCGTTCTCGGCCATTGGCGGGGCGATGTTCGCCCTGCAGGTCGGCTTCATGTCGCCCTCGTTCGTCGGCATCGTGCCTTCTATCGAGATGGTCATCTTCACCGCCGTCGGCGGGCGCATGTCGCTGCTGGGCGCGGTGTATGGCGCGTTGCTGGTGAACTACGGCAAGACCTACTTTTCCGAGTCGCTCCCCGAGCTGTGGTTGTACCTGATGGGCGGGCTGTTCATCGCCGTGGTCATGTACTTCCCCAACGGCCTGGCCGGGCTGTGGGACAGCCACGGGCGCCAGGCCCTGGCACGTTGGCTGCGGCGTACACCACGACCGGCACCTGTGCCCGAGGCCGTGGCGCAGGCGAGCCGCCCTGCCACGCCGAGCGCTGCACCTGAACCTGCTTCCCTGGAGACCCAGCCATGAGCCCCATCGGTTTCGAGATGAAGAAGCCGGTCCTGGCCATCGAGGGCCTGACCGTATCCTTCGACGGCTTCAAGGCCGTGGACAACCTCAACCTGTACATCGACCGCAACGAAGTGCGCGTGGTGATCGGCCCCAACGGAGCCGGCAAGACCACGGTCCTCGATCTGATCTGCGGCAAGACCCGCGCCACCAGCGGCAGCATCCTGTTCGACGGCAAGGAGCTGACCCGCATGCGCGAGTTCAACATCGTGCGCGCCGGGGTCGGGCGCAAGTTCCAGAACCCGTCGATCTACGAAAACCTCACGGTGTTCGAGAACCTCGAGATGTCGTATCCGGCCGGGCGCAAGGTGTTCGGCGCGCTGTTCTTCAAGCGCAGTGCGGCGGTCGTGGCGCGGGTCGAGGAGGTGGCGCGGGAGATCTTTCTCGGTGACCTGCTCGAGCAGCAGGCCGACCTGCTGTCCCACGGCCAGAAGCAATGGCTGGAGATCGGCATGCTGCTGATGCAGGACCCGGACCTGCTGATGCTCGACGAGCCGGTCGCCGGCATGAGCGTAGGCGAGCGGGTACAGACCGCCGAGCTGCTCAAGCGCATCAGCCAGGGCCGGTCGGTGCTGGTCATCGAGCACGACATGGAGTTCGTCAAGAGCATCGCGCACAAGGTCACCGTGCTGCACCAGGGCAAGGTCCTGGCCGAAGGCAGCATGGAGGCGGTGCAGAACAACCCGAAGGTCGTCGAAGTCTATCTGGGCCACTGAGGAAGCCGGCATGTTCAACGTCAAGCAACTGTCCTGTGGCTACGGCCAGAGCCAGATCCTCCACGACCTAGACCTGGCGGTGGCCAGGCGCGAAATCGTCGCCGTGATGGGGCGTAACGGCATGGGCAAGACTACGCTGTTCAAGAGCCTGATGGGGCTGCTGCCACAGTGGCGCGGCCAAGTCAGCGTCGATGGCCGGGAAGTCTCCGGCCTGGACACCCATGAACGGGTCGAGCACGGCATTGCCTACGTGCCCCAGGGACGGATGATCTTCCCCAGCATGACCGTGCTGGAAAACATCCAGACCGGTCTGCCTGCCTCGGCCAAGGGCCAGGTGCCCGAGGACCTCTATGCACTGTTTCCGGTGCTTCATGACATGCGCGCACGCAAGGGCGGCAACCTCTCCGGCGGACAACAGCAGCAGTTGGCGATTGCCCGTGCCCTGGCGACCAACCCCAAGGTGCTGCTGCTCGATGAGCCGACCGAGGGCATCCAGCCGTCGATCATCAAGGACATCGCCCGCGCCCTGAAAGAGATCCGCGACCTGCGCGACCTGACCATCGTGGTCTCCGAGCAGGTGCTGTCGTTCACCCTCGAGATTGCCGACCGCTTTTTGGTGATCGAGAAGGGCCGCTTCGTGATCGAGGAGACCCGCGCCAACGTCGACGAAGCCACCATCAGCCGTTACCTCTCGGTGTAGCGGGCCTGCTACGTCATCCGACGTATTGGCCGATCCGCACCTGCGTTCAAGACTGTCAGCAATGCACTAAACCTTACTGTCCAGGAGCTTTGCCATGACCGATACCCTGATCAAAGTCGACCTCAACCAGCCCGCCACCGAAAACGAGCAGATCCACAACCGCTGGCACCCGGACATCCCCATGGCTTGCTGGGTCAAGCCGGGCGATGACTTCATCCTCGAGACCTACGACTGGACCGCCGGGGCGATCAAGAACAACGACGATGCCTCGGATGTGCGCGATGTCGACCTGTCGACCGTGCACTACCTGTCCGGCCCGGTGGGCGTGCAGGGCGCCGAGCCGGGTGACCTGCTGGTCGTCGACCTGCTCGACATCGGCGCCAAGGCCGACTCGATGTGGGGCTTCAATGGCTTCTTCTCGCGGCAGAACGGCGGCGGTTTCCTCACCGATCACTTCCCCAGCGCACAAAAGGCGATCTGGGATTTCAAGGGTATGTTCACCAGCTCCCGGCACATCCCTGGGGTGAATTTCGCCGGCCTGATCCACCCCGGGCTGATCGGTTGCCTGCCGGACCCGGTGATGCTCGCCGCCTGGAACCGCCGCGAGCAGGAACTGATCGACACCAACCCCACCCGCGTACCGCCACTGGCCAACCCGCCGCTGGCCGCCACCGCGCACATGGGCAAGCTCAAGGGCCAGGCCCGTGACGATGCCGCCGCCACCGGCGCGCGCACCGTGCCGCCGCGCGAGCATGGCGGCAACTGCGATATCAAGGACCTGTCGCGGGGCTCGAAGATTTTCTTCCCGGTGTACGTCAAGGGTGCCGGGCTGTCGGTGGGCGACCTGCACTTCAGCCAGGGCGATGGCGAGATTACCTTCTGCGGCGCCATCGAGATGGCCGGCTGGGTGCACATGAAAGTCGAGCTGATCAAGGGCGGCATGGCCAAGTACGGCATCAGGAACCCGGTGTTCAAGCCCAGCCCGATCACCCCGAACTACAAGAACTACCTGATCTTCGAGGGCATCTCGGTGGATGAAAGCGGCCAGCAGCACTACCTGGACGTCAACGTCGCCTATCGCCAGGCTTGCCTGAACGCCATCAATTACCTGACCAAGTTCGGCTATTCCCCGGCCCAGGGCTACGCCTTGCTGGGCTCGGCGCCGGTGCAGGGGCACATCAGCGGCGTGGTGGACATCCCCAACGCCTGCGCCACCCTGTGGCTGCCGACCGAGATCTTCGATTTCGACATCAATCCCAGCGCCAGCGGCCCGACCAGGCACCTGGACGGCAGCGTCGATCTGCCGATCGCCCCGGACCTGTAAGGAGGCGCCGCCATGCCGACCTACGAATATGCCTGCCCCGAGTGCGGCACCTTCAGCATGCTGCGACCGATCGCCCAGCGCCACGAGCCGTGCCAGTGCCCGTATTGCGGCACGGCCGCCGGCGGATTGCAGGTATCGGCGCCGGCACTGGCCACCCTGTCCGCCAGCCAGCGCCAGGCCATCGCCACCAACGAACGCAGCGCCCATGCGCCGCAGACCGTCGCCGAGTACCAGCAGCGGCGCCATCCGGCCGGCTGTGGTTGTTGTTCGCCAAGCAAGGCGGTGGAGCCGACCAAGGCCAACCCACTCGGCCTCAAGAGCAAGACCGGGCCGCGGCCCTGGATGATCAGCCACTGAACGAGGTTCGTTTTCATGCGCCACGGCGATATTTCCAGCAGCCCCGACACCGTCGGCGTTGCTGTCGTGAACTACAAGATGCCGCGCCTGCACAGCAAGGCCGAAGTCATCGATAACGCCCGCAAGATCGGCGAAATGATCAAGGGCATGAAACAGGGGTTGCCAGGCATGGACCTGGTGGTCTTCCCCGAGTACAGCACCATGGGCATCCTCTACGACCACGACGAGATGATGGCCACTGCCGCGAGCATACCGGGCGAGGAAACTGCGATCTTCTCGGCGGCCTGCCGCGAAGCCAACACCTGGGGGGTGTTTTCCCTGACCGGCGAGCGTCACGAGGAACACCCGCACAAGGCGCCGTACAACACCCTGGTGCTGATCGACAACCAGGGGCAGATCGTCCAGCGCTATCGCAAGTGCATCCCCTGGTGCCCCATCGAGGGCTGGTACCCGGGCGATCGCACCTACGTCTGCGACGGCCCCAAGGGCATGAAGATCAGCCTGATCATCTGCGACGACGGCAACTATCCGGAGATCTGGCGCGATTGCGCGATGAAGGGTGCCGAACTGATCGTACGCTGCCAAGGCTACATGTACCCGGCCAAGGAGCAGCAGGTGCAGATGTCCAAGAGCATGGCCTGGGCCAACAACTGCTACGTCGCGGTGGCCAACGCCGCGGGGTTCGATGGCGTGTACTCGTACTTTGGCCATTCGGCGATCATCGGCTTCGATGGCCGTACCCTGGGGGAGTGTGGTGAAGAGGAGATGGGTATCCAGTACGCCCAGTTGTCGATCTCGCAGATCCGCGATGCACGTGCCAACGACCAGTCGCAGAACCACCTGTTCAAGTTGCTGCACCGCGGCTACACCGGGGTGTTCGACTCTGGCGACGGCGACAAGGGCGTGGCCGACTGCCCCTTCGAGTTCTACCGCACCTGGGTACTGGATGCGCAGAAAGCCCAGGAGAATGTCGAGCGCATCACCCGGCGTACGGTCGGCGTAGCCGATTGCCCGGTGGGGCAGTTGCCCCACGAAGGCCAAGAACGCAGCGTGGGTTGAGGCATGTCGTCTCTGCAGGCGTGTGCGCCGGTCTCGCGTTTCGTGTTCGAGCCGCAGCAGGTGATGAGCCTGCTGCGCCAGCGTATCGTCGGCCAGGAGGTGGCGCTGGCGGCCGTGGAGGCGCAGCTCAAGGTGCTCAAGGCCGACATCAGCGACCCTGGGCGCCCGCTCGGCGTGAACCTGTTCATGGGCCCGACCGGGGTCGGCAAGACCGAGATCGTGCGCCTGCTCGCCCAGGCCATCCATGGCCGCCCCGACGCGTTGTGTCGCATCGACATGCAGACCTTGGCCCAGGAGCATTACGCCGCGTCGTTGACCGGCGCGCCGCCGGGCTACGTGGGCAGCAAGGAAGGCATCAGCCTGTTCGACGAGACACTGATTGCCGGCAGCTACAGCCGCCCTGGCATCGTGTTGTTCGATGAATTGGAAAAAGCCAGCGACCAGGTGCTGCGCAGCCTGCTGGGCATCCTCGAAAGCGGCCGCCTGACCCTGGCGGGCGGCACCCGCACCCTGGACTTTCGCAACAGCCTGATTTTCATGACCAGCAACGTGGGGGCCCGTGAGGCCGGGCAGCGGATGCGTCGGGGATGGCGGCGATGGCTGGCGCTGTTCGGCGAGTCCGAGGCGCAGGTGCTCGAGCGCGCGCTGCACCAGTGTTTCGAGCCGGAGTTTCTCAATCGCATCGACCGCATCCTCATGTTCGAGCGCATCGAAGGGCGCTGGCTGGAAGCGTTGCTGGATATCGAGTTGGCCAGGCTGGCGCAGCGCCTGGGGCCTCAACGCCGCGTGCAGTTGGACGAGTCGGCGCGGGCCTGGCTGATCGCTGGGTACGACGTACGTTTCGGGGCCAGGGCCCTTGGGCGACGCGTGCGGGTGATGCTGGAGCCAGCGATTGCCGACTGTCTGCTGGACGCTGACGGGAAAGGGGATATGAAGGTGACACTGCGCGGCGAACGGCTACTGGTCACGCGCTGCGCCTGAGCAGGGGCAGGGCCGTGGTAGCGAGTCTACCCGCGTAGCAGACGACGCGAAGGGCAAGGATTGCGCGCTGGATTTCGGGCAGTAAAAAGCCGGCTTGTGGCCGGCTCTCGGGGACGGGCTTGGCTAATTTTTGGTAAGCCGCAACCGCCTTAACAGGTTGGCCATCGAGGCCTGAAAAAGATGACAAACGGCCGTGTGGGGCGTCGTCAGGTGCTCTGGGATGCGGCTTGTGCCGACCCTCGGCTAAATGTGCCGCGTAGCATACTAGGGCTCGCCAGGGATGCCCAGCGAAAATTGGCACCGGGTGTTTCATGCGGGCCGCTGACGGCTGAACCATGACCACCAGAATACCCAACCCAGTACCTGCATGCCCTGGGCGTGGCGCTGGGCCGGGGTATAGCGCTCGACGGCGTAGTTGCGTCGGTCGTGGCTGTGCAGGCACAGCGTGCCGTTATGGTTCAGGCTGAGGCTGTGCACCCGCAACCGGCCCTCGTGCATCAGCGCGTAGGTCTGCCCGTCGACCACGCGGGTCAGGCTGCGGTCGATGGCCAGGGCGGCGCCAATGGGGATCAGCGGTGCCATGTTAGCGTCTGGCATGTCCAGGCAAATGGCGTTTTCCGGGAGGATGCCGAGCGTCTCCAATGCCTGCGCCGACACCAGCAGGTGGCGCTCCGGATCCGATATGAGCTGGCCGTCGAGCAGGCGGTGGAAATCGACGCAGATCTGCCTGCCGCCATGACCTGGGGGCGCGGTTTCGGGCTGTGGCAGGCCGGGGCGCAGGATCGGGCTCGGGTGCTTGGGGCCTTCGCCGCTGCGCAGCCAGTGGCGATAGACGCAGAACAGGTCGGCGATTTCGTCCAGGCGCGCCAGGGGAATACCCCGTTTGAACCAGTTGTTCACGTGCTGGGGTGTGACATTGCGCTGGGCGGCGAAGTCGGAAGGGGTCAGGCCACATTCCTGCAGGAGTGTCTTGAGACGGTCACCGGAATTGTTCATGGCGGCGAGTCTAGATTGTGGTGCGAGGAGAGGAAATAAACAGGGTGTTTATGCTAAGGGTGGGAATCTGAGGCTGTTGTCCGCTGCTTCTGCAGGCTGATGTGGGATTTCTCTTTTATTTTTGGATGAGACATTTGATAAACCTGCAAGAAAACGGTGTTTGTATCCGAGAGGCATAAAAAAGCCCGGCACAGATGGCCGGGCTTTTTCATGGCAAGGCAGTCATCAGCCCTTGTAGGCGGCAACCGACTTGGTGATCGCGGCGCGGGCGGCGTCAGCGCCTTCCCAGCCTTCGATCTTGACCCACTTGCCCTTCTCCAGATCCTTGTAGTTGGCGAAGAAGTGCTCGATCTGCTGGATCAGCAGAGCCGGCAGGTCGGTGTACTCTTTCACGTCGACGTACAGCTGCGACAGCTTGTCGTGCGGTACGGCGATGACCTTGGCGTCGCCGCCGCCGTCGTCGGTCATGTTCAGTACGCCGACCGGACGGGCGCGGATCACCGAGCCTGGGGCGACCGGGTACGGGGTGACGACCAGCACGTCCAGCGGATCACCGTCGTCGGCCAGGGTGTTGGGGATGAAGCCGTAGTTGGCTGGGTAGAACATCGGGGTCGCCATGAAACGGTCGACGAACAGGGTATCGCTGTCCTTGTCGATCTCGTATTTGATCGGCGCGTGGTTGGCAGGGATCTCGATGGCGACGTAGATGTCGTTCGGCAGGTCCTTGCCCGCAGGAATCTTGCTGTAGCTCATTGGGCTTTGCCCCCGTGATTGACCAAAAAAGTGGCGGCGATTATAGGCACATTCCGCCAGCGCATGCCACGGTCGGCCTGATGTGCGGGCGTATCAGGCGGGGGCGTCGCGGTACTGCGGGTGTTCGGCCTGCAGGCGCGTCAGGCGGGCCAGCGGGTCCTGGCGATAGAACAGCGACAATTGCCGGTACACCTGTGGATAACTCTCGTGCAGCAGGTCTGGAGCACTGAAGAAGTATTCACTGGTCACGGCGAAGAATTCGGCCGGATTTTCCGCAGCGTAGGGATCGATGGGCGTTTCCAGGTCAGGGTTGGCGTCGAGCTGGCGGTTGAGGTCGTCGTAGGCCTGCTGCATGGCGTGGGCCCAGGCATTGACGTCCATGCCCGGGTGCAGGGGCGGCAGGCCGTTGGCGTCGCCGTTGAGCATGTCGAGCTTGTGCGCCAGCTCGTGGATCACCAGGTTGTAGGCTTCCCAACCGCCGCTGGCCTCGACGCCGGCCCAGGCCATGATCACCGGGCCCTGCTGCCAGGCCTCGCCGCTGTGTTCGCCGTCCCACACATGCTCGACACCACTGGCATCGCGGTGGCGCTGGGGGCTCTTGAAGTCGTCGGGGTAGAGGATGATCTCGTGAAAGCCCTGGTACCAGTTCAGCTCGCCCAGGTGCAGCAGTGGAAGCTGGGCCTGGGCCGCGAGGAACAGGCGCTGCTCGTCGTCCAGCTCGACGCCGGGCAGGGTAGTGAGGTGCTTGTCGTACAGAAACAGCACGCTGGCCTCGCGCAGCCAGCGGTCTTCCTCGTCGCTGATGCCGTCGAGCAGGGGCAGGCGGTCACGGATCGCCTGCCACAGCGCTTGATCGACCTGGTAGCGCGCCAGGGTGCGCTTGCGCCGCCAGGCGCTAAACGACCACATGGACGGTCAGTGGGCCTTGGCGGTACGGCCCAGTCGGCCACGCAGCAGGCCCAGGATCATCGGCACCAGCGACAGGACGATGATGGCCACGACCATCAGCGACAGGTGCTGCTTGATGAATGGCACGTTACCGAAGAAGTAGCCCAGGGTGACCAGGCCGCCAACCCACAGCAGGGTGCCGGCGACGCTGAAACCGAGGAAACGCGGGTAGTGCATGTGGGCAATGCCGGCGACGAACGGGGCGAAGGTGCGCAGGATGGGCAGGAAGCGGGCAAGGGTGACGGTCTTGCCGCCGTGGCGTTCGTAGAATTCGTGGGTGCGCTGCAGGTAGTCGCGGCGGAAGATCTTCGAGTTCGGGTTGCGGAACAGGCGTTCCCCGGCCGTTCGTCCGATCACGTAGTTGGTGCTGTCGCCGAGGATCGCGGCGACCATCAGCAGGCCGGCGAGCAGTACCGGATCCATGCCTCCGCCCGCGGCCACGGCGCCGGCGATGAACAGCAGCGAATCGCCCGGCAGGAAGGGCATGACCACAAGGCCGGTCTCGCAGAAGATCACCGCGAACAGGATGGCGTAGATCCAGGGACCATAGTTGGTCACCAGCAGGTCGAGGTAGGCATCGAGATGCAGGATAAGGTCCAGCGGGTTGAATTCCATGTACAGCACCTGTTGTCTTGACCCGCTTCCACGGGCGCGCGATGACGGACGACGTCATTTTGCGTGGGCATGTTCACCGGTGGATGGGTAACTTTTCACACATGACGAATGGGGCATTATACGGCGAAGTCGTGAAGATGCCCGGGGAGTTTGTAGCGGGGGGTTACGGGGCGGCGTAAGCCGTCCCCCGCAGGGTGGACGGCACTGGCCTTCAGATCTGAACAGGACTGTTGCTTGCAATAGGAGGCACGTCAAGCAATTTCAGATGAGCCCGGTCGGTCAATCCTGGCTGATCGGCAGGACGTAGTTCTCGAACTCGGTATCCTTGCGAAAGCCCATGGACTCGTAGGTCTTCATCGCTACCTCGTTGTCGCTGCTGGTGGATACGCGCATGCGCACGGCGTTGGTTTCCTTCGCCATCTTCTTGGCTTCGCGCATCAGGTGGTCGGCCACCAGCATGCGTCGGGAATCCTCGGCAACGTAGATATCGTTGAGGATCCACACACGTTTGAGCGACAGCGAGGAAAAACTCGGGTAGAGCTGGCAGAAACCCAGCAGCTTGCTGTTGTCGTCATCCGGCAGGGCCAGGTAGATCACCGATTCACCGCGTTTGAGGCGCTTCTCGAGAAAACTGCGCGAGGTGTCCGGGTAGGGCAGTTGCCCATAGAACTCGCGATAGGTGACGAACAGCGGGGTGAGCAGGTCGAGGTGTTCCAGGGTTGCCTTGATGATGCGCATGAGCAGGCCTCAGAGTCCATGTGGGAACGGGGGGATGCAAGCTGCCTCGTACCGGCATGCTGCCCCAAGGCAGCCTAGAAGCGCAATCCGCCTTGGGTTACATGTTTTCTACCCTTCACCGAGCAGGAAGTTTCCGCATTTGCTGGACGAGTTTTCGCTGTCGATGCTGTGGACCTCGGCTTCATCCTTCAGGTTCACCCCTGAAAGCTGTCGGCGACAGGCCTCGCGCATCAGGTACAGCAGGCGATGCGCGGCCATGCCGTAGCTCAGGCCTTCCAGGCGCACGTTGGAGATGCAGTTGCGGTAGGCGTCGGTCAGGCCCACTTTCGGGGCGTAGGTGAAGTACAGGCCCAGGCTGTCGGGCGAGCTCAGGCCAGGGCGTTCGCCGATCAGCATCACGGTCATCCGCGCACCGAGCAGCTCGCCGACTTCGTCGGCCACCGCGACTCGGCCCTGTTCCACCAGGATCACCGGGGCGCTGCTCCAGCCATCGGCGGCGGCCTGTTCCTCGAAGCGGCTCAGCAAGGGCAGCGTGTGGCGATGCACGGCCAATGCCGAGAGGCCGTCGGCCACCACGATTGCCAGATCGACGCCGCCCGGGTTGGCCTGGGCGTGTTCACGCAGTTTCAGTGCCGAGTCGTCGCTCAGGCGCCGCCCAAGGTCAGGACGCTGCAGATACTGGTGACGATCGGCGGCGGCGCTGTGCAGCAACAGGCTGTCACGGCCACGGTCGCTCAGTTGCTGGCGCAGGCCGGCATGGTCGAAGGGCAGGTGCACCGCATCGCGGGCCTGGGCGTGGGCGAACTGGAAATCCAGCTGCGCCCCGGTCGGCAGGCTGGTACCGGTACGGCCCAGGGCGATGCGCGCGGGCGTCAGGTTGCGCAGGGCCAGCCAGGGGTTGTCATGCGTGGGGGTAGGTCGGTCCATGGTCGTCCCTATGCGAGCTGCGCCAACGCGTGGCGGAAGGCCGGAGGCAGGTTGTCGCCGAAGCGTACCCGGCCGTCGGCCTGGGTGAAGATGCCGGTGCGTTCCAGCCAGGCCTCGAATTCCGGGCCGGGTTTCAGGCCGAGCGTCTGGCGCGCGTAAAGCGCGTCGTGGAACGAGGTGGTCTGGTAGTTGAGCATGATGTCGTCGGAGCCTGGGATGCCCATGATGAAGTTGATCCCGGCGACACCGAGCAGGGTCAGCAAGGTGTCCATGTCATCCTGGTCGGCTTCGGCGTGGTTGGTGTAGCAGATGTCGCAACCCATCGGCACGCCGAGCAGCTTGCCGCAGAAGTGGTCTTCCAGGCCGGCGCGGATGATCTGCTTGCCGTTGTACAGATACTCCGGGCCGATGAAACCGACCACGGTGTTGACCAGGAATGGCTTGAAATGCCGGGCCACGGCGTAGGCGCGGGTCTCGCAGGTCTGTTGATCGACGCCGTGGTGGGCGTTGGCCGACAGCGCGCTGCCCTGGCCGGTCTCGAAGTACATGAGGTTCTGCCCGAGGGTGCCGCGCTTGAGCGATAGCCCTGCCTCGTAGCCTTCCTGGAGTACGTTGAGGTTGATGCCGAAGCCAGCGTTGGCGGCCTCGGTGCCGGCGATGGACTGGAACACCAGGTCCAGCGGCACGCCGCGGTTGATCGCCTCGATCGAGGTGGTGACGTGGGTGAGCACGCAGGCCTGGGTGGGAATGTCGTAGCGCTGGATGATCGCGTCGAGCATTTCCAGCAGGGCGCAGATCGAGGCGATGCTGTCGGTCGCCGGGTTGATGCCGATCATGGCGTCGCCGTTGCCGTACAGCAGGCCGTCGAGGATGCTGGCGGCGATGCCGGCGGGCTCGTCGGTGGGGTGGTTGGGCTGCAGACGGGTCGACAGCCGCCCGCGCAGGCCCATGGTGCCGCGAAACGCGGTGACCACGCGGATCTTCTGTGCCACCAGCACCAGGTCCTGGACGCGCATGATCTTCGACACGGCGGCGGCCATTTCCGGCGTCAGGCCGGGGGCCAGGGCGCGCAGGCTGGCTTCGTCGGCCGCTTCGCTGAGCAGCCAGTCACGCAGGCCGCCGACGGTGAGGTGGCTGACCGGGGCGAACGCGGCGGCGTCATGGGTGTCGATGATCAGCCGGGTGATCTCGTCCTGTTCGTAGGGGATCAGCGCTTCGCTGAGAAAGTGACTGAGCGGGATGTTGGCCAGGGCCATCTGCGCGGCGACCCGTTCGCCGTCGTTGGCGGCGGCGACGCCGGCCAGGAAGTCGCCCGAACGCGCCGGGCTGGCCTTGGCCATGACTTCCTTGAGGCTGTCGAAGCGGTAGACCAGATTGCCTACCGTGTGTACGAAACTTGCCATACAGAATCTCCAGAGCGCCGCAGGGCTGGCCTGCGGCGTAAGTCGGCGATCAGTGCAAGGCCTCTTCGGCCTTCTGGATCGCGGCGAATTCCTCTTCCGGCGTCCCGGCCACCAGATGGTGACGACTGTAGAAAGCAAAGTAGGCAATTAATACCGCATAGATCACGGCAGCGCCAATCACCACGCGTGGGTCGACCAGGAAGCCGGCGACCACGGCGATGCAGGCCAGCACCAGGGCCACGCCCGAGGTGAAGATGCCGCCGGGGGTACGGTACGGGCGCTCCATCTTCGGCCGACGGATGCGCAGGGTGATGTGCGCGGCCATCATCAGCACGTAGGACAGGGTGGCACCGAACACCGCGACCAGGATCAGCAGGTCACCCTGGCCAGTCAGCGACAGGGCGAAACCGATGATGCCGGGGATCACCAGGGCCAGTACCGGCGCCTTGCTCTTGTTGGTTTGCGAGAGCTTGCGCGGCAGGTAGCCCGCGCGCGAAAGCGCGAAGATCTGCCGCGAATAGGCGTAGATGATCGAGAAGAAGCTGGCGATCAGCCCAGCCAGGCCGACCAGGTTGACGAAGCCGCCCATCCAGGTCGAGCCGCCGTACGCCTTCGACAGTGCCTCGACCAGCGGGTTGCCCGAAGCCTTGAGCGCTTCGGAGCCGGCGCCGCCGGGGCCGACCACCAGGATCAGCAAGGCGAAGGCCAGCAGCACCAGCATCGCGCCGATCAGGCCGCGGGGCAGGTCGCGCTTGGGGTTCTTGGTCTCTTCGGCGGCCAGGGGCACGCCTTCGACGGCGAGGAAGAACCAGATCGCATAGGGGATCGCCGCCCAGATGCCGACATAGCCGAATGGCAGGAAGCTGCTGGCGCCGACGGCGTCGGTCTTGGCGATGTCGAACAGGTTGGCTGCATCAAAATGGGGCACCATGCCGATCAGGAACACCGCCAGTGCAATCGCAGCGACGGCGGTGATGATGAACATCAGCTTCAGCGCCTCGCCGACCCCGAAGATGTGGATGCCGATAAAGACGATGTAGAACGCCAGGTAGATCATCCAGCCGCCGATGCCGAACAGCGATTGGCAGTAGGCGCCGATGAACACGGCGATGGCGGCGGGGGCGATGGCGTATTCGATGAGGATCGCCGTGCCGGTGAGAAAGCCGCCCCAGGGCCCGAACGCGCTGCGGGCGAAGCCGTAGCCACCGCCAGCGGTGGGGATCATCGAGGACAGCTCGGCCAGCGAGAAGCACATGCACAGGTACATGGTGGCCATCAGCAGCGTGGCCAGGAACATGCCGCCCCAGCCACCTTGGGCGAGGCCGAAGTTCCAGCCGGCGTAGTCGCCGGAAATCACGTAGGCCACGCCCAGGCCCACCAGCAGGACCCAGCCTGCGGCGCCTTTTTTCAGTTCACGCTGCTGGAAATAGTCGGAGCCGACTTTCTCGAAATCTACGGAGGAGCTTGCCGGCGTGCCGGCGGATTGATCGCTTGGCATGGATTCACCTGTTGTTTTTTTGCGGGCCGGAAGGGGTTCCGGACCTTGGTGATTGTGTTGCAGGAAGCGAGCCAGAGCGGTTGGAGCGCGCCAACCGGCCTGAAATCTGGTGGATGCAGGTCGGGCCTCTTCGCGGGCACGTCGCAGCGGCGGTTCGCCGCTGCGACGTGCCCGCGAAGGGCGCACCTCGGTTTAGAAGAAGCCCAGCGGATTGATGTCGTAGCTCACCAGCAGGTTCTTGGTCTGCTGGTAGTGGTCGAGCATCATCTTGTGGGTTTCACGGCCGACGCCGGACTTCTTGTAGCCACCGAACGCGGCATGCGCCGGGTACAGGTGGTAGCAGTTGGTCCACACGCGGCCGGCCTTGATGCCCCGGCCCATGCGGTAGGCGCGGTTGATGTCGCGGGTCCAGACGCCGGCACCCAGGCCGAACTCGGTGTCGTTGGCGATCGCCAGGGCTTCGGCTTCATCCTTGAAGGTGGTGACGCTGACCACCGGGCCGAAGATTTCCTCCTGGAACACACGCATCTTGTTGTTGCCCTTGAGCAGGGTCGGCTGGATGTAATAGCCGGTGGCCAGCGAGCCATCGAGTTGCTCTACCTTGCCGCCTGTGAGCAGCTCGGCGCCCTCTTCCTGGGCAATCTTGAGGTAGGACTGGATCTTCTCGAACTGCTGCTGCGAGGCCTGCGCGCCGACCATGGTATCGGTGTCCAGTGGGTCGCCGCGCTTGATCTGCAGCACCTTCTTCATCACCACTTCCATGAACTGCGGGTAGATCGACTCCTGCACCAGGGCACGGGACGGGCAGGTGCACACCTCGCCCTGGTTGAAGAAGGCCAGGACCATGCCTTCGGCGGCCTTCTCGATGAAGGTCGGCTCGGCTTGCATGATGTCTTCGAAGTAGACGTTCGGCGACTTGCCGCCCAGCTCCACGGTGGACGGGATGATGTTCTCGGCGGCGCATTTCATGATGTGCGAGCCCACCGGGGTGGAGCCGGTGAAGGCGATCTTGGCGATGCGCTTGCTGGTGGCCAGCGCTTCACCGGCTTCGCGGCCGTAGCCCTGCACCACGTTGAGCACGCCCTTGGGCAGCAGGTCGCCGATCAGTTCGAGCAGTACGGTGATGCCCAGCGGGGTCTGCTCGGCGGGCTTGAGCACCACGCAGTTGCCGGCGGCCAGGGCCGGGGCGAGCTTCCAGGCGGCCATCAGCAGCGGGAAGTTCCACGGGATGATCTGGCCGACCACGCCCAGCGGTTCGTGGATGTGGTAGGCGACAGTGTTTTCGTTGATCTCGGCGGCGCCGCCTTCCTGGGCGCGAATGCAGCCGGCGAAATAGCGGAAATGGTCGACCGCCAGCGGGATGTCGGCGTTGAGGGTCTCGCGGATCGGTTTGCCGTTGTCCCAGGTTTCGGTGATGGCCAGTACTTCGAGGTTCTGCTCGATGCGGTCGGCGATCTTCAGCAGAACGTTGGAGCGGTCCTGCACGCTGGTACGGCCCCAGGCGTCGGCGGCGGCG
Organism: Pseudomonas putida; assembly: GCF_001636055.1. Taxonomy (NCBI): domain Bacteria; kingdom Pseudomonadati; phylum Pseudomonadota; class Gammaproteobacteria; order Pseudomonadales; family Pseudomonadaceae; genus Pseudomonas; species Pseudomonas putida. The sequence continues at coordinate 1,159,849 of NZ_CP011789.1, forward strand.
TGGGCGGCATCCAGGGCTTTGTCGATGTCTTCGGCAGTGGAGCGGGGGAATTCTGCGATCAGCTTGCCATTCACCGGCGAGGTGTTCTCGAAGTATTGCCCTTTGACCGGAGCTACGAACTCGCCGCCGATGTAGTTGCCGTAGCGGCTCTTGAACGAGACCTTGGCGCCCTCGGTACCGGGATGTGCGTAACGCATGGTGTGTCTCCTGGCTATTGTGTTTGTTGGGGAGTTGGAAAGCGTAGAGCAAAGGTCGGGCCAGTGCTTTGCAGCCCTTTGCGATCAATGACTTGGATCAGTTGTCGAGCGACTTCGAGCGGGTGTTGTGCCGAGAGCGGTACAGGCAGGGTGACACTTTGTGCCATTGGCGAGACGCTGCTGACTCGGCGGTCGGGCCGTCATTGCAAAGCGTTCCCGGGAGGAGGATGCTGGCGGGACGCTTCATCTGCGGAGAACAACAAAAATGCAGAGCAACGCTTTCAGTCGCCATGCCCAGCAGGTGCTCACGGTCGCTCGCGGGCAGCCCCACGGCCCGGCCAGCGACCCGTCCATCGCGCGCTCCTGGCTGCGCTGCCTCGAGGACTATCACCTCGACCCTGCGCTGGCCCAGGCTCCGGTGGTGCTCGAGCACGGGCGCCTGCTGGAGAGTCGCGAACGCCTGCAGCAGGTGCTGCAGATCGCCGATGGCGAGATGAACAGCCTGCATCAGCAGTTGTCCGGCTCGGGCCACGCGGTGCTGCTTACCGATGCCCGCGGCGTGATCCTCAACTGCGTCACCGCGCCCAGCGAGCGACGGATCTTCGAGCGTGCCGGGCTGTGGCTCGGTGCAGACTGGAGCGAGGCGCGCGAGGGCACCAATGGCATCGGCACCTGCCTGGTCGAGCGCCAGGCCCTGACCATTCACCAGGACGAACACTTTCGTGGCCGCCATACCGGGCTGACCTGCTCGGCCAGCCCGGTGTTCGATCCGCACGGCGAGCTGCTGGCCGTGCTAGATGTATCCTCGGCGCGCCCGGATGTCTCGCGCCAGAGCCAGTTCCATACCATGGCGCTGGTCAACCTCTCGGCGAAGATGATCGAGAGTTGCTATTTCCTGCGGCACTTCGAGCATCACTGGTTGTTGCGCTTTCATCTGCAGGCCGAGTCAGTCGGGCTGTTCAGCGAGGGGCTGCTGGCCTTTGACGGCGATGGCCGGGTCTGTGCGGTCAACCAGAGCGCGCTGAACCTGTTGGGCAGCATTCGTGGCGGGGTGCTGGGCAAGTCGGTTGGGCGCTTCTTCGCCTGCAGTCACGACGAGCTGTTCAGCCGCGCCACGACGCAAGGCAGTGCGGCCTGGCCGCTGCGTACCCATGACGGACGTCAGGTCTTTGCCAGCGTGCGCGGGCAGGCGCACAAGCCGGTGTGGTCGGTGCCAGCGTCCTTGCCGCTGGCCACCCCGCGTGCCGAGCCTGGCATCTGCCTGCTCGACCCGGCCCTGCAACGGGATTTTCATCGTGCGTTGCGGGTTTACCAGCGCGATGTGCCGTTATTGCTGCGTGGCGAAACCGGTTGCGGCAAGGAGGCGTTTGCCCAGGCCGTGCACCAGGCCAGCGAACGTAGCGCCAAGCCGTTCGTGGCGATCAACTGCGCATCGATTCCGGAAAGCCTGATCGAGAGTGAACTGTTCGGCTATCGCGGCGGCAGTTTCACCGGGGCGCGCAAGGAAGGGATGCGCGGCAAGCTGCTGCAAGCGGATGGTGGCACCTTGATGCTGGACGAGATCGGCGACATGCCGCTGGCCCTGCAGACCCGCCTGCTGCGAGTGCTGGAGGAGCGTCAGGTGGTGCCGATCGGGGGTGAGCCGCAGGCGGTGGACCTGCGCATCGTCAGCGCCACTCACCGGGATCTGCTGGAGCGGGTGGCGCAGGGGGCGTTCCGTGAGGATCTGTATTACCGGCTCAATGGGCTGGAAGTTGCGCTGCCAGCGGTGCGTGAGCGCAGCGACAAGGCTCAGTTGCTGGATTTCCTGCTGAGTCAGGAGGCCGAAGGGCAGGCCATCGAGATCGCGCCCGAGGCGCGTGAGGCGTTGTTGGGCTTTGCCTGGCCGGGGAACGTACGGCAGATGCGCAATGTGCTGCGCACCTTGGTGGCGTTGTGCGATGGTCAGCGCATCGAGTTGTCTGACCTTCCCCAGACTGTTGTGGGAATGGGATTGCCCCGCGCTGGCTCAAGCGGGGGCAGCGATGTTGACTGTGCTGACGCCATCGCGGGACAAGCCCGCTCCTATAGAAATGATCGTGCACCGCTGGAAAGTGCCGAGCGCGATGCACTGTTGAAGGTACTGGAGGCAAACCGCTGGCACATGACCCGCGTCGCTGAACACTTGGGCATCAGCCGCAATACCTTGTATCGAAAACTGCGCAAACACGGTATCGCCAGGGCCAGTTGAGCGAAACAGCGGGTGCGATTTCCCTCGCCCTGGGCTACCCTGCCTCGATGTTTTGCGAGGTCGATCATGCACATTCACATTCTCGGTATTTGCGGCACTTTCATGGGTTCGCTGGCGGTGCTCGCCAAGGAGCTCGGCCATCGCGTCACCGGTTCCGACGCCAACGTCTATCCGCCGATGAGCACTCAGCTCGAGGCTCAGGGCATCGAGCTCACCCAAGGCTACGATCCGGCCCAGCTGGAGCCGGCTCCTGACCTTGTGGTCATCGGCAACGCCATGTCGCGTGGCAACCCTGCCGTGGAATACGTGCTGAACAAAGGCCTGCCTTATGTCTCCGGCCCGCAGTGGCTGGCCGACCATGTGCTGCAGGGCCGCTGGGTGCTGGCCGTGGCCGGTACCCATGGCAAGACCACCACCAGCAGCATGCTGGCCTGGGTACTGGAGCATGCGGGCATGAGCCCGGGCTTCCTGATCGGCGGCGTGCCGCAGAACTTCTCGGTCTCGGCGCGCCTGGGCGGCACGCCGTTCTTCGTGGTCGAGGCCGACGAATACGACAGCGCCTTCTTCGATAAGCGTTCGAAGTTCGTGCATTACCACCCGCGCACCGCGATCCTCAACAACCTTGAGTTCGATCATGCGGATATCTTCCCGGATCTGGCGTCCATCGAGCGGCAGTTCCACCATCTGGTTCGGACCATTCCGAGTGAGGGGCTGGTCATCCACCCGACCACCGAGCAGGCGCTCGAGCGGGTCATCGGCATGGGCTGCTGGACTCCGGTGCAAACCACTGGCGAAGGTGGCCAGTGGCAGGCGCGCCTGCTGAGTCCGGACGGTTCGCGCTTCGAAGTGCTGTTCGACGGTGAGGCACAAGGGGTGGTGGACTGGGCCTTGACTGGCCAGCACAACGTCGCCAATGCCCTGGCCACGCTCGCCGCCGCGCGCCATGTCGGCGTGGTGCCGGCCATGGGCATCGATGGCCTCAGCGCCTTCAAGAGCGTCAAGCGGCGCATGGAGAAGGTCGCCGAGGTGCAGGGTGTGACCATCTACGACGATTTCGCCCACCACCCCACCGCCATCGCCACCACCCTCGACGGCCTGCGCAAGCGTGTGGGCGAGGCACCGGTGATTGCGGTGATCGAGCCGCGCTCCAACTCCATGAAACTGGGCGCCCACCGTGATGGCCTGCCGGAAAGTGTCAACGACGCCGACCAAGTGATCTGGTACGCCCCGGCCAACCTGGGCTGGGACCTGGCCGCCACGGCGGCGCAGTGCTCGGTGCCGAGCGTGGTGGCGGACAGCCTCGAGGCGATCATCGAGCGGATCAAGGGCCAGGCACGTCCGGGCACCCATGTGGTGATCATGAGCAATGGCGGCTTCGGCGGTCTGCACGGCAAGCTGGCCGAGGCCCTGAAGTGAGCGGCCCGGAGCGCATCACCCTGGCGATGACCGGCGCCTCCGGGGCGCAATACGGCCTGCGCCTGCTCGATTGCCTGGTGCGTGAGGACCGTGAGGTGCACTTCCTCATCTCCAAGGCGGCGCAACTGGTGATGTCCACCGAAACCGACGTGCTGCTGCCGCCCAAGCCGCAGGCGATGCAGGCCTTCCTGACCGAATACACCGGTGCTGCCGATGGGCAGATTCGCGTGTATGGCAAGGAAGACTGGATGTCGCCGGTGGCTTCGGGCTCCGGCGCCCCGGCGGCGATGGTGGTTGTGCCCTGTTCGACCGGCACGCTGTCGGCAATCGCCACCGGTGCTTGCAACAACTTGATCGAGCGGGCGGCGGACGTGACGCTCAAGGAGCGCCGGCAACTGATCCTGGTGCCGCGTGAAGCGCCGTTCTCCACTATCCACCTGGAGAACATGCTCAAGCTCTCGCAGATGGGCGCGGTGATCCTGCCGGCGGCGCCGGGCTTCTATCACCAGCCGCAGACCATCGATGACCTGGTGGACTTCGTTGTCGCGCGAGTGCTCAACCTGCTGAACATCCCCCAGGACATGTTGCCGCGCTGGGGCGAGCATCATTACGGGGTCGATGATTGAAGCGCGTGCTGACAGGCTTGCTGCTGCTGGGCTGCCTGAGTGGTTGCGCGACAGTGCGAACGCTGGATGCCAACCAGCCGGGGGCGCCAGTGGTGTATGCCGGCACTCGGCTGGACCTGTATGTGATGAATGGCGGGTGCTGCCCTGAGGATCGCTTCGGGGCCAAGGCACCGGGCTATCCTGCGCTGGATCTGCCCGGGAGCATGTTGCTCGATACACTGCTGCTGCCGCTATCGGTGCTGACGGCGCTGGGGGTTGGATTCAACGCCAGTGGCGGCCTGTAACGGCCCTTTCGCGGGTTTACCCGCGAAGAGGCCTTGGAAGGTATTGCTATTTCTTGCCCAGCTTGCGCAACTCGTCAGACTCGACCACGCGGATCCCGTCCTCTTCCTCCAGTGCCAGGCGCCACAGCGCGCGGGCCAGGGTGCAGGCCTCGATACCTTTGTACTTGCCGGGAATCAGCCGGGCGAATGGCCCGGCCAGTCGCTCGGCCAGCCGTGGTTCGAGCCGTTCGCCCAGCAGCAGCGACGGCCGTACGATGGTCAACTGCGGCCAGTCCTGAGCCTTGAGCGCCTCTTCCATCTCGCCCTTGACCCGGTTGTAGAAGATCGATGATTTAGGGTCTGCACCGATTGCACTGATCACCAGCAGATGGCGTGCGCCCAGCTCGCGTGCGCGCTTGCTGAAGGCCACGACCATGTCCAGGTCGACTGCACGGAAGGCGGTTTCGGAGCCGGCCTGCTTGAGTGTGGTGCCCAGGCAGCAGAAGGCGATATCGACGCGCCCGGCCAGTTGCGGGAGAAACACCGCCGGGTCACCCACCGGGTTTTCCAGGTGCGGATGCTCGGCCAGCGGCCTGCGGGTAGGCGCCAGCACACGGCTGATGGTGGGTTCGTTGAGCAGGCGGTCGAGCAGGTGTTCACCCGTAAGACCCGTGGCTCCGGCAAGCAGGACATGCTGAGGCGTCAAGTACATGATGTCTCTCCCTTGTTACAGCTCAGCTTAGCGGGTTCCAGGCTTTTTTGCCTGCTCCGGCGCGGCTGGCTGGGCCTTGTTCTTCAAGGCCTCCTCGGCTTGTTGCCGACGCAGGCGCTGCCAGTGCGCGAGCACCTGTGGCGGTGCCCAGATCTGCGGTTCGGAGGCCTCGAAACCTTCCCTTCGTTCCCGTTCGGCAACGCTGTTGCGCGCCAGTTCAAACGCTTGTTTCAGGTCGTCGGTCTGGTTCAGTGCCTGGGCGAACAGGGCATCGCCGAAATAGGTGAAGTCGGCTTCTTCGGAGCAGCCGAACGAGACTCGGTCGGGGCGCGCTGCCGTCATGATCAGCGTGCGTTCATCCTTGAGCGGGGCGATGTAGCCACCTGAATAGCAGGCGGAGATGACAATCACCTTGTCGCGATCTTTCAGGGGGGAGAGGGCGTTGGCCAGTTCGTCGGCTGACAGGTCTGCCAGTTGCAGGCGCGGCTGGTCGAGTACCAGTTGGTGGTCATGGCTGCCGTGGCTGGTCAGGTAGACGAACACGATATCTTCCGGGCCACTGCGTTCGGCCAGTGTACGGGCTGCACGGGTGAGGTTCTCGCGGGTGGCCATCGGGCGGTCGGCCAGGTGGTCGCGGTGATTGACCAGGGTGACCTGACCGCGGGCGCCGAAACGCACCCTGAGCATGTTGCTGACATAGTCGGCTTCGCGCAGGAACACGCTCTGCTGGCCATCGCCGGCCAGGACCAGGCTGTACAGCTGGATGGGTGGGGCCGAGCGCGGTACTTTGGCCAGGGCCTCGTCGAGCAGCTTGCCCTGGTTGAGCAGGGCAAGGTCCAGCGGGTCGGGCAGCAGCGTGCCCTTGTCGTCGCGCACGCGCACGCCATTGATCCACTGGCCGGCCTCGACGCGGCCATCGGCTTGGATCAGCCGACCGCTACCCTGGTAGACGTCGTTGGCGAAGCCGCCAATGTACTGGCTGCCGTCCGCCAGGTGCAGATGGCCTTTGCCTGAGAAGCGCCAGTCCTGGAAGCCGCCCTTGTAGCGGCTGCCGTCGCTGCCCAGCAACTCGCCCTGGCCGCTGAGCGCACCATCCTTGAAGTCGCCGATCCACACATCGCCGTCGGCGTTTTCGTAGCGGCCGCGGCCTTCGAGGCGGTTTTCCTTGAATTCGCCGATGTACTGCTCGCCTTCGACGCTGTCGAAGGTGCCGGCACCTTCGAGTTGACCATCGATGAAGTGGCCGCTGAACTGGTTGCCGCTGGCATCGCTGCGCACTCCGGCGCCATTGGGCTTGCCCTTGGCGAACAGGCCCTGGTAGCGGCTGCCGTCAGCCAGTTCGAGCTGGCCGGCGCCCTCGTACAGATCATCCTTGAACTGGCCGCGGTAGGTCTGGTCGTGCTGCTTGAGGGTGCCTTCGCCGTCGCGCCGGCCATGCTTGAAGGTGCCGGCATAGTGGCTGCCAGGGGTGGTCAGGTCGCCCAGGCCTTCGAACAGCCCGGCGGCGAATTGGCCGCGATAGACCTCGCCATTGCTGCCGTGCCACTCACCCTGGCCATGCCACTGACCGTCCTTGAACGTGCCCGCATACCAGCTGCCGTTGGGATAGTCGATGCGGCCTTCGCCCTGCAGCAGACCATTGACCACCTCACCCCGGTAGCGCCCGCCGTCGGGCAGGCGCGCGTCCGGCGGCGACAGCGGTTCGCCTTCGCCGCAGGCAGCGAGCAGCAGGATCAGGGTCAGGGGCAGCAGCGGGCGCATGGCGTAATCCGAGCACAAAGGTGCGCCGAGTATGCCGCAGAATCGGGGTGTGAGACAGCCGTGGCCGGGGCCGGTGAACGGCCCCGGTGCTGCCTCAGACGAAGCAGAGCGACAGTGGCTCGGCGATGTAGGCCGGTTTTTCCTGGCCTTCGATCTCGAGGGTGACGGTGGCCTTGAGCAGCCATTGGCCGGGCTTCTTCTCGGTCGCGTCGGTGAGGTCCACCTTCAGGCGCACGCGGCTGTCGACTTTCACCGGCTGGATGAAGCGCACGCTGTCCAGCCCGTAGTTGACCACCATCTTCAAGCCCTCGGGCAGCACGAGGATGTCTTCCATCAGCTTGGGAATCAGCGACAGGCTGAGGAAGCCGTGGGCGATGGTGGAGCCGAAGGGGGTCTTGGCGGCTTTCTCCGGATCGACATGAATGAACTGGAAATCGCCGGTGGCCTCGGCGAACAGGTTGATGCGCTGCTGATCGATCTTCAGCCATTCGGAACGTCCCAGTTCCTTTCCAACGTACTGCGAAAGCTCTGCAACAGGTACATAGGGCATCGCGACTCTCCGGGTTGTCTTTTGGTACGAAGGTGCAAGATCACCACGGTGCACCGTTGCGGTCAAGTTCTTCCCTTTTCGGCGAATATCGCCTTATACAGGCAGGACGCATGCTTATAATGGCGCGCGATGCCCCAAGGAGATGCTTATGCTGTTGCGTGGATTGACCTGGCTGGTGGTGTTCCAGTTGCTGGGCACGGCGATCAATCACCTGGTACTGCCCATGTTGCCGGGCCCGATCATCGGCCTGCTGTTGCTGCTGGCCTGCCTGATGATCCGCGGCGAAGTTGGCAAACCGCTCAACGAGGCCGCCAGCAGCCTGCTGCGTTACCTGCCGTTGCTGCTGGTGCCGCCAGCCGTCGGCGTGATGGTCTATGCCCGCGACATCGCCGCCGACTTCTGGGCCATTGCCGGTGCGCTGGTGATCTCCTGCCTGGTCACCCTGGTGTTCGTCGGCGTACTGATGCAGAAGCTGATCCATCGCCACGGCAAGCACGAGGAACAGCCATGAGCCTCGACTGGCAGGGTGCACTGCAAGCCGTCATTCACCACCCCTTGTTCGGGATTGGTATCACGCTTGGGGTTTACCAACTGGTGCTCGCCGGCTACGAGCGCACCCGTTGGATCTTCCTGCAACCGGTATTGGTGTCGATGCTGGTCCTGATCGGTGTGCTGCTGGCGTGTGGCATCGACTACAGCGAGTACAAGCGCAGCACCGAAATCCTCAATATTCTCCTCGGGCCGGCCACCGTGGCCCTGGCGGTCCCGCTCTATCTCAACCTGAGGCGTATCCGCCAACTGTTCTGGCCGATCTTTACTACGCTGGTAATCGGGGGAGTGTTCGCCACCTTGGCCTGCGTGACGCTAGGCTGGTGGTTCGGCGCCGAACACATGATCCTGATGACCATGGCGCCCAAGTCGGTGACCTCGCCCATCGCCATGCTGGTGGCCGAGCAGATCGGTGGCGTAGCGGCACTGGCGGCGGTATTCGTGCTGATCACCGGGGTGATCGGCGCCATCTTCGGCCCGGCCCTGCTGACGCGCTGTGGTGTGCTCAGCCCCGAGGCGCGGGGTATGGCCCTGGGCGTCACCGCACACGCGGTGGGCACCTCGGCGGCCTTGCAGGAAAGTGATGAATGCGGCGCTTTCGCCGCGCTGGCGATGAGCCTGATGGGCGTGGCCACGGCGGTGTTCCTGCCGCTGGCAGTCAGTCTGGTGGCTTGAGGAGTCGAGATGACGTTACCGCTGTTCCCCCTCAATACCGTGCTGTTTCCCGGCTGCTTGCTCGACTTGCAGATCTTCGAGGCGCGCTACCTGGACATGATCGGCCGCTGCATGAAGCAGGGCGAAGGTTTCGGGGTGGTGTGCATTCTTGAGGGCGATCAAGTGGGGAAGGCTCCGGCAGGCATCGCTGAGTTCGGCTGCGAGGCGCTGATACGCGACTTCGTGCAGCAGGACAACGGCCTGCTGGGCATCCGTGTCGAAGGTGTGCGGCGCTTCAGGGTGGAGCAGACCGACGTGCTCAGGGACCAGTTGATGGTCGGTGAGGTGCAGTGGCTGGTCGATCAGGCGGACAGCCCGCTGGGCGAGCAGGACGATGACCTGCTGGCGCTGCTGGTGGCCCTGGGCGAGCACCCGATGGTCGAGGCGCTGGACATGCCGCGCGAGGTGGACGGGCGCCAGTCGCTGGCCAACCAGCTGGCGTACCTGCTGCCGTTCATGGAAGAGGACAAGGTCGACCTGCTGGCGATCGACTCGCCAGTGCAGCGGCTGGAGGCGATCCAGACGCTGCTGGAGCGTATCCAGGGCGAGTTGTTTGCCTGAGGTCGCGGGCGTAACTCGCGCGCATCGCTTCAATACTGATAACGCAGCAACGCCTTGGGCAGCGAATGCATGGCGAAGAACGCCAGCAGCGCGATACACGCCGGCAAGATCAGCCACCACACCTTTTGCGGCAGTGCTCTCAATGGCTCGCGATACTGCACCAGCGTCAGGCTGGCCGCACACACGCAGCATGCCAGCAGGGCGCCGGCCAGGATGTCGGTCGGCCAGTGTGCGCCCAGGTACACCCGTGACAGGGCGATCGACAGCGCTGGCAGCACTCCCAATAGCACCCAGGTCAGGCGCATGCGCGGCGGCTGGCCGCGACCGGCCAACACCGCCAGCACCAGGAAGAACGCAAAGGATGCCGAGCTGTGCCCGCTGGGCATGCTGTAGCTGGTCAGCGGATCGACCAGCACTTCCGGGCGTGCCCGGGCGAACAGCCATTTCAGCGAGCCGTTGCACAGCGCGGTACCGATCAGTGCGCCGCCGGCGAACAGCGCATGGCGCCACTGCCGTGCCAGTAGCAGGAGGCCGGTCAGCAGGCCACCGAGGAAGAACTGGGTCTTGAAGTCGCCCAGGCGGGTGACGATGACCACGGCACCGTCGATGGCCTTGCTGCGATGCTCCTGCACCAGGGTCATCACGCCCTGGTCGAATTCGTGCAGGTAGGGCCAGCCGAGGAACACGCCCGCCAGGGCCACCAGGCTCAGGCCTGCGATCAAGCGGGTGCCGTGGCGCTGGTCGCGAATGCTTGCGTTGAAACTCAGGCCCACCAGCACGGCCAGACCACCGGCGATGATCCCCGCGTCCAGCCAGAACCCTTCAGGCAGGGGCAGGCGCATCGCTGCGCCCGTGGCCCAGCCGGGCAGCAGGTAGGCCACCGACCAGCCGGCACCGGCCACCAGGCTCACGGCGATGAAACGCGGCAATGGCATGTCGAACATGCCGGCGACCATCGGCAGCATCGGCCGCAGCGGGCCGATGAAGCGGCCCACCAGCAGGCTGGCGATACCGTAGCGCTGGAAGTAGGTTTCGGCGCTGCCGATCCATTCAGGGTGGTGGCGCAGCAGCGGCAGGCGCCGGATATTCTGGTGGAAGTACTTGCCGATGGCGTACGACATGGCGTCACCGAGCATGCCGCCGAGAAAACCCAGCAGCAGCGTTTCGCCCAGGCTGAAGGTGCCGCTGCCGGCCAGCACCGCCACAGCGAACAGCAGCACCGTACCGGGCACGATGATGCCGGCGATGGCCAGGCATTCGATGCAGGCGATCAGGAAAATGGCCAGGCCAAGCCACTGCGGGTTGGCGCTGAGCCAGCTGGTCAGGCTGTCGAGCCATTGGCTCATGGTGTCAGTTTCCTTGTTCCAGAATGAAGAAATCCCGTCCTTCGACCTGGCCCCGACGCAGCGGGTTCCGGGTGCAGAAACGGGCGAATTCGGCGTCCACGAAGCGGTACGGCAGGTGTTCGTCGCGGCCGTGGGGGATGCCCAGGCGGGTGGTCTGGATCACACGCGGCACGCTGACGGCGCAATCTTCGACGTAGAGCCGCTGCGGGTCGAAACGGCGGGCGTCCCAGTCCGGCACCTTCAGGCCCAGAGCGCGGCACAGCAGGGTCTGACCGGCGCACAGGCGCTCTGCCGGGCGCAGGTTGCCGCTGGCATCCGGGTTGTTCAACTGCATCTGCGCCAGGCTGTTGTCATCGGAGAGTGCGTCGACCCAGGGATAGGCCGACTTGATCAGCACGGCGTTGCCCGGCCCGTGGGCGCTGAAGTTCAACGAGTCGCCGCCGCGGGCGTAATACATGTAGATGTGTCCGCCGTCGAGGAACAGCGCCTTGCGCTTATCCGTATAGCCGAGCGAGGCGTGGCTGCCTTTGTCGGTAAGGTAGTAGGCCTCGGTCTCGATGATGCGGGCGGCCAGCCACAGGTCGCCGTGGCGGTGGCGGATGACCTTGCCCAGCAGCGCGCGGGCGAGGGTCTGGGCGTCGCGGTCGAAGAAGCTGTCGGGCAGGGCAAGGGCCGGGCAGGGGGCGGGCATATTCGCGGTTCGTGGTGGTGAGGGCAGGGATGATAGCAATGAACGGCTTAATCGAGGCTGAACCATGTTGTAACCGGGTGGATCTTCCCGGGGGGACGCCCGCTTCTGCCCAGGCCACGCCACGCCTGGCAGGAGCGGGCTTGCCCGCGAAAGAGTCGACGCCATAAACGGCCAGTTCCGATACTGGTAGTTACATCTTTCCTACATATTTCCGCTGCCATCTTCTACCATCCGCCACCCGCCGCTGGGCGTACCCGAGCGCGGCAGTTATAATCAGCCGATTTCCCCTTCGCCAAGACACCGAACCCATGACCGAGTCCGTTCTTGACTACATGACCCGCCTGGGTCGCGCCGCCCGTGAGGCCTCGCGGGTGATCGGCCGCGCCAGCACTGCGCAGAAGAATCGCGCCCTGCAGGCCGCCGCCGACGCGCTCGACGCAGGCCGCGCCGAGCTGACCGCAGCCAACGAACAGGACCTCGCCGCAGGCCGTGCCAATGGCCTTGAGCCAGCGCTGCTGGACCGTCTGGCGCTCACCCCGGCGCGTATCGACGGCATGATCACCGGCCTGCGCCAGGTCGCTGCGCTGCCGGATCCTGTCGGTGCGATCCGCGACATGAGCTACCGTCCGTCGGGCATTCAGGTCGGCAAAATGCGCGTCCCCCTCGGTGTGATCGGCATCATCTACGAGTCGCGTCCGAACGTCACCATCGACGCCGCCAGCCTGTGCCTGAAGTCCGGCAACGCCACCATCCTGCGTGGCGGCTCGGAGGCCATCCACTCCAATCGCGCCATCGCTGCCTGCATCCAGCGCGGCCTGGCCGAGGCCGACCTGCCGCCAGCCGTGGTGCAGGTGGTCGAAACCACCGACCGCGAAGCCGTCGGTGCGCTGATCAGCATGCCCGAGTTCGTCGATGTCATCGTTCCGCGTGGTGGCCGTGGCCTGATCGAACGCATCAGCCGCGATGCTCGCGTGCCGGTGATCAAGCACCTGGACGGCATCTGTCACATTTATGTCGATGCGCACGCCGACCTGGAGAAGGCCGCGCGCATTGCCTTCAACGCCAAGACCTACCGCTACGGCATCTGTGGCGCCATGGAGACGCTGCTGGTCGATGCCAGCGTGGCCCAGGCGTTCTTGCCAGATATGGCCCGCCGCTTCGAAGAGAAGGGCGTCGAGCTGCGTGGCTGCGAGCGTACCCAGGCGATCATCGCCGCCAAGCCGGCCACCGAGGACGACTGGCACACCGAGTACCTGGATGCGATCCTGTCGATCCGCATCGTCGATGGCCTGGATCCGGCCATCGAGCACATCAATCACTATGGCTCGCACCACACCGACTCGATCGCCACCGAGCACCAGGGTAATGCCCGGCGCTTCATGGCCGAGGTCGATTCGGCGTCGGTCATGCTCAACACCCCGACCTGCTTTGCCGATGGCTTCGAGTATGGCCTGGGCGCGGAGATCGGCATTTCCACCGACAAGCTGCACGCCCGCGGTCCGGTCGGCCTTGAAGGGCTGACCTGCGAAAAATACGTGGTGATCGGCGACGGTCAGCTGCGCGGGTCCTGCTGAGTTGAGCAAGCCCCCGGCAGTCCGGCGTATCGGCATTCTCGGCGGCACCTTCGACCCGGTGCACATCGGCCACCTGCGCAGCGCGCTGGAAGTGGCCGAGTTCATGGGGCTGGACGAGTTGCGCCTGCTGCCCAACGCCCGGCCGCCGCACCGCGACACACCGCAGGTGGCCGCCACCGACCGGCTGGCCATGGTGCGCAGTGCGGTACAAGGGGTCGAGGGCTTGAGCGTGGATGCCCGTGAGCTGGCGCGCGACAAACCGTCGTACACCATCGACACCCTGGAGTCGATCCGCAGCGAACTGAACGCGCACGACCAGCTCTACCTGGTGCTGGGCTGGGATGCCTTCTGTGGTCTCCCGGGCTGGCACCGCTGGGAAGAGCTGCTGCAACACTGTCACATCCTGGTGCTGCAACGCCCGGATGCCGATGTCGAACCCCCCGATGAGCTGCGCAACCTTCTGGCTGCGCGCTCGCAGAGCGATCCCACCGCCATGTCCGGCCCGGCGGGGAACATTTCGTTCGTCTGGCAGACGCCGCTTGCGGTGTCCGCCACACAGATCCGGCAGCTGCTGGCCAGCGGCAAGTCGGTTCGGTTCCTGGTGCCGGACGCAGTACTGGCCTACATCGAGGCGCACGGTCTGTACCGTGTGTCCAACTGAGGGCGCTGCAGGGCGCCTCATTACAACGAGTTGAACGAGTTTTATATGACCAAGCAGAAAATCAATGGCGAAGAACTGGTCGAACTGACCAAGGCCGCGCTGGAAGACGTCAAGGCCCAGGATATCCAGGTCATCGACGTGCGCGACAAGCACAGCCTCACCGACTACATGATCATTGCCACCGGTACCTCCAACCGCCAGATCAACGCGATGCTGGAAAAGGTCCGTGAGGCCGTCAAGGCCAAGGGCGCGCAGCCGCTGGGCGAAGAAGGCAAGGGCGACAGCGACTGGGTGCTGCTGGACCTGAACGACGTCATCGTGCACATGATGACCGCCGCTGCCCGTCAGTTCTACGACCTGGAGCGCCTGTGGCTGGGCGCCGAGCAGAGCCGTGCTGCTGATGCCAAGCACCACAGCCCGGAAAACGCCAGCGACTACTTCACCGACAAACTCAAGGATCGGGAATAAGGAAGCGTCGTGCGTCTGCGTCTGATCGCGGTCGGCTCGCGCATGCCGAAGTGGGTCGAGGAAGGCTGGCACGAATACGCCAAGCGCCTCCCCGCCGAGCTGTCGTTGGAGCTGGTTGAAATTCCGCTGAACACCCGTGGCAAGAACGCCGACGTTGCCCGCCTGATCCGTCAGGAGGGCGAGGCGATGCTGGCCAAGGTCCAGCCCGGTGAACGGATCGTCACGCTCGAAGTCCATGGCAAGCCGTGGAGCACCGAGCAGCTGGCGACCGAGCTGGATCGCTGGCGCCTGGATGCGCGTACGGTCAACCTGATGGTGGGCGGCCCGGAAGGGCTGGCGCCGGAAGTCTGTGCCCGCGCCGAACAGCGCTGGTCGCTGTCGCCGCTGACCCTGCCGCACCCGTTGGTGCGGATACTCATCGGTGAACAGATCTATCGCGCCTGGACCGTGTTGTCCGGGCACCCTTACCACAAATGACTTCGTAAGCCTGTCCGATGCCGCAGCAGATCCGCCTCAAGGACCACGAGAAAGACGCCCGCCTGGTGCGCAACCGCGTCGTGGTCGGCGCGGTGGCGATCATGCTGCTCGTGTCCGTGCTGATCGCGCGCCTGTATTACCTGCAGATCATCCAGTACGACTACCACTCGACGCTGTCGGAGAACAACCGGGTGCATGTGCAGCCGATTCCGCCGACCCGTGGGCTGATCTTCGACCGCAACGGGGTGATCGTTGCCGATAACCGGCCAAGCTTCAGCCTGACCATGACCCGCGAACGGGCAGGCAAGTGGCAGGAGGTGCTGGATACCATCATCGAGGTGCTCGAACTGAGCGAAGATGATCGTGCCCTGTTCGAGCGCCGCATGAAGCAGGGTCGTCGGCCGTTCGAGCCGGTGCCGATCCTGTTCGAACTGAGCGAGGAGCAGATCGCCCGCGTCGCGGTGAACCAGTTCCGTCTCCCCGGCGTTGAGGTGGCGGCGCAACTGGTGCGGCATTACCCACAAGGGGCGCATTTCGCCCATTCGGTGGGCTATGTCGGGCGGATCAACGAGAAGGAGCTCAAGTCCCTCGATCCGGTGAACTACAGCGGCACCCATCATATCGGCAAGACCGGTATCGAGCGCTTCTACGAGGACGACCTGCACGGCCAGGTTGGCTACGAGGAAGTCGAGACCAACGCTCGCGGCCGTGTATTGCGGGTGCTCAAGCGCACCGACCCGATTCCTGGCAAGGATATTGTCCTGAGCCTGGACATCAAGCTGCAGGAGGCCGCCGAAGAGGCGCTGGCCGGGCGCCGTGGTGCGATCGTCGCCCTCGATCCGCGCACCGGCGAGGTCTTGGCGATGGTCAGCCAGCCGAGCTTCGACCCCAACCTGTTCGTCACCGGCATCAGCTTCAAGGCCTATGCCGAGCTGCGCGATTCGATCGACCGCCCGCTATTCAACCGCGTGCTGCGCGGCCTGTACCCGCCGGGCTCGACCATCAAGCCGGCAGTGGCCATCGCCGGCCTGGACAGCGGCGTGGTCAATGCCAGCAGCCGGGTATTCGATCCGGGCTATTACCAACTGCCCAACTATGACCACAAGTACCGCAACTGGAACCGTACCGGCGATGGCTGGGTGGATCTGGATGTGGCGATCATGCGCTCGAACGACACCTACTTCTACGATCTTGCACACAAGATGGGGATTGATCGGTTGTCGGCCTACATGAACAAGTTCGGTATCGGCCAGAAAGTCTCGCTGGACATGTTCGAGGAGTCGCCCGGGTTGATGCCATCACGTGAGTGGAAGCGCGCCACCCGCCGCCAGGCCTGGTTCCCCGGCGAAACGCTGATCCTGGGCATTGGCCAGGGCTACATGCAGGCAACGCCCCTGCAACTGGCCCAGGCCACCGCGCTGATCGCCAACAAGGGCAAGTGGAACCGTCCGCACCTGGCCAAGACCATCGAGGGCAAGCAGCCGGTGGATGAGAATCCGATGGAAGACATCGTGCTGCGCGACAAGAACGACTGGGCCCGGGTCACCCATGGCATGGAGCAGGTGATGCACGGCGCGCGCGGTACCGCGCGCAAGGCCGCGCTCGGGTCGCAATACCGCATCGCCGGCAAGAGCGGTACCGCGCAGGTGGTGGCGATCAAGCAGGGCGAGAAGTACGACCGCAACAAACTCCAGGAGCGTCACCGCGACCACGCGCTGTTCGTCGCCTTCGCACCCGCCGAAGATCCGAAGATCGTGGTCTCGGTAATGGTCGAGAACGGCGAGTCCGGCTCCGGCGTCGCCGCCCCCGTGGTGCGCCAGGTCATGGACGCCTGGTTGCTCGACGAAAACGGCCGGCTCAAGCCCGAATTTGGCCCTGCCACTGCCACTGTCGCCCAGGAAACGGCCCCGTGAAGAACAATTTCGATCGCATGCTTTCCAGCGAGGACGTGATGCGCAGGCGCGCCAGCTTCCTGCAGCGCATCCATGTCGACGGTCCACTGCTGCTCATTCTGCTGACGCTCGCCGCCGGCAGCCTGTTCGTCCTCTATTCGGCCAGCGGCAAGAACTGGGACCTGCTGATGAAGCAGGCCAGTTCCTTCGGCATCGGCCTGGTTTCCATGTTCATCATCGCCCAGCTCGAGCCGCGCTTCATGGCGCGCTGGGTGCCGTTGGCCTACGTGGCGGGGGTGCTGTTGCTGGTGGTGGTGGACGTGATGGGCCACAACGCCATGGGCGCCACGCGCTGGATCAACATTCCCGGGGTGATTCGCTTCCAGCCCTCGGAGTTCATGAAGATCATCATGCCGGCGACCATCGCCTGGTACCTGTCCAAGCGCACCCTGCCGCCCCATCTGAAACACGTGGCAATCAGCCTGGTGTTGATCGGTGTGCCGTTCATCCTTATCGTCCGACAACCTGACCTTGGCACGGCTTTGCTGATCCTTGCCTCCGGCGCGTTCGTGCTGTTCATGGGCGGCTTGCGCTGGCGCTGGATCATCAGCGTGGTGACGGCGGCCGTACCGGTGGCTGTGGCGATGTGGTTCTTCGTGATGCATGACTATCAGAAGCAACGGGTCCTGACCTTCCTCGACCCCGAGAGCGATCCGCTGGGCACTGGCTGGAACATCATCCAGTCCAAGGCCGCGATCGGTTCGGGCGGCGTGTTCGGCAAGGGCTGGCTGCTGGGCACCCAGTCGCACCTGGACTTTCTGCCCGAAAGCCACACCGACTTCATCATTGCCGTACTGGGTGAGGAATTCGGCCTGGTGGGCATCTGTCTGCTGCTGATCATCTACCTGTTGCTGATCGGTCGCGGCCTGGTCATCACCGCGCAGGCTCAGACCCTGTTCGGCAAGTTGCTGGCCGGCAGCCTGACGATGACCTTCTTTGTTTATGTATTCGTCAACATCGGTATGGTGAGTGGCCTGCTGCCCGTGGTGGGTGTGCCGTTGCCCTTTATCAGCTATGGCGGAACTTCGTTGGTGACGCTGCTGTCAGCGTTTGGCGTTTTGATGTCGATCCACACGCACCGCAAATGGATCGCACAGGTTTGAAAAAGGTGAAGAATTTCATGCAAGCAGTGCGTGGCTGGGCTGCCCGTTGTATGCCGTGGATCGGCGCGATGGGGCTGCTCGGCGCTGTCCAGCAGGCCAATGCCGGCGACTATGACGGCTCGCCCAAGGTGGCCGAATTCGTTGGCGAAATGACCCGCGACTACGGCTTTGCCGGCGAGCAACTGATGGGTGTATTCCGCGAGGTGCAGCGCAAGCAGGCGATCCTCGACGCGATCTCGCGTCCGGCCGAGCGGGTCAAGCCCTGGAAGGAATACCGCCCGATGTTCATCACCGATGCGCGCATCGCCCGCGGTGTCGACTTCTGGCGCCAGCACGAAGCCGTGCTGGCCCGCGCCGAGCAGGAATACGGCGTCCCTGCCCAGTACATCGTCGCGATCATTGGCGTGGAAACCTTCTTTGGCCGCAATACCGGCAGCTACCGGGTCATCGATGCCTTGTCGACGCTGGGCTTCGACTACCCGCCGCGCGCCGAATTCTTCCGCAAGGAGCTGCGAGAGTTCCTCCTGCTGGCGCGCGAGGAGCAACTCGACCCACTCACGCTCAAGGGGTCCTATGCTGGCGCTATGGGCCTGCCGCAGTTCATGCCGAGCAGTTTTCGCAATTACGCCGTGGATTTCGACGGCGACGGCCACATCAATATCTGGAACAACCCGGATGATGCCATCGGCAGTGTGGCCAGCTATTTCAAGCGCCACGGCTGGGTCGCCGGGCAGCCCGTGGTCAGCCGGGCCCAGGTCAGCGGTGCGCGTGTCGACGAGGGCCTGACCACCGGCATCGAGCCTGTGAAGACGGTCGGGGAGTTGCGAGCGCTGGGCTGGTCGAGTCATGATGCGCTGCGCGATGATCTGCCGGTCACGGCGTTCCGGCTCGAAGGCGACAACGGCCCCGAATACTGGATGGGCCTGAAGAACTTCTACGCGATCACGCGTTACAACCGCAGCGTGATGTATGCCATGGCGGTGCATCAGCTCTCGCAACAGCTGGTCCAGGCACGGGGCGTCAAGTAATGCGCGAATTGTTCAAAGTCAATACCTTCAAGTTGCTGACTTGCGCCGCCATCGGCGTATTGCTGGTCAGCTGTTCTTCCAGCCGTCCGACCTCGCAGGGGGGCGGCAACACCGTTCGCTCGCAGCCGGGCCTGGACATCAACCGTGCTCACAAGGACGGTGCACCCTGGTGGGACGTGGACGTCAACAAGATTCCCGACGCTACCCCGACCGTGCACACCGGCAACTACAAGGCCAACCCGTACACCGTGCTGGGCAAAACCTATTACCCGATGCAGGACTCGCGCAACTACCGCGCCGAGGGCACGGCGTCGTGGTACGGCACCAAGTTCCACGGGCAGAACACCGCCAACGGTGAGCTTTACGACCTCTACGGCATGAGCGCGGCGCACAAGACCCTGCCGCTGCCGGCCTATGTGCGGGTGACCAACCTGGCCAACGGCCGCAGTGTGATCCTGCGCGTCAACGACCGCGGGCCATTCTATTCGGACCGCATCATCGACTTGTCGTACGCCGCGGCGAAGAAGCTCGGTTACGCCGAAATCGGCACCGCCCATGTGCGCGTCGAAGGCATCGACCCGCAGCAGTGGTGGGCGCAGAAGGGCCAGCAGCCGCCATTGATGCTCAAGGAGCCGCAGGTCGCCCAGGCGCAGCCGATCCCCGCCAGCACCGGGCGTGTCGAACAATGGACCCCGCCGCCGCAGCAGCACGCTGCTCCCGTGGTGCCGGTGCAGGTGGCCGGCAACAACGTACCGGGCAACAGCGGCGGCAGCTTCCTTCAGGTCGGCGCCTTCGCCAACCCGGACGCCGCCGAGCTGTTGCGTTCGAAGTTGAGCACCATGGTCAGTGCGCCGGTGTTCATCAGTTCCATCGTGCGCAACCAGCAAACGCTGCACCGGGTACGTTTGGGGCCGATCAGCAGCCAGGGTGAAATCCAGCAGGCGCAGGACAGCATTCGCCTGGCGAACCTGGGGCAGGCCAAGCTGGTCACAGCAGACTGACGACGCAGTACCTTCCGGCGCGGGTTTGCCCGTGAGCAAGACGATGCCGACCTGTCGGTTTGTTCATGAATTGCCAGGTCCGGCCATGTACAATGGCGGTTTTGCCCCTTGGGGCATGGGCTGTCCGCCAGCCCCGAAGCAGACTGAAACGCCGTGGTATCCCCACGGAACATCAGACCATTAGCGATTTACGAGAGACGGATGAACATCACCAACCTTGCCAAACGACTTTGCCTGCCCGTACTGCTGCTGATCGTGCCCGCTGCCTTTGCAGCCGAGCAGATGATGCCAGCACCTCCGCAGTTGGCAGCCAAGTCCTATGTACTCATGGATGCGTCCAGCGGCAACGTGCTGGTCGAGAACAACGGTGACGAGCGCCTGCCGCCAGCCAGCCTGACCAAGCTGATGACCGCCTACATCGCCACCCTCGACATCCGTCGTGGCCAGATCGGCGAGAACGACCCGGTGACCGTCAGCGAGAACGCCTGGCGTACCGGCGGTTCGCGCATGTTCATCAAGGTCGGCAGCCAGGTGACCGTCAGCGATCTGCTGCACGGCATCATCATCCAGTCGGGCAACGATGCCTCGGTAGCCCTTTCCGAGCACATCGCCGGCAGTGAAGACGCCTTCGCCGACATGATGAACAAGACTGCCGCCGACCTGGGCATGTCCAATTCGCACTTCATGAACCCGACCGGCCTGCCGAACCCCGAGCACTATTCCTCGGCCCACGACATGGCCCTGCTGGCGCGTGCGATCATCAACGAAGATCCGGCGCACTACGCGATCTACTCGCAGAAAGAGTTCTACTGGAATAACATCAAGCAGCCTAACCGCAACCTGCTGCTGTGGCGCGACAAGACCGTCGACGGTCTGAAGACCGGCCACACCGAGGAAGCCGGCTACTGCATGGTGGCCTCGGCCGTTCGCGATGGCCAGCGTCTGATCGCGGTGGTGTTCGGCACCAACAGCGAGCAGGCCCGTGCCGCCGAAACGCAGAAGCTGCTGACCTACGGTTTCCGCTTCTTCGAAACCCAGACCTTCTACCAGAAGGGTACCGAGCTGACTCAGGCGCCGGTCTGGAAGGGCGCCACCGCTCAAGTCAAGGCGGGTCTGGCCAACGACCTGACCATGACCATGCCTAAAGGCCAATTGAAACGCCTCCAGGCTTCGATGACCATGAACCCGCAGCTGACCGCTCCGATCGCCAAAGGTGACGTGATCGGTAAAGTGGAAGTCAAACTGGACGAGAAAGTGGTGCACAGCGCCGACCTGATCGCCCTGGATGGCGTCGAGGAAGGTGGTTTCTTCCGCCGTATGTGGGATAGCATCCGCCTGTTCTTCTACGGTTTGTTCAACTGATACGTGACCGGCCATGCCCCCGCGCAACCGCTCGGGGGCATTGTTGTTGCCACGCCTTACGAGGGCGTACGCGCCATGAGCGAAGCTGACGTCAAGTCGCACAAAATCGAATTCCCCTGCGCCGATTACCCGATCAAGGTCATCGGCGATACCGTTGTCGGCTTCAAGGACATGGTCATCGAGGTCCTGAGCAAGCACGCCAAGGTCGACCTGTCCACCCTGGCCGAGCGCCAGAGCAAGGAAGGCAAATACACTACGGTACAGCTGCACATCGTCGCCGAGAGCGAGAACCAGCTGCACGACATCAACAGTGCCCTGCGTGCCACCGGCATCGTGAAAATGGTACTGTGATGCCCGCGTCCCTCGGTTTTCGCGATCTTGGCCTGCAGCCCTATGAACCGGTGCTGGAAGCCATGCGTCGCTTTACCGAGCAGCGCGGCCCGGACAGCCAGGACGAAGTCTGGCTGGTCGAGCATCCCGCGGTCTTCACCCAGGGCCAGGCCGGCAAGGCCGAGCATCTGCTGATACCGGGCGATATCCCGGTGGTGCAGACCGACCGCGGCGGTCAGGTCACCTACCACGGCCCCGGCCAGTTGGTCGCCTACCTGCTGCTGGACGTGCGTCGCCTGGGTTTTGGCGTGCGCGAGCTGGTCAGCCGCATCGAGAGTACGCTCATCGAACTGCTCGCCAGCTACGGCGTGCAGGCGCTGGCCAAGCCCGACGCCCCTGGCGTCTATGTCGATGGCGCGAAGATCGCGTCACTTGGCCTTCGAATCCGCAACGGCCGTTCGTTCCACGGCCTTGCCCTGAACGTGGACATGGACCTTGCGCCATTCCGCCGAATCAACCCCTGCGGGTATGCGGGGCTGGCCATGACCCAGCTGCGCGACCTGGCAGGCCCGATCGAACTTGACGAGGTCAGGACAAGGCTGCGTGGACAGCTGGTCAGGCACCTCGACTATGCTGAGCAGACGACCCTCACGGGCGGAATCGACTGATTATGACAACTGTGCAAGAAGCCGTGCCGAACCTGATCGCGACGCAAGACGTCACCCCACGCCCTGCCCCCAAGAAAGTGGAAGCCGGGGTCAAGCTGCGTGGCGCCGATAAGGTCGCGCGCATCCCGGTGAAAATCATCCCCACCGACGAACTGCCGAAGAAACCCGACTGGATCCGCGTGCGCATCCCGGTTTCGCCGGAAGTCGACCGCATCAAGCAACTGCTGCGCAAGCACAAGCTGCACAGCGTCTGCGAAGAGGCATCCTGCCCTAACCTGGGCGAGTGCTTCTCCGGTGGCACCGCGACTTTCATGATCATGGGTGATATCTGCACCCGTCGCTGCCCGTTCTGCGACGTTGGCCACGGTCGTCCCAAGCCGCTGGACCTCGATGAGCCGAAGAACCTGGCGGTCGCCATTGCCGATTTGCGCCTGAAGTACGTGGTGATCACCTCGGTAGACCGCGACGACCTGCGTGATGGTGGTGCCCAGCACTTTGCCGATTGCATCCGCGAAATCCGCGCCCTGTCCCCAGGCGTGCAGTTGGAAACCCTGGTACCGGACTACCGCGGGCGTATGGACGTAGCGCTGGAAATCACCGCGCAAACGCCGCCTGATGTGTTCAACCACAACCTCGAGACCGTGCCGCGTCTGTACAAGGCCGCGCGTCCTGGGTCGGACTACGACTGGTCGCTGGACTTGCTGCAGAAGTTCAAACAACTGGTGCCGCACGTCCCCACCAAGTCGGGCCTGATGCTCGGCCTGGGCGAGACCGACGAGGAGGTCATCGAGGTGATGCACCGCATGCGCGAGCATGACATCGACATGCTGACCCTCGGCCAGTACCTGCAGCCGTCGCGCAGCCACTTGCCGGTGCAGCGTTTCGTGCACCCCGACACCTTCGCCTGGTTCGCCGAGGAAGGCTACAAGATGGGCTTCAAGAACGTGGCCTCCGGCCCGCTGGTGCGCTCGTCCTACCACGCCGACCAGCAGGCTCACGAAGCCAAGATCAAGCTCTGATCAGGGCTGAGCTGAACATGCCGATGCACGCTGAAAGGCGGCATCGGCATTTTTGTTTTCCGGGGCAGCGCTGCCTATGTGCGTCCTTCATTAGCCCCGTTAGAGTGGCCAGCCCTCATATGCAAGGAATCGCACGATGAACTGTCTTGAAACCCCGGTCTTCAGCCTGCCCAGGGCATTGCCCGGCAACGCCTGCTTCGCAATTGTCGCACCAGCGGGGCCTGCACGGCTGGATGTGGGCAAGGCGCGTCAATGGTTCGAGCAGCGCGGCTTGCGTTGCCGCATCTACCCGGGCGCGCTACAGGCCGACGGCTACCTGGCAGGCAGTGACGAGCAACGCGTGCGTGACCTGCACGACGCCTTCGCTGACCCTCGGATCGACGCGATCCTGTGCATGCGAGGTGGCTATGGCAGCATGCGGCTGCTTGAACGGCTGGATTTCGAGCTGATTCGTCGCCACCCCAAACCCTTGATCGGCTACAGCGACATCACCGCCCTGCACACGGCAATCCAGCGCCATGCCGGGTTGCTCACCTTCCATGGCGGGATGCTCAATGCCGACCTGCTCGGTGCCAAGCTCGAGCCGACCGTCAGTTCGTTGTTCCAGCAATTGCAGGGGCAGCTCGGGCGAGGCGATGCCATCGAGCACCCGGCGGCGTTTGGCCTGACGACCGTGGTCCGTGGTGTCGCCAGCGGGCGATTGGTGGGTGGCAACCTGTCGATGCTTGGGGCGACTCAAGGCACCTTGGCGCAGATCGATACCCACGGCAGCATCCTGTTCATCGAGGACGTCAACGAGCCCTTGTACCGGGTGGACCGCCTGCTGACCCAGTTGCGTCTGGCTGGCGCGCTGGAGGGGGTCAAGGGTGTGCTGGTGGGAGACTTTGCGGGGATCACGGTGACGGCGTTGGAGCCATTGCTCAGAGACGTATTCGGGCCGCTTGAGGTGCCGGTGCTGGCAGGATGGCGCAGTGGACACTGTGATCCGAATGTCTGCCTGCCGCTGGGGGCGCAGGTGCGGCTGGACAGTGATGCACAGCAGCTTGTGCTGGAGCAGGCGCTGTTCACAGCCTGAAGCTATAGGGGCTGCACAAGCAGCCCCAATATTCTCTATCGCCGCAGGCTATCGAGCAGCTTGTGCGTCGGATACCCATCAGCCGGCCAGCCTTGGGCCTGCTGAGCATTGCGAATGGCTTTGCGGGTGTTGGCACCGATGATGCCATCGGCGTTGCCGGCTTCGTGCCCGCTGGCATTGAGCAGGTTCTGCAGCTCCATGCGCTCGCTGCGGCTCAGTGGAAGGTCGTCCTTCGGCCACGAACCGGCAATGAAACCCCAGCCCGAGAAGCGATCACCCAGCAGGCTTACCGCCAGGGCGTAGGACGAGGAATTGTTGTACTTCAGGATTGCGCGGAAGTTGTCCAGCACCAGGAATGCCGGTCCGCGTGCGCCTGCTGGCAGCAATAGCGCTGCCGAGAGCTGGTTGCTGCCGCTGGGCAGTTGGGTGCCGGTCGGCAGTGTCACACCCAGGCTCAACCATTCGCTGACCGACTTGCGTTGGGCGCCGTCTGCCAGCCAGTAGTCGAAGCCTGCCGGCACCTGAACCTCGAAGCCCCAAGGCTGGCCACGCTTCCAGCCCGAGCTTTGCAGGTAGTGCGCGGTGGAGGCCAGGGCGTCTGCCGTGCTGTTCCAGATGTCGCGGCGGCCATCGCCGTCGAAGTCCACCGCGTGGGTGTTGTAGGTGGTAGGGATGAACTGGGTCTGCCCCATTGCACCGGCCCAAGAGCCGCGCATGGCCTCGGGCTGAATGTCGCCGTTCTGGAGGATCTGCAGCGCGGCGATCAACTGGTCCTGGGCGAAGGTGGGGCGGCGGCCCTCATAGGCCAGGGTGGCCAGCGAGCGGATCACCGACTTGTTGCCCTGGAACTGTCCGAAATTGCTCTCCATGCCCCATACGGCAACCAGTACCTGGCGGTCGACGCCATAACGTTGCTCGATACGGCCGAGTAGCTCGGCGTGCTGTTCCAGCAGTTTCTTGCCGTTGCGCACGCGCAGGGGCGACAACGCACCGTCGAGATATTCCCAGACCGGGCGGGAGAACTCAGGCTGGCTGCGATCGGCCTTGATCACGTCCATGTCGGGCGTCACGCCAACGAATGCACGGTCGAAGGTGCTTGGGCTGATACCAGCTTGCAGCGCTTGTTGGCGGAAGCCCGCCTGCCATTGGGCGAAGGTCTGCAACGGTTGGATTTCGCTGCTGGCGTCAGTGGCGGTGCCGGGCAGGGTAACGTTCGGAGCGGGCTGGGCAGGGGCCAGCGGCAGGGCGTCGGCAGCGGTGGGTTTTTCCGCGCAGGCGACGAGCAGGATGAAGCTGGAGGCCGCGATCAGCTGGCGGGGGCGCCAGCGCTGGGAAAGACTGAAGGACATGCACAGATCCAGTTTTGCAGTTCAGGTGCCGACCATATCATGCCTGCGCCTTTTTCAGGCGGCCAGAAAGCAAGAAGCCTCCCAATCTCTCGATTGGAAGGCTTCGCGGCGGTAGCTGCCCTTGCCCTTTTCCGGTCGTTCCTGGCGGCCGCGGAACAGGGGTTGGGCGATGATCGACTTGGCCTTGTTGGGGCCGTGTTTTTTCGGCTTCTTGCTCATGGCGGGCTTCCCAGGTTGGATGAACTTGGGGGCCGACTTTATGGCCTAGGCGAACGGGGAGCCAATTGATTGTGTGTATTGACGTTGAGTGACGACCCGTGACACCCCTGTGGGAGCGGGCTTGCCCGCGAATCAGGCAACGCGGTGAGTGGCACCGGCTGCGCCGGTGTTCGCGGGCAAGCCCGCTCCTACAGTAGTCCCAATTATTCCGAAGGCAGTGCCAGACGCTGCCCGGCCATCAACAGCGACAGCCGCGACAGCCCGGTCCACGGCGAACCCTCGGCCTGGCCTTTGATCTGTGCGTCGATGCGTTGGGCATCCTGCAGCAGTTGCGCCCAGCGTTGCGCTGACAGGCGCTGCAGGGCCTTGCTGACCAGAGGGCGGCGTTTGTCCCACACGGGCGGGCGCGCCTGGCTGAAGGCCTTGTCCAGCGGTACACCCTGGCTGAACTGCTGGGCCAGCCCAGCCAGCAGGCGCAGCTCGCGGGCCAGCGCCCATAGAATGACGGGCGGCTCGACCCCCTCGCCACGCAGCCCTTCGAGCATGCGCAGGGCATGTCCGGCCTCGCCGTTGAGGATGGCATCGACCAGGCCGAAGACATCGAAGCGGGCGCTGTCGGCGACGGCGGCCTGGACGGTCTCGACGGTGATCTGGTTGCCCTCGGCGAGCAGCTTGAGTTTCTCGATCTCCTGGGCGGCCGCCAGCAGGTTGCCCTCGACCCGTGCGGCGATCAGGTCGACGGCATCGCGCTGTGCCGACAGCCCGGCCTGGGACAGGCGCTGGTTGATCCATTGCGGCAATTGCTGGGCGTCCACCGGCCAGATCTGGATGAACTGGCAGTGTTCGCCTTCGATGATGGCCTTGCCCCACTTGGTCTTCTGCGCGCTGCCGTCGAGCTTGGGCAGGCTGATCAGCAGCAGCGTGTCTTCGGCAGGGTTGGCGCAATACTCCATGAGCGCGGCAGCGCCCTTGTCGCCGGGTTTGCCCGACGGCAGGCGCAACTCCAGCAGACGACGTTGGGCGAACAAGGACAGGCTGGCACCGGCCAGCAGCAGGCTGCCCCAGTCGAAATTGGCATCGGCGCTGAACACCTGGCGTTCATCGAAGCCCTGCTGGCGCGCGGCGGCGCGAATGGCGTCGGCGGCTTCCTGACACAGCAGCGGATCGTCGCCACTGACCACATAGACCGGGGCCAGTGTGCCTTGCAGGTGCTTGTTGAGTTGGGCGGGAGAAAGCTTCATGGGATGGGCGGGGCACCAGCGGTGCCCCGTTCAGGTTCAATGGGCCGGGACTTCCAGCGGCGATTGCTGGGGCGTGTTGTCCTGGATGCGCTGGGCCTCTTTCAGGGCTTCGGCTTCGGCGCGGGCACGCTCGTCAGCCTTGCGCTGAAGGTGCGCCAGGTGCTCCGGGGTAAGCTGCTGCAGGCGGACCATCATGCCCTGCACCAGGTCGCGACGCATTTCCTGGCGAACCTGAGTGGCTTCCTGGGTGGAGCCGGTGATGTTGTTGCCGTCGTAGACATAGATCTTGCGTACTTCCAGCTTGTCTGCGAGCAGTACTGCATCGTTCTGACCCTGAACCTCGTAGTTCAGCACGGTGGTCAGCTCGTATTCAGCAGAGCGGCTGCCGCCGGAGTAGGTCGCCGCGCGCTGGCTGTCCTGCTCGTTGGTCAGTACCAGTTTGTAGGGCGCGCCGGCCTGGACCTTGACACCACTGTTCTGCAGGGTCTGGCGCAGTTGGGTGACGGTCTCGCCGTAGGCGTTACGTGCACCGAGGTCCAGCTCCTTGAGGGCAATTTCGTTGGTGCCGGTACCGCGCAGCTGGAAACCGCAGGCACTGAGCACGGCGGCCAGGCCTATTACCAGCAGATTGCGTTTGATCATGTTGTTGCTCCCTTGTGGGCCTGTTCCGCCCGCCCCGTGTCTAAGGGGCGGGCGTTGCCATCAGTTGGCGACGATGTTGACCAGCTTGCCCGGTACCACGATGACCTTGCGGATGGTCAGGCCATCGAGGAAGCGCAGGACATTGTCGTTGTTACGGGCGGCGGCTTCGATTTCCTCGCGGCTGGCGGCAGCGGGCATTTCGACCTGGCCACGCAGCTTGCCATTGACCTGGACCACCAGGGTGATGGTGTCCTGTACCAGCGCGCTTTCGTCGACGGCCGGCCAGCCAGCATCGATCACCGCCTGGGTGTGGCCCAGTTCCTTCCACAGTGCGTGAGAGAGGTGCGGGGTGATCGGTGCCAGCAACAGGGTGACGGCCTCCAGGCCTTCCTGCAGCAGGGCGCGATCCTGTTCGCTGGCTTGCGGAGCCTTTTCCAGGATGTTCATCAGAGTCATCACCTGGGCGATGGCGGTGTTGAACTTGTGGAACTGACCCACGTCGGTGCTGGCTTGCTTGATTGCTGCGTGGATGCCGCGGCGGATGACCTTCTGTGCGTCGTCCAGGGCAGCGATGTCCAGCTTGCCTGGCAGGCCCTGGGCAACATGGCCGTGAGCCAGGCGCCAGACACGGCGCAGGAAGCGGCTCGCGCCTTCGACACCGGAGTCGGACCACTCCAGGCTCATGTCGGGCGGCGAGGCGAACATCATGAACAGACGGCAGGTGTCGGCGCCGTAGGCGTCAATCATGGCCTGCGGGTCGACGCCGTTGTTCTTCGACTTCGACATCTTCTCGGTGCCACCGATTTCCACCGGCAGGCCGTCGGTCTTCAGGCGTGCGCCGATGATCTTCGCCTTGGCGTCGCGCTCGACCTCGACATCGGCCGGGTTGAACCAGTCACGACCGCCGTTGCTGGCGACGCGGTAGTAGGTTTCGGCGACGACCATGCCTTGGGTCAGCAGGTTCTTGAACGGCTCGTTCGAGGTGACCAGGCCTTCGTCGCGCATCAGCTTGTGGAAGAAGCGTGCGTAAAGCAGGTGCAGGATGGCGTGTTCGATACCGCCGATGTACTGGTCGACCGGCAGCCAGTGGTTGGCCGCTTTCGGGTCGACCAGGCCACCCTCGTAGTTGGGCGAGGCGTAGCGGGCGAAGTACCAGGACGATTCGACGAAGGTGTCCATGGTGTCGGTTTCGCGCTTGGCCGCGGTGCCGCATTTCGGGCAGGTGCACTCATAGAACTCGGGCATGCGCGCCAGTGGCGAGCCAGCGCCGTCCGGCACCACGTTCTCTGGCAGCACGACCGGGAGCTGGTCTTCCGGCACCGGCACGTCGCCGCAGGACGGGCAGTGGATGATCGGGATCGGGCAGCCCCAGTAGCGCTGGCGGCTGATGCCCCAGTCGCGCAGGCGGAACTGGGTGCGCGACTTGCCGAGGTCCTTGCGGATCAGCGCGGCTTCGATGGCGTCGAAGGCGCCGGCGAAGTCCAGGCCGTCGAACTCGCCGGAGTTGATCAGTTGGCCGTGCTCGCCATAGGCGGCCAGCCATTCGCTGCCGACTTCGTCGCCGGCGCTGGTGCGCACCACGGCCTTGACCGGCAGGTTGTACTTTTGAGCGAACTCGAAGTCGCGCTCGTCATGGGCCGGAACAGCCATTACCGCGCCATCGCCGTAGTGCATCAGCACGTAGTTGGCGACCCAGACCGGCAGCTTCTCGCCGGTGAGCGGGTGCTCGACCAGCAGCGAGGTGGCCATGCCTTTCTTCTCTTGCGTGGCCATGTCGGCCTCGGCCACGCTGCCGCTCTTGCATTCGTCGATGAAGGCTTGCAGCGCCGGGTTGCCCTGGGCGGCCTGGGTGGCCAGCGGGTGCTCGGCGGCGACGGCGACGTAGGTGGCGCCCATGAGAGTGTCGGGACGGGTGGTGAAGACCTTCAGCGCGCCCTCGTGACCGATGCTCGCCTGGTCGTAGGGGAACTGCACTTCCATGCCACGCGACTTGCCGATCCAGTTGCGCTGCATGGTCTTGACCTGCTCTGGCCAGCCCGGCAGCTCGTCGAGGCTTTCAAGCAGCTCGTCGGCGTAGTCGGTGATGCGGAAGTAGTACATCGGGATCTCGCGCTTTTCGATCAGCGCGCCCGAACGCCAGCCGCGGCCGTCGATGACCTGCTCGTTGGCCAGCACGGTCTGGTCGGCCGGGTCCCAGTTCACGGTCCCGTTCTTGCGATAGATCACGCCTTTTTCGAACAGGCGGGTGAACAGCCACTGCTCCCAGCGGTAGTAGTCCGGCTTGCAGGTGGTGACTTCACGCGACCAGTCGAAGGCCAGACCCAGGCTCTTGAGCTGGGTCTTCATGTATTCGATGTTTTCGTAGGTCCACTTGGCCGGGGCGACGTTGTTCTTCATCGCCGCGTTTTCCGCCGGCATGCCGAAGGCATCCCAACCCATCGGCTGCAGGACATTCTTGCCCAGCATGCGCTGGTAGCGGGCAATGACGTCGCCGATGGTGTAGTTGCGCACGTGGCCCATGTGTAGCTTGCCGCTCGGGTACGGGAACATCGATAGGCAATAGTAAGTATCCTTGCCTTGCTGTTCGGTGACAGCGAACGATTGTTGCTCGTCCCAGAAGTTCTGGGCGGCGGCTTCTAAATCACGGGGCTGGTATTGTTCGTGCATGGCTACTTTTGCTGAGAGTGAAGAGACCTTGTTTCCAGGCAGCGCAACCTCGCTGCGTCCGGCACTCCGGTGTCGATGAGAGTGAACGGCCTAGCATACATGAGCGTCGCGCGTCGTGGGAAACCCAGAATGCGATTGACGCCGCGCGGGCCGTTTGTCGCAGCGGGCTGCTGCTTTTTTCAGTGCCGCTAAGCTCATCTATGGGGGGAGATATTCTTACCTTCAATGAGGTGAACGGATGGGAGAGTCGCAGCTAACCGCAATCAAACCGGAGCTATACGAACGCCTGATCGACCGACTGGGCCTGGCACTCGAAGTGGCCAGAACCTCGGTGCGACTGCGCGACGAAATGCCAGCAGAATTGGAGCTTCGCGGCCTGAGCCCCGCGGAGTTCCAGGTGATCAAGGCTTATCTGGACACGCTTCCGGAGAGCCGTTTCGCCAGTGCCGGCGCCTACCCTCAGCCGGAGTCGGGCAAGGGCAAGATCGTCTGGCTCAAGGACCGGCAGCGCCCCGCTGCAATGGACAGATCCAGAACGCAACCTTCCCGATAGCCGTTCAGGACACCAGGCCCGCGTCGTTTCGTGACGCTTCTTCGATACACCACTCTGATCGACGCCGGTCGCGCACTTGTTGCCCGGCGTCGATCCTCTTAGGCTGCACCTCTTCTATTGAGGTGCGCGCATGCCGATTCGTTTTTTCGTCAAGCAGTGGCTTATGCCGCCGGGCTTGCTGTTCCTGTTGTTGTTGGCGGCCTGGTGGATGCGCAAGCGCCGCCCGCGCCTGGCCGGGTTGTGTTTTGTCATCGGGCTGGCGGGCTTGTGGCTGATGAGCCTGCCGCTGGTGGTACAGGAGTCGGCGCGGGCGTTGGAAACCGAGGCGCCCCTGGCGCTGGATGAGTGGGCCGGGTTGGCCGCGCGTGCCGATGCCATCGTGATCCTGGGCGCAGGCCGGGAGCGTGGCGATCCGGCCTGGGGCGGACAGGACCAGCCCGCTGGCACGGCGCTGGAGCGTATGCGCTATGCGGCGCAGTTGGCCAAGGCTTCGGGCTTGCCGGTGCTGACCACCGGCGGCCTGCACTACGGCACGCCGCCGAGCGAGGCGCAACTGATGGCCGATCGGCTCAAGGCTGACTTTGGGGTGGATGTGACCTGGAAGGAAGAGGCCAGCCGCACGACCTGGGAAAACGCTCGTTTCAGCGCTGATGTTCTGCAGCCGTTGGGCCTGCGCCGTGTGGTGGTGGTGACCCAGGCCTGGCACATGCAACGCTCACGCTGGAGCTTCGAGCAGGTGGGGTTCGAAGTGGTGCCCGCGCCAGTGGGTTTCCTGGGGGGCGATCATGCGCGACCGTTTGCCGGGCTGCTGCCGGAAAGCCGGGCGATCTGGCAGAGCGGGCAGTTGCTCAACGAGGCGATGGGGCTGCTGGGATATCGATTGTTCTATTGATGTGGCAAACGCTGTGCTGGTCTCTTCAAGGGGAGCCCGCGCCCACAGGCACTGGGCCGTGAAGACCTTGCAGTGCCTGTGGGGGCGGCCTTGCCCGCGCAAAAAAGCCCGTTAGAGGGCTCTGGCAATCCTGGCTGCCAGTAGCGCCCAGCCCATCAGCAGCACGCAGATGATTGCCAATGGCCACGAGCGCCACTGTAGGTAAGGCGTGAGCTGCTGCATCGGCACCACATCACCATACAGAATCGCCTTCTGGAACTGCGGAATCTGGGTGGTGATCCTGCCGAACGGGTCGATCAGGGCCGTTACACCATTGTTGGTGGCGCGGATCATCCAGCGGCCCGCCTCGAGTGCGCGCATCTGTGCCATCTGCAGGTGCTGTAACGGGCCGATCGAGGTGCCGAACCAGGTGTCGTTGCTGATGGTCAGCAGCAGATCGCTCTGCGCTGCCAGCTCTGCGGCGAATTCCGGGTAGACCACTTCGTAGCAGATGTACGGCGCTATCTGATAGCCCTTGGCCTGCAGCAGAGGCTGGTCTTCCGGCCCGCGGGCGAAGTCGGACATCGGCAGGTTGAAGAACTCGATCAGCCCGCGCAGCACGTCCTGCAGCGGAACGTACTCGCCAAATGGCACCAGCTTCTGCTTGAGGTAGGTGCCGTCGCCTTCGCCGGTCACGGTGATGCCGTTGTAGTAGCGGCGCTGATGGTGCACCACTTCGCGGATCGGCACCCCGGTGATCAGCGCCGAATGACGGTCAGAGGCGAAGCTGCCCATCATGTCGATGTAGCCCTGGGCCTGGTCCTTGAGCACCGGTACTGCGGTCTCGGGCCAGATCAACAGGTCGACCGGCTTGGAGCTCAGGCTCATGTCGCGGTACAGCGCCAGTTGGGCGTTGACGTGGGCCGGGTCCCATTTCAGATCCTGCTCGACGTTACCCTGCACCGCAGCCACTTTCAGTGGCTCGCCGGCCGGTCGGGTCCAGGCGTGG
Source organism: Pseudomonas putida (assembly GCF_001636055.1). Classification (NCBI taxonomy): domain Bacteria; kingdom Pseudomonadati; phylum Pseudomonadota; class Gammaproteobacteria; order Pseudomonadales; family Pseudomonadaceae; genus Pseudomonas; species Pseudomonas putida. The sequence goes on from NZ_CP011789.1 coordinate 1,192,734, forward strand.
TCCTTGAGCGCCAGGCCGATGCCCCACGGGGCGACCAGCAGCAGTGCGCCCACGGCGAGGAAGGCCGGGCGTGCCCGCAAACGGTGCAGGTTGCACAGCAGTGCGGCAGAAAGCGCCAGGGCGAAGGAAATCAGCCAGACACCCCCCAGCGGCGCAAGCCCCGCCAGCGGACCGTCAAGCTGGCTGTAGCCGGCGTAGAGCCAGGGGAAACCGGTCAGGAACCAGCCGCGGAACGCCTCCTGCAACAGCCACAGGGCGGCGAAGCACAGGGCGTCAGCCAGTGGTGCCTCGTTGCGCCGCAGCCAGCGCGCCCAGAGCCAGGCGGGCAGGGCGAAGAACCAGGCGATGGCGGCGAAGAATGCCACCAGCAGCAGGGTCGCCAGCAAGGGCGACGCCCCGCCGTAGGTATTGATGCTGACGTAGATCCAGCTGGTGCCAGCGCCATACAGGCCGAACCCATAGCACCAGCCGCGACCCAAAGCCTGGCGCGGGCTGAGCTCGCGCAGGCCGAGGTAGAACAGCATGATCGCCAGCAAGGCGATCGGCCAGATGTCGAAGGGCGCCAGGGCCAGGGAGGTGGAAGCGCCGGCCACCATGGCCAGCAGGTTACCGGGCCAGCCGGGGCGGGTGATCCAGCGCATGTTCGTCCTTAGCGGGTGATCGGGGTCAGGCGCAGCAAGTGTATCCGGCGGCTGTCGGCATTGAGGATGCGGAAGCGATAGGCGCCGATTTCGGTGGTCTCGTTGCGCTTGGGCAGGTGACCAAAGGCGCTCATGACCAGGCCGCCGACAGTGTCGAACTCATCGTCGGAGAACTCGCTGTCGAAGAACTCGTTGAAGTTCTCGATCGGCGTGAGCGCTTTAACCAGGAAGTCGCCACTGGGCAGTGGCTTGATGTAGCTGTCTTCCTCGACGTCGTGCTCGTCCTCGATGTCGCCGACGATCTGCTCGAGCACGTCCTCGATGGTTACCAGGCCCGCGACGCCGCCGTATTCGTCGATGACGATGGCCATGTGATTGTGGTTGGCGCGGAACTCGCGCAGCAGCACGTTCAGGCGCTTGGACTCCGGCACGAAGGTGGCCGGGCGCAGCAGGTCCTTGATGTTGAAGCTGTCGCCGTTCTCCTTGAGGATCAGCGGCAGCAGGTCCTTGGCCAGCAGGATCCCGAGCACATCGTCATGGCTTTCACCAATCACCGGGTAGCGCGAGTGCGCGGCGTCGATCACCGCCGGCAGGAATTCGCGTGGGGACTGGCTGGCCTTGATGCTGATCATCTGCGAGCGCGGGACCATGATGTCGCGTACCTGCAGGTCAGCGACCTGGATGGCACCTTCGACGATGGTCAACGCTTCGCTGTCGAGCAGCTTGTTCTGATGGGCTTCGCGCAGCAGCTCGAGGAGCTCCTGGCGGTTTTTCGGCTCATGGGCAAAAGCCTGGGTCAGTTTACCCAGCCAGGACTTCTGCCCGTTGCTCGATCGATCTTCGCTCATGGCGGTTTACTCGTGTTCCTTTGCAGTGATCAAGGGTTGATTGAATCGGTGTCGTCATCGGCGTACGGGTCAGGATGACCCAGTTCGGCCAGCAATTCGCGTTCCAGGGCTTCCATTTCCTCGGCCTCATCGTCGTCGATGTGGTCGTAGCCGAGCAGGTGCAGGCAACCGTGAATGACCAGGTGCGCCCAGTGTGCCTCCAGCGCCTTGCCTTGCTCGCTGGCTTCGCGCTCGACCACCGGCACGCAGATGACCAGGTCGCCCAGCAGCGGAATATCCAGCAGTTCGTCGGGCACGTCAGCAGGGAAGGACAATACGTTGGTCGCGTAGTCCTTGTGCCGGTAGGTGTTGTTCAGTTCACGGCCTTCGGCCTCGTCGACCAGGCGGATGGTCATCTCCGAGTCGGCGCTGCGCTGGCGCAATGCCAGCTCGCACCAGCGGCGGAATGCCGCGTCATCCGGGGCGGGGGTATCGGTGGCCCGTTGCAGATCGAGTTCAAGCATCTTTGGCGGGCGCCTCGGGCTTGGCCTGGCGGGCTTCGAAGCGATCGTAGGCTTCGACGATGCGCTGCACCAGCGGATGGCGTACCACGTCCTTGGGCTGGAAATGGGTGAAACTGATGCCCGGGACGTCCCTGAGCACTTCGATCACGTGAGCCAGCCCCGACTTGGTGCCACGCGGCAGGTCGACCTGGGTGATGTCGCCGGTGATCACTGCAGTCGAGCCGAAGCCGATGCGGGTGAGGAACATCTTCATCTGCTCGAGGGTGGTGTTCTGGCTTTCGTCGAGGATGATGAAACTGTTGTTCAGCGTGCGGCCGCGCATGTAGGCCAGCGGGGCGATCTCGATCACCTGGCGCTCGATCAGCTTGGCCACGTGCTCGAAGCCGAGCATCTCGTACAGGGCGTCGTACAACGGGCGCAGGTAAGGGTCGATCTTCTGGGCCAGGTCGCCGGGCAGGAAACCGAGCTTCTCGCCGGCTTCGACCGCCGGGCGCACCAGCAGGATGCGGCGCACCTGTTCGCGCTCCAGCGCATCGACGGCGCAGGCCACGGCCAGGTAGGTCTTGCCGGTGCCGGCCGGGCCGATGCCGAAGTTGATGTCGTTGGCCAGGATTTCCTTGACGTAGCGCTGCTGGTTGGCCCCGCGCGGGCGGATGTTGCCCTTGCGCGTGCGCAGCGAGACGCTGACTTCGTTGACGGCGGGGTTGTCGATGTTCTCGACCGCCGACTCCTGGAGATAGAGGTGGACCGTTTCCGGCGACAGGTCGGTGGCCTTGGTCTCGCGATAGAGACGGCGCAGCAGCTGTTCGGCGGCGGAGGTGGTCTTGGGCTCGCCGATCAGTTCGAACTGATTGCCGCGGTTGCGGATCTCGATGGCCAGGCGTTGTTCGATCAGGCGCAGGTGCTCGTCGAACTGGCCACACAAGTTGGCGAAACGGTGGGCCTCGAAGGGTTCGAGGGTGAAGCGATGGGGTTGTATGGGTGCGTTCAAGGTCGGTTCAAGGCGCTCGACGAAGGATATGAACTCAAGAATAACCCTTGAGCGACAGTGGCGAAAGATCTGAAACGATCAAGGGCAAGGCTGACAGTCTGCCAGCACCATTTGACGATTGGATGATCGGATCAGGGCAGCGGCGAGAACGGCGTGCGCCCTTCGGCGCTTTGCAGCTCCAGAAGGTACTTGCGGAAGATCTGCCCGAGCACTTGCGTGGCATGCTCGAGTTCGTCGCGGGGCATCTGCTCGGTGACTTCGTCGGCCATGTCCAGCGCGTCTTCGGCGCCGTTGACCGCAGCGATCTTCAGCAGGATATAGGCCTGGACGTTGTTGGCCTTGACCCCCTCGCCATGGAAGAACATGCCGCCCAGACGATATTGGGCCTGGGCATGACCCTGCAGCGAGGCTTTCTCGAACCAGTTCAGTGCCTTGTTCAGGTCCTTGGGGGCCTGGTTGCCGGTGTAGTAGAACTCGCCCAGTTCGTACTGCGCCTGGGCATCGCCGGATTCCGCACTTTGCGCGCAGGCTTTCAGCGCATTCTCCAGGTCTTGCGGCTGGGCATTGAGAGTGCAGCGGCCCGTCGCTGGAATCAGCAACGAGTTACCGCCCTCTGCCAGGGCCAGCAGGGGCTGAAGAAGCAACAGGCAGCCCAGGGTGAGGGCGCGGCCGGTGCGGTTCATGGGGATCGACTTACCTCTGCAAAGCTGCGGCCAATGTCTCTGGTGGCACATTATGGGATAAGCAGCGCCAACCTTACAAAGTTTTACTCGAAATTCTGCATCGAGGTGTATTTGTGCGACTTGTGATGGGGCTCACGTTTTGCTCTGAAGCAGCCTCATCGGGGTACAACCCTGCCCCACAGACGATAGCTGTGGGGTGGGCTTGCCCCGCGATGAGGCCGTCAGGTGGGTCACTTCAGCTTGGCAAATGCCCGCTCGGCCGCATCCAGGGTGATCTGCAGCTCTTTCTCGCCATGGGCGATGGAGGTGAAGCCCGCTTCGAACGCACTCGGTGCCAGGTACACACCGCCCTCAAGCATCAGGTGGAAGAAGCGCTTGAAGCGCTCTGCGTCGCTGGCCATCACATCGTCGAAGGTGACGATGTCGTCGGCACCGGTGAAGTACAGGCCAAACATCGCACCTGCCTGGGTGGTGACGAACGGCACGCCGGCAGCATCGGCGCGTTGTTGCAGGCCGTCGAGCATACGGCTGGTGAAGGCGCTCAGCTCGTCGTGGAAGCCCGGGCGGCTGATCAGCTTGAGGGTGGTCAGGCCGGCGGCCATGGCCAGCGGGTTGCCAGACAGGGTGCCTGCCTGGTAGACCGGGCCGAGCGGGGCGATGCAACCCATGATCTCGCGCTTGCCGCCGAAACAGCCTACCGGCATGCCGCCACCAACGATCTTGCCGAAGGTCGACAGGTCCGGGGTAATGCCGTAGTGGCCCTGGGCGCCACCCAGCGATACGCGGAAACCGGTCATCACTTCATCGAAGATCAGCACCACACCGTGCTTGTCGCACAGCGCGCGCAGGCCTTCGAGGAAGCCTGGCGCCGGCGGTACACAGTTCATGTTGCCGGCTACCGGCTCGACGATGATGCAGGCCACTGTCTGGCCAACGTCGGCGAGGGTCTTCTCGACGGCTGCGATGTCGTTGAACGGCAGGGTCAGTGTGTGCTTGGCGAAGTCGGCCGGCACGCCCGCCGAGCTCGGCACGCCTTGGGTGAGCAGGCCGGAACCGGCTTTGACCAGCAGGCTGTCGGAGTGGCCGTGGTAGCAGCCTTCGAACTTGATGATCGCATCGCGACCGGTGTAGCCACGGGCCAGGCGAATGGCGCTCATGGTGGCTTCGGTGCCTGAGCTGACCATGCGCACCATCTCCATGGACGGCACGATCGAGCAGACCAGGTCGGCCATCTCGGTTTCCATGGCGGTCGGCGCACCGTACGACAGGCCGTGCTCCAGCTGACGGCGTACCGCGTCCAGTACGTCCGGGTGACCGTGGCCGAGAATCATCGGCCCCCAGGAACCGACGTAGTCGACGTAGCGCTTGTCGTCTTCATCGACCACATAGGCGCCCTCGGCATGTTTGAAGAACAGCGGGGTGCCGCCAACGCTCTTGAAGGCGCGCACCGGCGAGTTGACGCCGCCGGGAATGTGCTTCTGGGCTTGGGCGAACAGGGTTTCGGAACGGGACATGGGATCTTCTCTCGAAATCAGGAAGCGAACAGGGCGTTGAAGGCGCGGGCGCGGCGGGTGACTTCCTGCGCGCTGTCGGCACCGAACAGGCCGTGGATCACCGCCAGCAGGTCGGCGCCATGGGCGACCAGCGGGGCGGCGTTGTCGAGGGTGATGCCACCGATCACCGCGATCGGCAGCTTGACCTGGGCGCGGGCCTGCTCGATCAGGTCGAGGCGGGCGGCCGGGGCGCCGGGCTTGGTCAGGGAATTGAAGAAGCGGCCGAAGGCCACGTAGCTTGCCCCTTCGCTGGCCGCCTGTGCGGCCAGGTCGAGGGCGGCATGGCAGGTCGAGCCAATGATGGCGTTGCGCCCGAGCAAGGCACGGGCGGGTGTGAGCGGGCCGTCGGTCTGCCCCAGATGCACGCCGACGCCCAGGCGCGCGGCCAGCTCGGCGTCATCGTTGATGATCAGCTGGGTGCCGTAGCGTTCGCAGAGTTGCATCAGCGCTTCGGCCTCGCGCAGGCGTCGCGCCGCATCGTCACCCTTGTCGCGGTACTGCAGCAGGCAGACACCGCCTTCGAGCGCTGCCTCGACATGCGAAAGGAAACGGCCGGCAAGCAGCTGGCTGTCGGTGATCGCGTACAGGCCGCGTAGCTTCATGTGATGGCCTCGTATCAGGAGCAGAAGTCCAGGGGCAGGCGGCGGGGCACGTACTGGCCCTTGCCCAGTTGCTCGGCGTCGCGCAGCGTGCGCCAGGTGTAGTCCAGGGCGCTGCGCACCGCGCTTTCGAGCTGCTCGCCCAACGCCAGGCGACCGGCCAGGGCGCTGGCCAGCGTGCAGCCTGAACCATGGTAGCTGCCGGGCAGGCGTTGGCAGGTCCAGGTGTGTTGCTGGCCGCTGCGGCTGTACAGACGGTTGTGGATTTCCACCTCGTCGCCATGGCCGCCGGTAATCAGAAGATGCTCGCAGAACGGCAGAAGTTTCTCTGCGCATTCGTCTGCGCTGCCGTTCGGCAGTTCGGCAAGGATGCGTGCCTCGGGCAGGTTGGGCGTCGCGATGGTGGCCCGCGGCAGCAGACGCTCGCGCAGGGCGTAGCCGACCTCGTCCTTGCCTAGGCGGCCGCCACCACCGGCACGCAGCACCGGATCGCAGACCAGCGGCAGGTGCGGATGCGCGGCGAGGAGTTCGGCGACGGTATCGACCATCTCGGTCGAGCCGAGCATGCCCAGCTTGACCGCTGCCACGCTGGAGTCGGTCAGCACGGCGTTGGCCTGGGCCAGCACCCACTCGCGGTCGAGCACGCGGAAGTCGGAAACGTTGACGGTATCCTGGACGGTCAGTGCGGTCACGGCAGGGGCGGCGTGACAGCCTTGGGCGATCAGGGCTTCGATATCTGCCTGCAGGCCGGCGCCGCCACTGGGGTCGTGGCCGGAGAGACAGAGGACAACGGGGCGGGAGCTGTAGGTATTCATGTTCGGCGAGCTTACCATCAAACCCCTTTGCGCGAATCGGCGAGTGCGGCAATTTAGTTGACCGTTTGGTCAGCTTGTGTCTGTGGTAATGCCTGAAATTACCGTTCTAGAGCGCTTTCTGGCAAATTGACAGTGGCTGCTGGACGGCTCCCAAGGCTATGCTAGAGTGCTCGGATAACTCTATTAACGGCGCTGCCGGGTTTCGTCGTCTCAAAGGGATGGGAGGCAATCACGACGCAACCGCGCAGACCATGCTGGGGCTGTATGCGCTATTTGCTGATTGTGCTCTTGGGCTGCCTGCCCCTGCTCGCCGGAGCGGTCGATTTCGACGATGCTACCCGGCAACTCCCCTTGGGCAAGCTGATGCAGGTCTACGAAGACGTAGATGGCAGCGCCAGCATCGACCAGGTCAGCGCGCCAGCGTTCGCCTCGCGCTTTCGCACGCACACCCAGGACGTACTCAATGCCGGCTACTCGACGTCGGTGTTCTGGCTGAAACTCGACCTGCGTCCTGTCGGTCTGCCAGCAGCCGCGCCCCGCCAATGGTTACTGGAACTGGCCTACCCACCGTTGGATCACCTGGAGCTCTACCTGCCTGATGGGGAGGGCAAATGGCGCCTGGCGCAACGCACCGGCGATGCCTTGCCCTACGCCAGTCGGCAGATCCGGCAGAACAACTACCTGTTCGAGCTGCCTTTGCCCCGTGAGCAGACCACCACGGTCTACCTGCGACTGCACAGCCAGGGATCGGTGCAGGCGCCGCTGACCCTCTGGTCGGCCGAGGCCTACATCGAGTCGCAGCCGGGGCGCTTCTACGTACTGGGCATGATCTACGGCGTACTGCTGGTGATGCTGGTCTACAACCTGTTCATCTATCTGAGCGTGCGCGATGTCAGCTATCTCTACTACATCCTTTATATAGGTGCGTTCGGCCTGTATCAGATCTCGGTGAACGGTGCCGGGGTCGCTTACTTCTGGCCTGACAGCCCCTGGTGGACCAACGCCGCCACGCCATTGTTCATCGGTGCGGCCGGTCTGTTCGGCTGCCAGTTCACCCGTCACTTCCTGCAGGTGCGTCGCCTCAGCCCGGGGTTCGACCGGCTGTTGTTGCTGTTGATGGCCTGGGGTGTGCTGGTGATGCTGCTGGCCGTCAGCCTGTCCTATGGCGTGGCGCTGCGCATGGCCACGGCGTTGGCGCTGACCTTCACGGTGAGTGTGTTTGCTGTCGGTGTGATGGCCTGGCGGCGTGGCGTGCGCGTTGCGCGCTGGTTCGTCATCGCCTGGACGGCGTTTCTGCTCGGCGGGCTGGTCAATACGTTGATGGTGCTGGGTTACCTGCCCAATGTGTTCCTGACCATGTACGCCAGCCAGATCGGCGCGGCACTGGAGGTAGCGCTGCTGTCGCTGGCCCTGGCCGATCGCATCAACCGCCTGCGCGAGGAACAGTCGCGGGCGCTGCGTGACAGCGGCCGAAAACTCGAGCAGCTCAATCAGCAACTGGCGCGCAGCAATCGACTCAAGGATGAATTCCTCGCCACCGTCACCCATGAGCTGCGCACACCGATGAACGGCGTGATCGGTTCGCTGGAACTGATGCAGACCCTGCCCATGGGCGCCGAGCAGGCGCAATATCACCGCACGGCCGTGGGTTCGGCACAGGACATGATGGCGATGGTCGACGACATCCTGATCCTCACCGAACTCCAGGCGGGCCGTCTGCGCGCTCACGGCGCACCGTTCAGCCTTCGGCGACTGTTGCAGGAGCTGCGGGCAGGGTATGCCGGGCAGGCACTGGGCAAGGGGTTGTACCTGAGCCTGGACGTGCCTGCGGACCTGCCCGACAGCCTGGTGTGCGATGCGCAAAAGCTTGCTCGCTGCCTCGCCTGCCTGGTGGACAACGGGTTGAAATTCACCCATCACGGCGGTGTGATGATCCAGGCCCGCGGTCGCCGGATCGGCCCCGACAGCCTGGCGCTGAGTGTGACGGTCAGCGACAGCGGCATCGGTTTCGACGATCTGGACCAGGCCATCCTGTACCAGCGCTTTTTCCAGGTCGATGGTTCCATGACCCGGCGCTATGGCGGCCTGGGGATCGGCTTGTCGATCTGTCGCCAGTTGGGCGAGCTCATCGGCGCGCGTCTTTCCCATGAGTCGACGCGTGGCCTGGGCAGCCGCTTCGAACTGGCGATGACGGTGGCCGTGGCCCAGGTGCAGGCCCCTGCCGGGCGAATGGCTTCCGGGCCTGGGGCTTAGTTGGTCGGGTCGCCAGAATCGGCGCTTTTGCCACTTTGACTCATGGGGAATGAGTGCTTCACTGGACTTTCCAGGCCAGTTCGGATCCAGGAGCCGCCCATGAACCTGCACCAGTACGCCGAAACCCACGAAGTCACCAACCAGCCGCCGCCGCTCGACGGCGCCAATCTGTACCGCCTCGATGTCCCGCTGCAGGAATGGTCGAGGCGTTTCGGGGCGGGATGGGCCGAGGCGCGGATCGATGCCTATGGTGCCTTGGCGGGCGGGCCGCTGATGGCTGCAGGGTTCCTGGCCAATGCCCACAAACCCGAATTCAGCAGCCACGACCGTTATGGGCACCGCATCGACCTGGTGACCTTCCATCCGGCCTACCACGAGCTGATGCGCACTGCGGTCGAGCACGGCCTGCCCTCGTTGCCGTGGGCGGAGCCGCGCGCTGGCGCCCATGTGGCCCGGGCCTCGATGACCTACCTGCACAGCCAGGCCGAAGCCGGCACCGGCTGCCCCTTGACCATGACCTTTGCCGCCGTGCCGGCGCTGCGCCTGCAGCCGGAGCTGGCCGAATACTGGCTACCCAAGGTACTGGCGCGTGAGTACGATCCGCGCAACATCGGTGACCAGCACAAGGCCGGGGTGACCATTGGCATGGCCATGACCGAGAAGCAGGGCGGCACCGACGTGCGTGCCAACACCACCCGCGCCTATCCGGTCGGCACGCCCGGACCGGGGCAGGCCTACGAGCTGGTGGGGCATAAATGGTTCTGTTCGGCGCCGATGTGCGATGCCTTCCTGACCTTGGCGCAGACCGAAAAAGGCCTGAGTTGCTTCCTGCTGCCGCGCCATCGACCGGACGATCAGCGCAACCAGTTCTACATCCAGCGCTTGAAGAACAAGCTGGGCAACGTATCGAACGCCTCCAGCGAGGTCGAGTTTCGGGGGGCCCTGGCCTGGATGATCGGTGAGGAGGGGCGCGGCGTGCCGACCATCATCGAGATGGTGGCCATGACCCGCTTCGACTGCATGGTTGGCTCCAGTGCCTTGATGCGCCAGGCCCTGACCCAGGCCACCCATCACTGCGCGCACCGCAAGGTCGGCGGCAAGCTGCTCAGCGAGCAGCCTCTGATGCAGAACGTGCTCGCTGATCTGGCGCTGGAAAGCGAAGCAGCGTTGGCCCTGAGCCTGCGCATGGGCCAGGCGCTGGATCAGCTCGACGATCCGCAGCAGGCGCATTTCGCCCGTCTGGTCACGGCGGTGGGCAAGTACTGGATCTGCAAGCGTGCCCCGGCGATGATCAACGAAGCGGCCGAATGCCTGGGCGGCGCCGGTTATGTCGAGGACAGCATCCTGCCACGGCTGTACCGCGAGGCGCCGGTCAACTCCACCTGGGAGGGCTCGGGCAATGTGCAGTGCCTGGATGTGCTGCGTGCGCTGTCCAAGGAGCCGGGCGTGCTCGAGGCCCTGTTCGTCGAGCTGGGGGATGGCCATGGCGATCCGCGGCTGGCCGCGCACATCGGCAACCTGAAGGGGGCATTCGCCGACACCAGCGACATCCAGTACCGGGCACGCCAGTTGACCGAGGACATCGCCGTGGCGATTCAGGCCAAGCTGCTGCTCGAGGCGGGCAATGCCACGGTGAGCGATGCATTTATCGGCAGTCGGCTGGGCACGGGCGGCCGGGTGTATGGCGCGTTGCCGCGTGGCGTCGATGCTCAGGCCTTGGTGGCGCGCGCCACGCCGCTCTGATCGCGTTGGCCCCTTCGCGGGTAAACCCGCTCCCACACGTTCACCGCTGGTTTCAATTACAGCGCAGCACCTGTGGTAGCGGGTTTACCCACGAAGGGGTCGCCATTTACCACCGGGGGTGTTTTTAGCGCCGAAGGCAGGCAAGATGGAAACCCTGCATGCACTCCAAGACAGGAAGCCCAGCGTGAGCCAAGCCTTTGTAGTCGTTGATACCCCCGAACAGGCCGTCGATCGTCTGGCGGCCCTGCATGAACAGGCCACCGGGGCCCTCAGCCAGGCCCTCAAGCGTTACCTCAAGGACCGCACCGAGCCGGACGAAGACCAGCGCGCCCAGTTCCGCTATCCGGCCCTGCGCCTCACCTACTACAGCCAGGGCGAAGTTGCCGCCACCACGCGCGCCTATGCCAAGGTGCAGGTCGCCGGGACCTACAGCGTCACCGTCACCCAGCCGGCCGCCTTCCGCGGTTATCTGCTGGAGCAGCTACGCCCGTTGATGAGCGACTACACCGTGACGGTGGAAGTGGGTGTCAGCGAGCAGAACATCCCGTATCCCTATGTGGTCGACCAGGGCGACGAACTGGCCGGCAGCGGCATCACTGCCGCGCAGCTGGCGCGGGTGTTCCCCAGCACCGACCTGTCTGCCGCCACTGACAACATCGCCGATGGCCTGTACGACTGGGAAAGCGCCGAGACGCTGCCACTGGCGCTGTTCGACGCCGCCCGCGTGGACTTTTCGCTGCGTCGCCTGGTGCACTACACCGGCAGTGACTGGCGCCACATGCAGCCGTGGATCCTGCTGACCAACTACCACCGTTATGTCGACCAGTTCATTGCCCATGGCCTTGAGCAGTTGCGCCAGGATCCGCGTTTCGTGCGCATGGTGCTGCCGGGCAATGTCGTGATCGAGAAGGGCATGGACAACGGCGAGGCCCAGGCTCTGGTGGCGGGCGTGGTCTGGCATCGCTACCAGATGCCGGCCTACCACCTGATCGCCGCCGACGGTGATGGCATCACCCTGGTCAACATCGGTGTCGGCCCGTCCAACGCCAAGAACATCACCGACCACCTGGCCGTTCTGCGTCCGCACTGCTGGCTGATGATCGGCCACTGTGGCGGCCTGCGTCAGTCGCAGACCATCGGCGACTACGTGCTGGCCCACGCCTACATGCGTCGCGACGGCATCCTCGATCGCGTGGTGCCGCCGAACATTCCGATCCCGGCCCTGGCCGAGGTGCAGCTGGCGCTGCAGGAAGCGGCGGCGCAGGTGACCGGCGAGCGCGGCGAGCAACTGAAAAAGCGTCTGCGTACCGGCACCGTGCTTACCTACGACGACCGCAACTGGGAGCTGCGCTGGGCCCAGGAGCGCCCGCTGATCAACCTGTCGCGCGCCGTGGCGGTGGACATGGAGAGCGGCACCATCGCCGCACAGGGTTATCGCCTGCGTGTGCCCTACGGCACCTTGCTGTGCGTTTCCGACAAGCCACTGCACAGCGAGATCAAGCTGCCGGGCTCGGCGAACGCCTTCTACAACCGTGCGGTCAGCCAGCATCTGAAGATCGGCATCGCTGCCCTCGACCTGCTGCGCACCGAGCTCAACTCGCTGCACTCGCGTAAACTGCGCAGCTTCGATGAGCCGCCGTTCCGCTGAGGATCCATGCCCCTGCCACCCCGCTCCAAACCGCGCCGCCCGGCGGCGCGTCCTTCCGGCCCGCGTCGCCCGCCCAAGGCGCCGCCGGCCGAGCCTCGCCTGATCCTGTTCAACAAGCCCTTCGATGTGCTGACCCAGTTCAGCGACGACCAGGGGCGCGCCACGCTCAAGGACTTCATCGATATCCCGGGTATCTACCCCGCGGGGCGTCTGGACCGTGACAGCGAGGGGCTGCTGCTGCTGACCAATGATGGCGGTTTGCAGGCGCGCATTGCCGACCCGAAGCACAAGCTGCCCAAGACCTATTGGGTGCAGGTCGAAGGCGAGCCGAGCGAAGAGCAGTTGCAGCGTTTGCGCGATGGAGTCGAACTCAACGACGGCAAGACTCTGCCAGCCGAGGCACGTCTTCTGGATGAGCCAGCGCTGTGGTCGCGCAACCCGCCGGTACGCTTTCGCAAGAGCATTCCCACCCATTGGCTGGAATTGGTGATCCGCGAAGGGCGCAACCGCCAGGTGCGACGGATGACGGCGGCGGTGGGGCTGCCGACCTTGCGTCTGGTGCGGGTCCGGATCGGTGACTGGAGCCTCGATGGGCTGGAGCAGGGCTGCTGGCGCGAGGTGCCGGCACGGCTGTAAGCCTGCGCCGGGGCCTGCTCGGATTTGCGCTACACCCCTTCGAGAAACCCCACCACCACGCTCTTGATGATGAAGGCCAGCACCCCCAACCCCAGCACGAAGAACAGGATCAGCGTGCCGAAGCGCCCGGCCTTGGACTTTTTCGCCAGGTCCCAGACGATGAAGCCCATGAACCCGATCAGCACGGTGACCAGGATGATCATCATCCATTCTTCGAAAACGGCGGGATCCATCTTTAAAGCTCCAGGCAGTCTGAAGACCCGATCATACGCCGGGTATCGCAGGTTTTAACGGAGGTGGGTCAATGGCATCTCGGTACTGGCCAGTACCTGGTTGAGCACGAAGCTCGAACGCACGCTGGTGACGCCTTCGATACGGGTCAGGCTGCCGAGCAATAATTTCTGATAGTGGTCCATGTCCGGTACCACCACCTTGAGCTGGTAGTCGGCGTCCATCCCAGTCACCAGGCTGCACTCGAGCACCTGTGGCAGGTTGCGAATGGCGGCTTCGAAGGTTTCGAAACGCTCGGGGGTGTGGCGGTCCATGCCGATCAGCACGTAGGCGGTGAGGCTCAGGCCGAGCTTCTTGCGGTCCAGCAGGGCCACCTGGCGCGAGATATAGCCGTCGTCTTCGAGCTGCTTGACCCGCCGGGAGCAGGGCGAGGGGGACAGGCCGATACGCTCGGCCAGTTCCTGGTTGGAAATGCGTGCATCGCGCTGCAATTCGGCAAGAATGCTCAGGTCGTAGCGGTCGAGCTTGCTCATCAAGAATGCCTTTTCTGTTCAGATTGCGGCGAATTATCAATCCTGAGTGAAAAATTGCGCAAGTACTATTTATCAGAGCAATCTTCGCAATCCTCTGCCGCACCCATTCCTCTATCTTTATCAACAGAATCACTGCCCGGACTCAAGTCCACGGCGACGCGCCCTAGGCGGGCGGTCGCGGCCAGCCATCCAACCGGATCGCCCTGGCCCCCGGGCTACACAGCGTCCAGAAGACACTGTGAGGTGAGCCGACGCCACAAGCGTCGAGCACGGACGACAATTCCTGAAGGGAGGCCAATGGCCTCCCTTTTTTATTGCTCGTGTGCCTGGGGGGATTTCATCTGCCTGCCCCCGCCTCAGGTTAGACTGCTGCCATCAAGCGCTGTGGTTATCGAGAGGACGAGCATGAGGTCACGCATCTGGCAGTGGGCGGGTGTTGGTTTGCTGGGCATGGGCATCAGCCTCGGGGCGCTGGCCCAGGGGCCGGGCGACGGGCGTGGCTGGGGTGGCCAGCAGGAGCCCAACGGTCCAGCCCAAGGTAGCTCGCCACTCAACTCCCGTGACGAAGTGCGCCAGACCCAGCCACCGCGCCAGGGCTACTATCAGGATATTCCGCGCCGTAACGGCGATATCCGCCACTGGGAGGCGGGCGGCCCTGGCCAGCGCCCGGGCGGTGATTGGCAGGGCCGACCCGACGGCCATGGCAATGGCTGGGGGCCGGGGCCGCAATACCGCACTGGCTACACCACGGACCGTTTTCCGGACCGTTACTGGAAAGTGCCTTACCGCGGTCAGGACTACTTCTATTCCGGCGGCTACTGGTACCGCCCGCATAGCGGCGGCTACATCGTGGTGCGCCCGCCTTATGGCGTGCGGGTGAATTACCTGCCTCCCTACGCCCAGGAAGTGTGGTTGAGCGGATTGCTCTACTTCCTGGTAGCCGATACCTACTACCAGTATCAGCCTGACAGCCAGGAGTACGTGGTGGTCAATCCGTCCGCCCCGGCGTATGCGCCGCAACCCCAGCCTCAGGTGGACAATGGTTATGACGTCGTCGCCTATCCGGCGAGCGGACAGGGCCCCGAGCAGCAGGAGCAGGATCGTTACCAATGCCATCGCTGGGCCGTCAGCCAGTCCGGGTTCGATCCGGCCACGGCCACCTATGCGCCACCGGCCAATGTAGCCAACGGCTATCGCCGCTCGCTGGCAGCGTGCCTGAGCGGTCGGGGGTACAGCGTCAACTGAGGGGCGAGGCTCAGGGGAGGCAGAGCAAATGTGCTCTCGCCGCTAGACAGGGTCGGCGTGCACCATGACATCTGCGCGCGGATAACGCTCGCGGATCGCCTCCGATGCCTTTACGCACAGGGCATGGGCTTCATGCAGCGGCAGTACGCCGGGCAGTTCCAGGTGCAACTGGACGAACCAATGGCTGCCTGACACCCGGGTACGCAGGTCGTGCACCCCCTTGACGCCGGGAATGGCCAGGGCCAGTTCCTGCATGCGTTCGCCAATGTCGGCGGGCAGCTCCTGGTCCATGAGGATCGAGGTACTCTCGCGGGCAATCTGCAGGGCGCTCCAGAGGATGTACAGCGCGATCCCCAGGCCGAACAGCGCATCCAGTTGTGGCCAACCAAAGCCGGCCAGCAGCAGGGCGAGCAGGATGCTGCCGTTGAGCAGCAGGTCGGAGCGGTAATGCAGCGAGTCGGCACGTACCGCAGTGGAGCCGGTGATGCGGATGACCTTGAGCTGGAATGCCAGCAGCGCCACGGTCAACACCAGCGACAGCAGCATCACCGCAATGCCCGCGCCCGTGTCGCCCAGCGGCTGTGGGGTCTGCAGGCGCTCCACCGCCTGGAATCCGATCAATACCGCACTGACCGCAATGAACAATGCCTGGGCCATACCGGCCAGGGCCTCGGCCTTGCCGTGGCCGAAGCGGTGATCGTCGTCGGCCGGGCGCAGGGCGTAATGCACTGCCAGCAGGTTGAGGAAGGAGGCGACGGCATCGAGCGCCGAATCGGTCAGGCCCGCGAGCAGGCTCACCGAGCCGCTCAGCCACCAGGCAATGGCCTTGGCCAGGACGAGAATGCTGGCTACCGTCAGCGAGGCACGGGTGGCCAGGCGCAGCAGGCGTTGATGTTCGGCGGTGGCAGTCATGCGTGGCGTGTCATTCCGGTGTCGCTCAGGCGGCCGGGACCAGGCCGAAGGCGGCCAGCTGTTCAACGCTGCCACGGTGCTGGATCAGCCGCGGATCGTTCAGGGGCAGGCGCTGGCCCAGTTCGCTTTCGAGAATAGCCTGCAGCTTGAGGTTGTCGATCTTGCCATCGGCATCGACCGCAGGCTTGAGCTTGGCCGGGTCGACCTGGGCGGTCTTGCCGCCAGGGTAGTAGATGGCGCCCGTGGCGAAGTCGACACCGAAGGCGATCAGGCCAGGGATGACATAGAAGAGGATGCCGATCGCGTCCATGACGGCGACTACCGGATCGATCTTGCCTTCGATCTGGCCGCGACGGTCGGGATAGAGGATGGTGCCGCAGGCCGTCAGCTGGGTCAGCAGGGCGGCGATGAGGGCGCCACCGATGACGCGGGAATGGATGCGCATGTGAATCTCCGGAAAGGTGACTGCAGGAGGTCGGGCAAAAACGTCCGCACCTGATGCTCAGACCATGACGAAGCGGTCTCGGTTCGCCGTTATACTCGCTCGCCAGCTTGAGGACCACCATGAATTCTTTACCGATCGATGCTGTCTTGCCCGCCCTGCGTCAGGCCCTGGCCGAACGCCACGAAGCCGTGCTCGAGGCGCCGCCTGGCGCGGGCAAGACGACCCGTGTGCCCCTGGCGCTGCTCGACGAGCCATGGCTGGCCGGACAGCGTATCGTCATGCTCGAGCCGCGTCGTCTCGCGGCTCGCGCTGCCGCCGAGCGCATGGCCAGCGAGCTGGGGGAAAAGGTCGGTGAGACGGTCGGCTATCGCATCCGGCTGGACAGCAAGGTCGGGCCGGATACCCGCATCGAAGTGGTTACCGAAGGCATTCTCACCCGCCGCCTGCAGGCCGATCCGGCGTTGGAGGGCGTGGGGCTGGTGATATTCGATGAATTCCACCTGAGAAACCTCGATGCTGACCTTGCCTTGGCGCTCACGCTCAATGGTCGTGAACTGTTCCGGGACGATACGGCGCTCAAAGTGCTGCTCATGTCGGCGACCCTCGAAGGAGAAAGGCTGTCGCGCCTCCTGAATGACGCTCCAATCATCACCAGCGAGGGGCGGATGTTCCCGGTCACGACGATCTGGGGCAAGCCGCAGCAAGCCGGCGAGTACATCGAGCCGCGAGTGATCAGCACCTGTCTCGATGCGTTGGCCGAGCAGTCGGGAAGCCTGCTGGTGTTCCTGCCGGGCCAGGCTGAAATCCGTCGCGTCCTGGCAGGGCTTCAGGACAGCCTCGATGCCTCCCCATCCCTGAAGCGCAATACGTTGCTTTGCCCGTTGCATGGAGAGCTCGACCTGAACCAGCAACGGGCCGCGATCGACCCTGCGCCACCGGGGATGCGCAAAGTGGTGCTGGCCACCAACATTGCCGAGACCAGCGTCACCATCGATGGCGTGCGGGTGGTCATCGATGCCGGGCTTGAGCGTGTTCCGCGCTTCGATCCACGCAGCGGCATGACTCGTCTGGATACCCAGCGGATCTCCAGGGCCAGCGCTACCCAGCGGGCAGGGCGTGCCGGGCGGCTGGAGCCCGGCGTTTGCTATCGCTTGTGGTCCGAAGCGCAGCACGATCAGATGGCAGGCTTCGCCACCGCCGAAATCCAGCAGGCGGACCTGACCGGGCTGGCGCTGCAGTTGACCAAGTGGGGTGTCCAGCCGAATGAGCTGGCGTGGCTCGATGCACCCCCTGCGGCTGCATACGCACAGGCCAACGACTTGCTGCGCCGCCTTGGCGCGCTCCAGCCGGATGGGCAACTGACCCGGCACGGTCAGGCGATGGCCGAGCTGCCGAGCCATCCTCGAATCGCCCATCTTCTGCTGCGAGGTCACGAGTTGGGGCTGGCCGAAACCGCGTGCACTATCGCGGCCTTGCTGGGAGAGCGGGATATACAGCGTGGCGCGGGCGCTGACCTGCACAGTCGGCTGGCCATTCTCAGCGGTGAGCAACGTGCCCAGCGCGGTGAGCAGGGGGGCGCCCAGCGCGCCAGGCAACTTTCCAGGCAGTATCGATCCTACCTGCGCGGCCCTGTGTCGCAAGCCGTCGCCGATCCTCATCATCCACGTTGGGTGGGCTGCCTGCTCGCGCTGGCTTATCCCGACCGTGTCGCCCAGCAGCGCCGTGATGGCGGGGCCGAATATCGTCTGGCCAATGGCCGGGCAGCGATGTTCACCGAGCCGGACGCCTTGATGAAGCACACCTGGCTGGCCATCGCGGACCTGGGCAGCCGACAGGGCCAGCGGGAGGAGCGGATCTACCTGGCCGCCGACCTCGACGCGGCGCTGTTCGACACCGTGCTGAAGGAGCAGGTCCGTACGGTGGATGAGCTCGACTGGGATGAGCGAGAGGGCGCCCTGCGCGCCGAACGACAAACCAAGGTTGGCGAGCTCGTGCTGTCGCGCACGCCCCTGGCCTCTCTGAGCGATGAGGCGCGCGTGCAGGCGCTGCTCGACTATGTTCGACGCAAAGGCCTGGAGCTTCTGCCCTGGACGCCTGACCTTCGTCAGTGGCAGGCACGTGTGGAGCTGTTGCGGGTACTGGATGAGGAAGCGGGTGTCGTCGGCCAATGGCCCGACCTGCGGGATGAGACGTTGCTGCAATCATTGGATGAATGGTTGGGGCCCTATGTCGGCAAAGTCGCCCGGCTCAGCCATTTCGCCCTGCTCGATCTGTCTTCGATCCTGCGCAATCTCCTGCCCTGGCCGCTGCCGCAGCAACTGGATGCCCAGGCACCCCAGACGATGGCGGTACCCTCGGGATCCAGTATTCGTATCGACTACAGCGAGCGCCCACCCGTGCTTGCCGTTCGACTTCAGGAGTTGTTCGGGCAGGCCGACACGCCACGCATTGCCAACGGCAGGCAGGTGCTCAAGCTGCACCTGCTGTCCCCAGCCCGGCGCCCGGTCCAGGTGACCCAGGACCTGGCGAACTTCTGGCGCTCGACCTACCTCGAGGTGAAGAAGGATCTGAAGGGCAGGTACCCCAAGCATTTCTGGCCAGATGACCCGTTGGTCGCGCAAGCCACTGCCCGCGCCAAACCAAGGGGTACTTGAGTTAGGCGATGATGCCTTGAGGCGAGTCGAGGGCGTGTCCGGAACGGATACACACCCTCGACTTTGTAGTTGCTTCACCGATAGCAGCAGCGAAAGCGTTCCTGCAAGGGCGAAGCATGTCGCGCAGGTCACTGACTGCTGGCAACCTTGTCCACCGCTTGCAGGATCACATTGGCCACTTCGGCCGGCTGCGACTGCTGCGGCACATGGCTGGTCTGCAGTTGGGTGGTCTGTGCTCCCAGCTTCTTGGCGAAGGCGCGTTGCAGGCCTGGGTCGATCATGCGGTCCTGACCTGCAACCACGTACCAGGACGGTTTGCTGCTCCAGGCAGCAGCGCTGGTGCGGTCCTCGAAGGCCGAGGCGCGGATCGGGCCCTGGGTGGCGGTCATGATGTCGGTCTGGGCCTTGGGCAGGTCCTGGGCGAAATCGGTGGCCATGCCTTGAGGCGTCAGGTACAGGTAGCCGTTGCTGTCGGCCGCGATCTGGCTGATGCCGGGTGGGGTCGGGTAGCCCTGGCCCAGGTCCTTGCTGGCCTGGCCGGCATCGGGTGCGAATGCCGCGACATAGACCAGCCCGCGGACGTGGGCGTCGGTACCTGCCTGGCTGATCACCGTGCCGCCCCAGGAGTGGCCGACCAGGACCACGTCCCCTTGCTGGTTGTTCAGCACGCGCCGGGTCGCGGCGACGTCCTCGGCCAGTGAGGTCAGCGGGTTCTGCACCACCGTGACCTTGATGCCCTGGGCCTGCAGCAGCGGCACGACCTTGGCCCAGTCCGAGCCGTCGGCGAAGGCACCGTGGACGATGACGACCGACGGTTTGGCGGTGTCGGCGAAGCTGCTGCCGAGGGTGAAGATCGAGGCAGTCATTGCTATTGCGGTGGCAAGCGTTTTGAATCGGAACATGGCGCGGTCTCCTGTGAGTGATGGCTGTATTCTCGGCAGGCTGTGCCTTCACGGGTATCGGTCGAATGACCGAGCCTCCAACTCACTGAACTGTGGACCGCTCATGCCTGTTGCCGACTACATCCCCCTGGAAGACGCCATCCTCGCCTTGTCGATGGTGGGTGACCTGAGCATGGGCCAGCCTATCGATCAGTCGCGCCGCACGGCGCAGCTGGCGCGCAGGCTCGCGCACGCCTGTATGGGCGAGGGCGACCACCTGCAGGTGGCCGCTGATGTCGCACGGTTGCGCTGGTCGGGGTGCACTGCCAATGCCGAAGATTTCACCCGCCTGCTCGGGGACGACGTGGGTGGCCGTCAAGCCATGCTCGCGCAGACCCTCGACGCCGCCGGGCAGCGGGCGATGCTGCAGACCGGGCCGCTGGCGCGCGTGCACTGCGAGGTGGCTGGTGAGGTTGCAGTTGCTCTTGGACTGGGCGCGCCAGTGGAGCAGGGGCTGCGGCACGTGTTCGAGCACTTCGACGGTAGCGGTCGCCCATCCGGCCTGCGTCATCCACAGGTGCCTGAGGTGGTGTATCAGGTGGTGCTGGCAGGTGACCTGGAGATCCTTTCGCGAGCGCGGGGTCTTGAGGCTGCGCTGGCCTGGATCGAGGGGCAGGCCGATCAACGCTACCCGCGCAGCCTGGTGAGGGAGCTGCAGTGTCAGGCGGCCGACTGGTTGCATGACTTGCAGGAGGCTGAACAAGCGACGACCTCGAATACAGCTTGCTCCGATGTGCCTTTGACCCTGGTTGCCGATGTCATCGACCTCAAGTTGACCTGGCTTGCGGGCTATTCGCGTGGTGTGGCTGCGCTGGTGCATGACGCCGCCGGGCTGATGGGCATGCCGGAGGCGCTGCAGGGCGTGCTAAGACAGGCGGCGCTGGTGCATGGCATCGGCCGCGCCGCGGTGCCGAACCGGGTATGGAACCTGCCGGGTGCATTGCTTGAGGGCGACCGCGAGCAGATTCGCCTGGTGCCCTACTGGACTCAGCGCGCTTGCGCGCAGATACCGGCATTGCAGCGTGCGGGCAAGCTTGCAGCACACGCCTACGAGCGTCTCGATGGCAGTGGTTATTTTCGTGGCGTGGAGGGTGATGCCCTGGCGCCGGAGCAGCGCTTGCTGGCCGTGGCGCTCGCCTGGCAGGCGCTGCGGGCCGAGCGCCCATGGCGAGCGGCGCTTGGCCAGCAGGAGGCCGAGCAGTTGCTCAGGCTGGAGGCGCAACAGGGGCGCTTCGACCTGCAGTGTTGTGAAGCCGTGTTCGCTGCCGCGCGCGGGGAGCGCAAGCTGCCGGCAGCCAAAGGGGGCGGTGGACTGTTGAGTGAACGCGAAAGCGAGGTGCTGCGTCAGATCAGCCTGGGTCACAGCAACAAGGAAGTCGCGCGGTTGCTGGGCATCAGTCCCAGTACCGTGCGCACCCATGTCGAGAGCACCTTCCGCAAGCTCGAATGCACCACGCGCGCTGCAGCAACGCTCAAGGCACTGACCCTCGGGTTGCTGTGAGCGCTGGGGTTCAGGTTGTGGGAACCACGAGGAACTCGGCGTCGTTCCCTTCGTAGGTGTTCAGGAAGTGGTAGGTGAAGTTATCGAAATGAGGGTCGTCCTGCCAGGTCTTCACGCCATGCCCTTCGTGATCACGCAAGCGGCAGACCCAGCCATTGGGCGCGTGCCGCAACGGTTCGAGTTTCCAGTAGTCGGTCACCTCGCTGACCTGATAGAGCCCGAGATAGCCGCCGACGCTTCGCCCAAGCCTGCTGAATCCGCTCGACCTGCTGATCATGTAGTGCAGGCGGTCTTCGGTCTTGGAGTGAAACTCGAAGTCCAGAATCAGAGAAGGTTGGTCACCTCCCGCCTGCAGCCAGTCGTCCCCCGGAACTACGCCCCAGGTGAATTTATCCGTCGTTTTGCTCCGCCTGATCGGGACGAGCACGTCCCCCTTCATCCAGTAGATCGTGGCTTTGAAGTCACGCTGTAGCTCAGTTGCGGAATCTGTTGTCATACCCATTGCATGCAGCTCCTGAGGGTGGCCCGCGACTGTCGGGCGTCGTTCAGGAGTGTCGATGCAATACGTTGGGCAGGGCACCGCGAACGCTTTCCAGAGCGTTGCCGTCATCCCGTACAGCTTTCAGTTTCCCGCAGCGGCGCCGGCCTCGCTCTCCAACAGCATGAACAAGCGGTACAGCACCACACTGCTGAACAACTGCAGGAAGCCACTGAGGCTGTCCAGCACCAGTTGCGCGCCTGGCTGCGGCTCTGGGAAGGCCATCAGCAGCAGGCCATCGA
Organism: Pseudomonas putida; assembly: GCF_001636055.1. NCBI lineage: Bacteria > Pseudomonadati > Pseudomonadota > Gammaproteobacteria > Pseudomonadales > Pseudomonadaceae > Pseudomonas > Pseudomonas putida. The sequence continues at coordinate 1,214,889 of NZ_CP011789.1, forward strand.
GCAGCCATAGCGGTGCGAGCACCGACAGCACGCAGATCAGGATGCGCATGAAGTGCCCGGTGGTCATGCGTGCGCTCTCGCGCATCGACTGCATGACGGGAAGGCCGCGCAGGACCAGCAGGTACTCGGCGAACACCAGCTTGATCATGATCCATACGCCCGGGAAGATGAACAGCGCCAGGCCCGCCATGATCAGCAGCGAGCTGATCAGGATCAGCAGGGCCAGCGCCGGCCACAACTGCACGGCGCGAGCGAACAGGTTGCGCTTGCTGATCTGCTGGCCGTTGCTGCGGGTATCCAGGTAGAGGATCAGCGCGGCGCTGTACAGCGGGTAGAACAGCAGGCTGACAAGCATGCCGTAGGCCGGCGAGGCGTCGTCACCCAACTGGCGGTACAGCAATTGGCTGAACAGGGCTTCCAGCACCACCAGCGGCAGGCACAACTGCAGGATGCTGGTGAAGTGACGGCGGAAGAAGTAGAGGGAGTCGCGCAGGATCGTCAGCGGGTTCATCGGTCTATATCGCAGGAAAAAGCAGTGCGTCACTTTAGCCCAGGAGCGGGCGATGCTGAAAAAAGTTTCATCGGCCCTGTAATTGAATCCTGACCAGGCACGCCCCATCTTTGACCTTGTCCGATGTTCCGCATGGCCCAAGAGGTAGCCCATGAACACTGAAGAACAAACCCTGATCGACGGTCTGTTCGGCCGCATCAAGCAGGCCGAGGATCCACAGCAGCCGCGCGATGCCCAGGCCCAGGCGCGGATCGAGGAGCACCTGCGCCAGCAGCCTGCGGCGCCTTACTACATGGCCCAGGCGATCCTGGTCCAAGAGGCGGCGATCAAGAAGCTCGACGAGCAGAACAAGCAACTCGAGGCCGAGCTCAGACAAGCCCGCGCCCAGGCCCAGCAAGAGGCGCCAAAGGCCAGTGGTGGCTTCCTGTCGAGCATCTTTGGCAGCAGTGCGCGTAGCCCGGAGCCTCAGCGTCCGGTCGCGACGCCCCCTGCCTCCGGCTCTGGTGGCTGGCGCGAGCCTGCGCCCCAGGCCTATGCCCCACAGCCCCAGGCGCAAGCGCAAGGTTTCGCTGCGGCTCCGGCGCGCAGTGGTGCGAGCAGCTTCCTCGGGGGCGCCATGCAGACCGCAGCGGGCGTGGCGGGTGGTGTACTGCTGGCGCAAGGTATCAGCAGCTTGTTCAGCCATAACTCGCAACCCAACGAGGTGGTCGAGGTGATCCGTGAAGAGCCGGCGCCGGCCAGCGACAATGGCGGCTGGAATGATCAGGACAACCAGCGCCAGGTTGCTGACAACGACGGTTGGGGCAATGATCAGGGCGGCTTCGTGGACAGCGACTACGACAGCGGCGGCGGTGGTTTCTTCTCGGACGATGACGACACCTTCGTCTGACGCGTCTGGCATAATCGCGGGATTCCCGGGGGCGCACTGCGCCCCTTTCGCCTTTATCCCGGGGCCACCAGGTGAAAAAGATCGCGCTGTTCGCGGATGTGCAGAACCTCTACTACACCGTGCGCCAGGCCCATGGTTGTCACTTCAATTACAGTGCCCTCTGGTCCCAGGTCAGCCGCGATGGCGCCATCGTCGAGGCCGTGGCCTATGCCATCGACCGGGGTGACAGCAAGCAGCAGCAATTTCAGCAGATCCTGCGCAACCTCGGTTTCGAGGTGCGCCTCAAACCCTACATCCAGCGCAGCGACGGCTCGGCCAAGGGAGATTGGGATGTGGGCATCACCCTGGACGTGTATGAGGCCGCCAGCCGGGTCGATCAGGTCGTACTGGCCTCCGGCGATGGCGACTTCGACCAGTTGCTCGAGCGGGTGATGCTGCGCCATGGCGTCGAGACGGTGGTCTACGGCGCACCAGGGCTCACGGCGTTGTCGTTGATTCGCGCAGCCACGCGCTATGTACCGATCGAGGGTGATTTGCTGCTGCGTCACTGAGCGGGCGCACTCACCCCTTCCTGCCATTGCCCTGCAAGTGGTCCAGCGGCACCCGGCGCTCCACCGCACTGGACAGGATGATCGACGTCTTGCTGAACCCCAGTTGCGACACCTGGTTGATCAGCGCCTCCAGCTCATGCATCGAACCCACTGCCGCCTGCATGATCACGCACGGGTCGCCCGTGACCCGGTGGCATTCGGTGAGCTGGGGGATGCGCGCCAGGGCGTCATAGGCCTGCTGGTTGCCATGGCTGGCCAGGCGCAGTTCGATGATGCACTGGATCGGCAGGCCGATCTTTTCCAGGTCGACCTTGGCGGCGTAGCCGGTGATCACTCCGCTGACCTCAAGTTTGGCGACTCGCTCGGCCACCGCAGGCGCCGACAGGTTGACCTGACGGGCGAGCTGGGCATAGGTGGGGCGACCGTCTTCGAGCAGGGCGGCGAGCAGCATGCGATCGTACTTGTCCATGAGTCTCTCGTTGCGAATGTGCAATCAACGGGAAAACAGGCGAATTACCGTTCATTGCAAAGTGTATGGGCCTATTAAACGTGTTTTGTAACTTATGTTTACGGGAGCGCCTTCCTAAACTAAGTCACCCGTAAACGGATTTCGAGTCTTTTGTCATGCCTGCCTCCCGTCGTTTCCCCTGGCTGCTGATCGGCGCCTTCATTGCCCTCTACCTGGTCTGGGGGTCTACCTACCTGGCCATTCGCATCGGTGTCGAATCCTGGCCGCCGTTGCTGATGGCTGGGGTACGTTTTGTCATTGCCGGCAGCCTGTTGTATGGCTTCCTGCGCTGGCGCGGGGTGCCGGCTCCGACCTGGGCGCAATGGCGGGCGGCGGGGGCGATCGGGTTTCTGTTGCTCAGTTGCGGCAACGGTGGCGTGACCCTGGCCGAGCATGCCGGCGTGGCATCGGGCGTTGCAGCGCTGGCGGTGGCCACGGTGCCGTTGTTCACGTTGCTGTTCGGGCTGTTGTTCGGTCATCGCAATTCGCGTCTGGAATGGGCGGGGATTTTCCTCGGGCTTGCCGGTATCGGCTTGCTCAACCTCGGTTCGAACCTGCAGGCGAGCCCCATGGGGGCAGCGTTGATCCTGTTCGCAGCGGCGGCCTGGGCTTTCGGCTCGGTGTGGAGCAAGAACCTGCCCTTGCCCCAGGGCGCCATGGCCAGTGCTGCCGAGATGCTGGTGGGCGGTGCTGCGTTGTTGATCGGCAGCGCCCTGAGCGGTGAGCGCCTGACCCAGATGCCGACGGCGGCGGGTTGGGGGGCACTGGCCTATCTGATCTTCTTCGGCTCGATCGTGGCCTTCAGCTCGTACATGTACCTGCTCAAGCATGTGCGGCCGGCGGCCGCGACCAGCTACGCGTACGTCAACCCGGTGGTGGCGGTATTGCTCGGGATTGCCTTTGCTGGTGAACGGATCGGCGCCGAGGAATGCCTGGCGATGGGCGTGATCGTCGGAGCGGTGGTGTTGATCGGGCTGCCACAGTGGCGGCGCGCGCCACGGCAGGTTGCCTGAGGAGCAGGTGCATCCGTTGGGGGGGCAGCGGGCGTCAAAGCCAGCGCAACTCCAGGGGGCTTGCGGTAAACTGCCGCCTTCGCTGAACCCCCTGACGGTATCACCATGAATTTCGCCAAACTCGGCCTGATCGAACCCTTGCTGCGCACCTTGCAGCAGCGGGACTATTCCACCCCGACTCCGATTCAGGCCCAGGCCATCCCCGCCGTGCTGGCAGGGCGCGACCTGATGGCCGCAGCCCAGACCGGTACGGGCAAGACCGCCGGTTTCGCCTTGCCGGTGTTGCAACGCCTGGCGCTCGAGGGTGAGAAGGTAGCCAGCAATTCGATCCGCGCGTTGGTGCTGGTGCCAACCCGCGAGTTGGCCGAGCAGGTGCACGCCAATATCCGTGAATACGCCGAGCACCTGCCGTTGAGCACCTACGCGGTGTACGGCGGCGTCAGCCTCAATCCGCAGATGATGCGCCTGCGCCGTGGCGTCGACCTGCTGGTGGCCACGCCGGGCCGCCTGCTCGATCTGTTCCGCCAGAACGCGGTGAAGTTCGGCCAGGTGCAAACCTTGGTGCTCGACGAAGCCGACCGCATGCTCGACCTGGGCTTTGCCGAAGAGCTGCAGGCCGTGTATGCCGCCTTGCCACGCAAGCGCCAGACCTTGCTGTTCTCGGCGACGTTCTCCGACCAGATCCGCATGCTCGCCGGCCTGGCCCTGAACGATCCGCTGAGTATCGAAGTCAGCCCGCGCAACGCCGCCGCCACCACCGTCAAGCAATGGATGGTGCCGGTAGACAAGAAGCGCAAGGCCGACCTGTTCTGCCACCTGATGCGCAAGCAGCGCTGGAAGCAGGTGCTGGTGTTCGCCAAGACCCGCAACGGCGTCGATCAACTGGTCGAGCGGCTGCTGGCAGAGGGGGTCAATGCCGATGGCATCCATGGCGATCGTCCACAGGCGACCCGTCAGCGGGCGCTGGATACCTTCAAGGCGCGTGAAATCCAGGTGCTGGTGGCGACTGACGTCGCTGCTCGCGGCATCGATATCGACGACCTGCCGTTGGTGGTCAACCTCGACCTGCCGATCGTTGCCGAGGATTACGTGCACCGCATCGGTCGTACCGGGCGAGCGGGTAACAAGGGCGAGGCGATTTCCCTGGTGTGTGCCGACGAGGTGCAACTGCTGTCAGCGATCGAGGTCCTGATCCGCCAGACGTTGCCGCGTCATGAAGAGCCGGACTTCATCCCCGATCACCGGGTGCCGATGACCGATGCCAGCGGCCAGGTGCTGAAAAAGCCGAAAAAGCCCAAGAAACCCAAAGAGACCAGTGCCAAGCGCGGGCTCGGCAAGTGGATGGACAGCTCGGAAGATTCGGCACCGACGGTCAAGCCGGTGCGCAAGGTGCCGAGCTTCAACAGCGGGCCACGCAAGCGCAAACCCTAGTGCAGGGTCTTGTTCAAAAATCTGAAAGCCATCCCAATCCGTGTGGGAGCGGGTTTACCCGCGAAAAAGACACTGCGCTGCCTGGCACGGGCTACGCCCGTGTTCGCGGGACAAGCCCGCTCCCACAGGGGATTGGGCTGGCCTTCAGATTTTGAACAAGACAGCTGCTCCCACAGGGATTGGGCTAGCCTTTAGGTTTCGAACAAGAG